>NZ_JAESKU010000010.1:0-301 GCF_017892255.1 Staphylococcus sp. GDY8P94P
TCTATGGTTAACTTGTTTTTCGATAGTATCCCAATTTGTATAATATCTTGAAGATAAAGTTTTCCCAACTCCAGGTTGACCATAACAGATACCAATATATTGATATTTAATGCAAGCGTCACAAAATTCAGCAAACCGTTTATACTCTTTCGTTTCAATAAAATTCTGATTTTTAGTCATTACGATACCTCTTTAATTTATTGACGTTTTTAGTCGTTTCTTGAGGTGAATAACCACAATTTTTTTCTTCCTTAATTAATTCCGTGGTACTTGGACTAGTAATATTTTGTTTTAAGTGTTT
>NZ_JAESKU010000010.1:485-6625 GCF_017892255.1 Staphylococcus sp. GDY8P94P
TGATAGGCGTGGTATGAATAGCACTATGTTCTTTTTGATTATAATTTTCAATTAAAAAGTAACGTAATTTTTCTTCAAAATTGTGAAAATTTATTAAATTACTAGGAATATCACTATTGTTTATATATCCAGGCAGTTGTTCTAAGAAAATTTGGTTAACTGTCTGAAAAAAGCGTTCTATTTTTCCACGACCACGAGGGACACCAACTTTTGAAAACATCAAATTTATTTTCAAGTCAATAGCGACTTGTTCCATGTGATTTGAGGTAAAGTCACTTCCGTGATCTGTATAGAATTTTTCGGGTATACCACACACTGGCCAGTTGGTATCATTCTTATTCCATATTGCTTGGTATAGTGTTAATGCTGTGTTTTGAGCATTAGGAGAATCAAAACTTATAAAATAGCCTGCAATGGCACGACTATAGTCATCCATAATAATGGTTAGCCATGGTCTATTGATATTACCTTTTTGATCTAATATATAAATATCTAGCAAAGTATGGTCGGCTTGCCATATTTCATTGGGTCTTGAGGATTCTCTTATTTGTATTAAATCGTACTTATTTTGATAGTATTTTTCACCTTGGTGAGAGAAATCAATAACAGACTTAGGCATTGCTTTAATAATACTATAAACTTGTTTGTAGCTTGGTTTATCAAAATTATTCTCTATACAATAATTAGCGATTTTCCTATGAATTGTAGCAATACTATTTCTTTTATTCTTAAGTGCAAGGCGTTTAATCTCGTCAATTATGTTTTGTTCTAATTTACGCTCACCTTTATCAACTCTTGTATTATGAATTAGACCAGTAAGTCCTTGTTCCTTATATAATTTATTCCATCTATAAAGTGTACTTAATGCAATACCTTTACTTTTTGAAATGGTTGATAAAGATTGTTCGCCCAAGATAAAAGGTTTTATAATATTGTACTTTTGAGTAGCTTTTTTACGCTTGGCTTCAGAAAAATTAGTTAGATACTTCTCCTTGTTTTTCATCTTCCTTATCCTCCAATTTATTGAGGTAACGATAAATTGTTGTACGTGAAACTTGCCACTGCTCCGCAATTGTTTTGATTGGTGTGCCATTATCATAAAGTGTTTTAAGTAAATTTAAATCTTTTTGGCTTAATTTTTCTGGTCTACCTCCATAGCGTCCTCTAGCACGTGCTGCAATTCGGCCTGCTGAAGAACGTTCTAAAATTAAATTCCGTTCAAATTCTGCAAATGCTGCGAACAAATGAAATAATAATTGTCCTGTAGAACTTGATTTATCCATCGTTATATTTTCTTCTAAACTGTGGAAACTTACTCCTCGTTCGTTAAGCTCATTAACTAATGTGATTAAATCCTCCATATTACGTCCTAATCTGTCTAATCTCCAAACAACAATCGTATCTCCTGACCTCGCAAATTCAATTGCTTTATCTAAACCAGGTCTTTTACTTTTTGAACCACTGATATGGTCACTAAATATTTTTTCACAACCATATTGATTTAATCGATCCTCCTGTAAATTCAAATTTTGTAATCCAGTTGAAACTCTTGCATAACCTATTTTCAAAATACAAACCTCCTATATACACATTCAGTGTACCATAACTTAATTCTAAGGTCTTTTATGAACATAGATTTTTTGTTGGGTTTTTGAACACTCAATCATATAATATACCTACCTATTTAGACATAAAAAGGGAGTGTGCAGAAAATGGTTATTTTCTGTACACTCTTGTTATTTACATAAGACCCTTTAACATACCGTACCAATACATTTTAGGTAATAAATCTTTTTTAAAAATATACATACTTCTTCGTTCTTTGGCCTGGTTAAAAGGCAATGTTTCTTTTGGTTTTTTATTATAATCAAACTCGGCAAGTATTAATTTATTGTACCCGGTAACGATAGGGCACGAAGTATAACCATCATAATGATGCGTCAACATTTCATTATCCATTACTTGCAATAGGTTATTAACAACTATAGGCGCTTGTTTACGAATTGCTGCTCCTGTTTTGGAAGTAGGTGCATTTGAAGCATCACCAAGCCCAAATATGTTAGAGTAGCTTTTATGCTGTAATGTGGTTGGGTTAACATCTACCCAACCATCACTATCTGAAAGTGTACTTTCTTTAAGTACACCTAAGGGACCCATGGGTGGTGTTACATGTAACATTTCATAATCTATTGTCTTTCTATCGTCTGTTTTAATGTGTTCAAATGTAGCCTCTTTTTTGTCTCCGTCAATTTCAACAAGATTATAATTATAATTGACAATTATATCCCTTTCTTCAACAATTTTCTCTAATTCTTTATTATATTTGCCTACGTCAAATAAAGCATCTTTTGGCGTTTCGTATATCACATTAGCATTAGAACGGATATTATGTTTTCTAAAATAATCTTCAGCTAAATACATAATTTTCATAGGTGCGCCTCCACATTTGATAGGCGTATTAGGATGCGTGAAAATCGCGTTCCCTTGTTTAAATTTAGAAATTTGTCTCCAAGTTTCGCGAACATAGTTAGGTGAATAGTTAGAACAAACACCATTTTTACCTATATTCTCTTTTAATCCTTTAATAGAAGACCAATTAATCTGTAATCCAGGGGCTACCACTAAAAATTCGTAACTAACGACCGAATTATCTCCTAAAATAATGCTATTGTTTTCAGGTTGAAAGCTTGAAACAGCATTTTTTATCCATTGAACACCTTCAGGCATAACACTTTTCATATCTTTACGAGAACTTTTTAAACTCGATACCCCAGCACCAACCAAAGTCCATAACGGTTGATAATAATGATATTCAGCCGGGTCTATAATTGCTATTTTTCCTTTTAAGCTTTGATTTTTTCTTAATAGTCTTGATGCCACGGTAATACCTGCTGTACCGCCACCTACAATAACAATTTGATAATACTTACTCATTTTTCCACACCCTTAAATTATTTTAATGATTCTGGAAAATCTTGATAGCCTTCTCTAATATTCACGACATTTTCAAATCCTTTATTTTCTAAGATACCCACTGCGATTGAACTTCTAACACCTGACTGACAATGTACGTATATTTTATCCTCTTTATTAAATGGAATATTTTCATTTAATAATTTACCATGCGGAATATTGACTGCTTGATCTAAGTGCCCATTATTCCACTCTTCTTCATTACGTACGTCGAGTACATTTGCTTCTTCACCAGTAATATCAGCGCTGTGGATGGATTGTGTTAGAATTTCTGATTTTGGTAAACGATAGCCTGCTACATTATCAAAACCAATTAATTGTAAAGTATGCGTTGCTTGTTCAACTGTAGATTTATCTCCGATTAAATCTACATCTTTTTCAAAATCTAAATACCAACCGATCTGGTTAATAAAGTTTTTGTTATAAGGAATATTGATTGTTCCTTGTGTATGTCCACCGTGAAAGGCTTCTTTGCTACGAAGATCAAATGCTATTCTTTCATTATCTAAACTAGGATAAACGTTGTATGGTTGATACATTTTCATACCAAACTGATTAATTTTTTTCATCTGTGCAAAGTGATGGGGTGGCGCTGGTTGATTTGATGTTAATGTTTCAACAAATTTAGATTCATCTGTTACATTAAATGCCCAGTTATTAATTTTTTCGTAACCTAGCGTAGACATTGGTATGGCACCTAATGCTTTACCACAAGGACTTCCAGCACCGTGTCCAGGCCATATTTGAATATAATCTGGTAAATTTTTAACACCTTCTATAGATTGGTACATCTGTTTTGCACCAATCTCTGTAGTACCTTCCATTTGTACTGATTTTTCTAGTAAATCAGGTCTACCGATATCACCAACAAAAATAAAGTCACCACTAAATAAACCCATTGGAACACTTGAGCCGCCACCTTCATCAGTGAGTAAGAAACTGATACTCTCAGGGGTATGACCAGGTGTATGCAAGACTTCTAATTTAATATTACCTACTTGAATAATATCTTGATTTTTAACAAAATTTGTATGTTCCGGCATATTTTTATAACTTAATTGATCATCACCTTCGCCAGATACATATATATTGGCGTTTAAACGTTTTGCCACATCCCGAATTCCAGAAGCAAAATCAGCGTGAATATGTGTTTCAGCAGCTTGTGTAATTTTAAAACCTTCGCTATCTGCAACTTCCATATATTTTGTTAAATCACGAACAGGATCAATTACTATTGCCTCTCCCGTACGTTGACAGCCAACTAAATAAGATGCTTGAGATAAATGATTATCGTAAAATTGTTTGAAAAACATATAAAGAACTCCTTATTTTGATAGATTTAATTAAATAAATAAATTATGACTCGCGTTTTCAGTATCACCTATATAAGTGCCTACACCGCCGTACTCAACTTCATCTCTTAATTCTTCTTTTGTAATACCCATGACATCCATGCTCATGGTACATGCGATTAATTTAATATCTTGAGCTATCGCTTGATTAATGAGTGATGGTAATGAATCAACGTTTTTCTTTTTCATTACGTATCGCATCATGATATTACCTAAACCGAACATATTCATTTTAGATAGTGGCATTTTCAAAGGTGTTTTTGGCAACATCAAATCAAACATTTTTGCGATACCTTTCTTTTTAACGTTAACTGTTTGCGCTTTTTTCAACGCGTTGAGTCCCCAAAACGTAAAGAAGATAGTTACATCTCTTCCTGCAGCTCTAGCGCCATTTGCAATAATCATTGCTGCCACTGCTTTATCTAACTCTCCACTAAATAGTACAATTGTCGTACCTTTAGCAGTATGATTCACTTGTAAGTCTTTTGGTTTTTCTTTTTGAATAATGGCATTAATTCCATGATTACTTTCATCAAGTTTAACTAAAGTATGACCAGTTTGTTTGACCCAGCTTTTAATGTCGCTAAGGAATCCAGGATCTGTGACTGTAACTTCGATTTGCTCGCCTACTTCAATATTTTTCACTTCTTTACTGATGTTTACAATTGGACCTGGACATTGAAGACCACTATAGTTAAATTGTTTACGCTCTGCTTTAATTTCTACATTAGTATTTTCTTCGAATGTATTATCATCGTCGTTTTTTGCTTCATACGCTTTATAGCCACCGTCTAAATTAACAATGTCGTAGCCTTGTTTAGCTAAATATTCGCTCGCTTTAGCACTTCTGGTACCACTTTTACAGTGTACAAAATAGGTTGTGTTTTTATCTTTATTGAACGATTCAATCTTATCTACAGGATGTAATGTCGCACCATTTATATGTGCAAGCTCATATTCTTCTTGTGTTCTAACGTCAATCAGTTGACCTTGTGCACCCAATTTTTCTAATTCTTGTTTACTGAAATTATTGATATGATTTTCGTTATATTGTTTCATATTAACCTCCTAATAAATACCTATACGGGTATATTAACTAATTATTTATATTATGTCAAATACGGTAGGGGGTATTTGACATGTTTACTTTTATCGTTTATTATGACTTTATTCAATTAAAAGTGGAGGAAATAACTATGAATTATGATAAAAAAATGATTAATCGTATTAATAGAATACAAGGACAACTCAATGGCGTTATTAAAATGATGGAAGAAGAAAAAGATTGTAAAGATGTCATTACTCAAATCAGTGCATCAAAAAGTTCAATCCAACGTTTGATGGGAATTATCATTAGTGAAAATTTAATAGAATGTGTAAAAGCAGCAGAGGATAATGGTGAAAATTCTGAAGAATTGATTAATGAAGCCGTTAACTTATTGGTAAAAAGTAAATAATGGATATTTCAACTATTATTATGATGTTACTTATTGGGGTATTCGGAGGCTTTATTTCGGGTCTAGTAGGTATAGGTGGCGCCATCATTATTTATCCAGCTATTTTATTATTACCACCACTATTTGGCGCTCCTGCGTACAGTGCATACATGGCATCAGGACTTACTTCCAGTCAAGTCTTTTTCAGTACTTTAAGTGGGTCATTAAAAGCGCGAAAAAAACCAGAATTTTCGCCACTATTAGTGCTTTACATGGGTAGTGGCATGATTATAGGCAGCATGTTAGGTGGACTGTTAGCAAATTTATTTAATGCTACATTTGTAAATACGATATATATGGTTCTGTTGCAAAGTTGAAT
>NZ_JAESKU010000011.1:0-26720 GCF_017892255.1 Staphylococcus sp. GDY8P94P
TTCCATTTTTCACATTTAATTACTTGTTTCGTATGCACATCTTCTGAATTTCCATATAACAGTAAAAAGATAATAGAAATAATACCACAAATGATTGATACAGGTATTTGTATAAACTCACTAACAAGATAACCCACAAGTAGTATTGCTAATACAATCCATGAAATCTTAAATAATTTAGAATCTTTAATTGCACTTTTAGGATCTGATAGATTTTCTGTATCGAACCTTTTAGGTATGGATGTTCTGAAATATACCCATAAGACGAGAATACTGGCAATTAGAGAGAATATATTAGGTATAATCATTCGACTAAAATATTCAATAAATCCAATATTAAAGTAATCTGCTGAAACAATATTCACTAAGTTACTTACAATTAAAGGTAGTGATGTCGTATCAGCGATGAAACCACTGGCAATTATAAAAGGAAAAATCACTTTTTTGTTAAATCCTAGATTCCTTACCATCGCTAATACAATAGGCGTTAAGATTAAAGCAGCCCCATCATTTGCGAAAAATGCTGCTACAACTGACCCTAATAACATAATAAAAACAAACATTTTTAAGCCGTTACCGTTTGACGCTTTGACCATATGTATCGCGGACCATTCAAAAAATCCAATTTCATCTAATATTAATGAAATAAGAATAACAGCTACAAAGGTTAAAGTAGCATTCCAAACAATCCCTGTTACTTCTATTACATCTGAAAAACTTACGACCCCTGTAATAATCGCAACGACAGCTCCAATTAAAGCTGTAATACCAATATCTAACCCCTTAGGTTGCCAAATAACAAACATGAGAGTTAAAAGAAAAATAATAATCGCTAGAATAGTCATTATGTACATTCACCTGTCTTTATCTTTTTACACATACATTGTTGAGTAGGAGAGCTAATATAAGTTAATTCATTGTTGATTGAATCTAAGGACTTATGATTAAGTCGGTACATGCGCTTAGTACCGTCTTTTCGTGTAGATACTAATTCATTATCTACTAGAATTTTCATATGATGACTTAATGTAGGTTGTGAAAATTGAAAATACGCTAATAAATCACAAGCACATAATTCACCGCAAGATAATAAGTCTAATATTTCTAATCGACTTGGATCCGATAAAATTTTTAATTGTAATGATAGTTCCTTATAAGACATATGGATGTCATCCCTCCTTTATTATAGATTATCATCTATATAGACAATTATCTATATAGATAATGCTTTTTGCAATAATACATTTAATTAAAACCTTGTTTTAAACATCGATGACAAGGTCTAATGTAGGACGTGGAGACATCATTTTCGGAATGATATAAATAAATCCATAAATGGAGATAAATCGAAAACATTTATACCCCTAGGAGGTATGTGTTATAGTATAAGTATAGCTAATATAATATTTTCATAAATAGGAGGGGTTAATTTGAATAATAATGGTGAAGAGCATAATCATCAAAATCACATGAATCATTCCAATCACATGCATCATGATAACCATGCCTCACATCATCATAGTGGCCATGCACATCATCATGGAAATTTTAAAGTTAAGTTTTTTGTTTCATTAATTTTTGCAATACCTATCATTCTTTTATCGCCAATGATGGGTGTTAACTTACCTTTTCAATTCACATTTCCAGGTTCTGAATGGGTAGTGTTAATATTAAGTACAATTTTATTCTTTTATGGTGGTAAACCGTTCTTGTCTGGTGGTAAAGATGAAATTGCTACAAAAAAACCAGGCATGATGACCTTAGTTGCCCTAGGTATTTCAGTAGCTTATATTTATAGCTTGTATGCTTTTTATATGAATAACTTTAGTAGTGCAACTGGTCATACAATGGACTTTTTTTGGGAATTAGCAACCTTAATTTTAATTATGCTATTAGGACATTGGATAGAAATGAATGCTGTCGGAAATGCTGGAGATGCTTTAAAGAAAATGGCAGAACTGTTACCTAATAGTGCTATTAAAGTTATGGATAATGGCCAACGCGAAGAAGTTAAAATATCAGACATCATGACTGATGATATCGTCGAAGTAAAAGCCGGAGAAAGCATTCCAACAGATGGTATTATCGTTCAAGGACAAACATCTATAGATGAATCCCTAGTCACTGGAGAATCTAAAAAAGTACAAAAAAATCAAAATGACAACGTCATCGGGGGTTCTATTAATGGGTCTGGAACAATACAAGTCAAGGTTACAGCTGTGGGAGAAGATGGATATCTTTCTCAAGTTATGGGACTTGTTAATCAAGCACAAAATGATAAATCTAGTGCTGAATTGTTATCTGATAAAGTGGCGGGTTATTTATTCTACTTTGCTGTAAGTGTTGGCGTGATTTCTTTTATTGTCTGGATGCTCATTCAAAATGATGTTGATTTTGCACTCGAACGTCTTGTAACTGTGTTAGTCATTGCTTGTCCACATGCTTTAGGCTTGGCAATACCTTTAGTCACTGCACGTTCTACTTCAATTGGTGCACATAATGGTTTAATTATTAAAAATAGAGAGTCTGTAGAAATAGCTCAACATATCGATTATGTAATGATGGACAAAACTGGTACTTTAACTGAGGGTAACTTTTCTGTGAATCATTATGAGAGCTTTAAAAATGATTTGAGTAATGATACAATATTAAGCCTTTTCGCCTCATTAGAAAGTCAATCTAATCACCCATTAGCTATAAGTATTGTTGATTTTGCGAAAAGTAAAAATGTTTCATTTACTAACCCACAAGACGTTAATAATATTCCAGGTGTCGGATTAGAAGGTCTAATTGATAATAAAACATATAAAATAACAAATGTCTCTTATCTTGATAAACATAAACTTAATTATGACGATGACTTGTTTACTAAATTAGCTCAACAAGGTAATTCAATCAGTTATTTAATTGAGGATCAACAAGTCATTGGCATGATTGCTCAAGGAGATCAAATTAAAGAAAGCTCAAAACAAATGGTAGCTGATTTACTATCAAGAAATATTACACCAGTCATGCTTACAGGTGACAATAATGAAGTGGCACACGCTGTCGCAAAAGAATTAGGTATTAGTGATGTCCACGCACAACTCATGCCAGAAGATAAGGAAAGCATTATAAAAGATTATCAAAGTGACGGTAATAAAGTCATGATGGTCGGAGACGGTATCAACGATGCGCCGAGTCTTATAAGAGCGGATATTGGTATAGCAATTGGTGCAGGTACAGATGTAGCAGTTGAGTCAGCTGATATTATACTCGTTAAAAGTAATCCATCAGATATTATCCATTTCTTGACCCTCTCAAATAATACTATGAGAAAAATGGTGCAAAACTTATGGTGGGGTGCAGGTTATAATATTGTTGCTGTACCTTTAGCAGCTGGTATTTTAGCATTTATCGGCTTGATTTTATCACCTGCAATAGGTGCTATTTTAATGTCGCTAAGTACGGTTATTGTTGCAATTAATGCCTTTACATTAAAATTAAAATAAAAGATAGGAGTTTTATTATGATTAAAAAATTATTTTTTATGATATTAGGATCATTACTAATATTATCAGCTTGCTCCAATAATGATGAAAAAGATAAAGACACTAATGACCAAAAAAGTGAGAGCCATATGAAGCATAATAATGAAAGTAAAGTTCCTGAAGGTATGAAATCGACTAATGAGGGTGAATTTAAAGTAGGAGATAAAGTAACGATTACAGCAGGGCATATGCCAGGTATGAAAGGTGCAGAAGCTACTGTAAAAGGTGCGTATAAAACATATGCTTATGTTGTAAGTTATAAACCCACAAATGGAAATGAAAAAGTAAACAATCATAAATGGGTCGTAAACGAAGAGATCAAAGATGCACCTAAAGATGGATTTAGTAAGGGCGATACTGTTAAATTAGAAGCAAGTCATATGTCTGGTATGAAAGGTGCTACAGCCAATATAGATAACGTGAAAAAGACTACTGTTTACGTAGTTGATTACAAATCCAAAGATAATGGTAAAATCATTAAAAATCATAAATGGATGACAGGAAATGAACTGAAAGCACGATAAAAATCTAGTTCTAGATTGAGAAATAAATAGATATAAAGTTATCCTCCTTAATCAATAATTTAAATAACTTATTATTGTTAAGGAGGATATTTTTTAGTGTGTAAATTAAAAAGAATTTTAGAAGAATAACATTTATCAAAAAACTGTTCATTACCTTATTAAATGAAATTATATAATTAAAAACCGCATCATTAACCGATACGCAGAAGCGTATCACAAATAAAACTAAAAAATAGATTGTGTAATATTTAAAAAGGAGATGCTTACTATTAAACCATTTAATCTTAAGTACTTTAGTACTATTTATGAAACAGAAAATGAAAATTTATTAAAGTCATTTCTTAAAATGTATCACTATTGTTACTATACAAAAAATGGAATTAGTAGAGATGATAGAGAGCTAAAAGCTTTGTATAATTTAGTTGAAATATTAAAAGGGAAAAATGAGTACCTTAAATTATCTGGTTTCTTTTTAGGTTACAAAATTAACAATAATATTGATGAAGAATTTGATTTGCTAAGATTTAATGAAAGGTCTGTATTGAATATAGAATTAAAAAGTGAAATACCAAAAAAGGGAATGAAAAAAGTTGAGGAGCAACTTAAAAGACATAGGTATGTATTAAAAGCTTTGGACAAGGAAATATTCTCTTTTGTTTACATATTGGATTGTAACGAAATTTATAAATTAAGCAGTAAAGGGATTTTAGAAATAACTAACGAAAATGAAATATCAAGTTTATTAGATGAGAGTTTTTGTCAGTCTAATGAATTAGAAAATATAGATTTATCAAAGTTAATAATTTCTCCATACAGTCAACCAGATGAATTTTCTATTCATAAATACTATTTAAATCAATTACAATCAAAAGTTAAAGAGGATATATTAAATTCTGCATTTAATAAGATATGTATTGAAGGAGAATCAGGAACAGGTAAATCATTACTTCTATTTGATATTGCAAAACATTATAATACAAATAAAAAAGTTATATTGTTTATATGTGCTAAATTAAGTAATTTTAAAATCTTATCTGATATTATAGGTTTTGAAATTAGGTCAATTAGGGATTTTTATAATGTAAGTTTAGATGATTATGATGTTGTATTAATAGATGAAGCACAAAGGCTATATCAGAAGCAATACATTGAAGTGGTAGAAAAAGATGATATTAATGTAATATTTGCTGTAGATAAAAAGCAAGTATTATCTTATAAAGAAATTGAAGATGGAACAAGTGATATGATTTTAACTAATTCTAGTATAAAGAAACTTAAGTTGAAAAATAGAATTAGAACTAATCCAGAAATAATATCTTTTATAGAAAAATTCAGTAAATTAAATGTAAAACATCATTATGACTATAATTACAAAGATGTTGAAATTACATACTTTGATAATAAAATAGAAGCGGAGAGTTATATTAAAGAAAAAATAGAAAAACTTGGTTATGTTTCAATTGAATTGACAACATATACTACTAAAACATCAAATATTAAAAAGAGAAAAAAGATATCGTATTTATCAAAAGATGTTCATGAAGTTATTGGACGGGAATTCAATAATGTATTAGTACCAATAGATTGTCACTTTTATTATAATGAAGATAATGAATTAGGTTCAAAATATATTAAATATTATCCATATTTAGAAAAAGAAGGGTTATATCAAGCTCTTACAAGAACAAAAGGGAAATTAGAACTGATAATAATAGATAATCCAGAGGTATACATAAAAGTTCAAGGAATAGTTACTAGAAAGATTGAAAAGGAAATAGAAAAATAGTGGATGGTCTATATTCTTAGTTTAAGATTAACTTTCCTTATAAAAGTTGTCTAGTTAAGTGCAGTCTAACCAGTGTTTATAAATGATTATATATTAGTTAAGGAGGTAGAGCATTATGCCGTCAGACGACATTGTAAAAAAATTATACTCAAAAGAGGATATTCGAATAGAGTTAGGTTTAACCACACATAGTTTTAATAAAAAGATAAATATGATTTCTACGATATTTAAAATTGATATGAAGACATTTCATAACTTCAATGGCCAAAATAAAAACAATCAATATACTTTTAATGGTGTTTCTAAAGAATTAATCAAGGTATTATTAAAGAGTATTGACTACTATCCGATTGATATAAACTCGAAAGATTTTAAAAAAAATGGGCCTTCTAAAAGAAATATTATTGATAATATTGATCACTCATTATACATAGACTATATAAGTCAATTAATGAAATCAATAAATGAAATTGAATATAATAGGTTGAAGGCATATATACAGACTAAAGATGCATATCAAAATACAATGTCTTGGTTGACTATGGGTGAAGCATTTAGAAAAAAAGAATTTGAATTGAATCAATTTATGGAAGCTTTACCTATATATAAAAGAATTGAATTACAGAATGAAGTGTTACATTCTATTGATGAAACGATATTTCGTTTTCTATCAAAGGAACGTAGAGAAAATTTGATTCATAAAAATGATGAATTAGAGAAATATAAAAATTCTATCTTAGAAGGTAAACAAGTTAATCGTGATTATGAATTAAATTATTTGCTATATAAGCAATCACAAATTCCATTGGGAAGTTTATTAAAAACAGAATGGGACTACGATGAAACGGATTATGATGAAGTTGATTTGTTAATAGCAGATATATTAAAAAAATCGCAAAAACCTAATAGTATGTTCATAGAAAGTTTAGATAGTAAGAATAAGGTACGAAATGATATACATAGTAAAGCAATACAAAATATATCAAAGCTAATTGATTACGATTTAATAAGTAATAATAAAAAAGCAGATATAGTTGAATTTTATAGTAAGAATCTATTTTGGAATAAGTGTAAATTAAATAGGAATAATAAACATAAAGTGTTGTATTACATTAAAGATAGATTACATTTTGAAAGAAAAAGTATTTTTACTAAAAAGTTAAAAACAATAGAATTTAATTTAAAAGCTGCAAATGCACATCAAGAATATCTTGAAGCTATTTTACAAGCTAAAGATAGCTTAGTATATTTACAAACTGTATTATCTAAATATGGTTTAGATATTAATTATGTAGGTAAGATCGATAATGACTATATAAGATATGCTATTGAAGATGTTCATAAAGCAATTCTTACATTGGATAGATATATCAGTGGTGATGCTGTGAAATCTAAGTATCCTAATATTAATCGAGTAGTTAGAAATGAAGTGATGGAAAATGGGAAAATGTTTAACTTTTATAAGATGATTAATTGGCATGATATCAAAGACTATAATTATAACTTTGATAATTTTATGGTAGGTCCTTTCATTGAAAATTTCAAAAGATCTATTGAAAAACGAAGATTTAATACGTCAAAATCATAGGCATTAATCTATCATAGGTTATGTGTAAAGAAAAATTTAAAAAAAATTTTGACCCAATAAACGCTGTAATGACGCGTTTATTGGGTTTATTTTTTTTTGTTTTTTTTCAATGACTTAATCACTTTCTTTAATAAAGTTGATAAATTATACACTGTCAGGGCCAAGACAAACAAAATTTCAGTGAAAGTGAGCGCGCCACTATCAACTTTATAAAGGAGAAGATTCAAATGAAGACTAGAGACAACCTTATGTCATTGAGTCAAAGCAACAAAACAGAGCAGTTGTTAATGAACAAAGCATCTAACCAAAATGATATTCAACAATTGCAACAACAATTCAGCCAACTGCTAGACCAAAAATACAATGCACTTTTAACTGATAAGCGAGTTAAGTTAGACCAATACGTGAAAATACATCAAGGATTGGAAACGTTAAAGGAAGAGATTGAATCAGAACCTATTTCGCTTAATATCGATAATCTACCTGATATCAAAGCCGCAATGCTTGAAAAGGCTAAGAACAATGAACATTCTGATAAAATCGAACAGTTATTTGATAGATTAGATCAGTCATTAAATGGTACGAATCGATTATATACACAATTATCGTTGATTGGGACTCGGACACATCGAATCACAACTAAAAATTTTAATATTCAGGGCTTACCTAAAGCAGTCCAATGCACGATTTTACCTTCAAAATATAAGAAGGTATATACTGTCGATTTTAAATCATTTGAACCATCAGTTGTAGCGTACATGACTCAAGATTCAAAACTGATTGACTTTTTGAATCAGAAAGACGGACTGTATGACGCATTACTAAGTGAATTAGACTTACCAGATGAGCAACGAATATTTGTTAAACGTGCATTTATTGGTTCATTTCTATTTGGCGGCAACTTCAATAGCCCTAAATTCAAGCTGAATCAATATGTAAATGAAGTGCAATGGTTGGATGTGGTCAGCCAGTTTACAAAAGTCATTGAACTAAAAAAACACGTCGATGAGAATAAATCGATGCCTATGCCATACGGTATTGAACATGATATGAGTGCATTTCAAAGTAGCAGCATCATGGCAATTTACGTACAAACTGTAGCGAGTTATATTTTCAAACATATTTTATTGGAAGTGTACAAAGCACAGTGCGAACAAAATATTTTCAAAATTATCATACCAATTCACGATGCGATTATGATTGAATGTGATGATAAAGTGACTGCACAGAATGTTGCTCAACTAATGAAACGTACAGCTAACCAATTGTTCAATGGTGAATTTGCGCATGTGACAGTGGAAGAAATGGGAGGTACAGGCAATGAATAATGACAGAGGTCAAAGTTTACAAATCCCACAAAAAACAACATTAAGAGCAGGTCATATATATGTTGCTACATTGTGTTCTGTAAGTGAGACAGATTTTTTAGGTGAAATTAAACATCAATTCACGTATGAAATTGAAGTGGATAACCAGATTTTATATGCGAATCGTAATATTTTAGTACAAACGTCAGGTATGCAGTTATCAATAAATGATTGGCTTAAACAGCATAGTAATTATAGCGCGAATCATGAAACCTATGAACCATATATTGATCGTAAACACTTAGTTCTTATCGGTCAATATAACGGAAATTATTTTGTACAAGATGTTGCACCATTAAATAGATTTGGAGGAGTACAATCATGAATCATATAATACAAATGTTATCCAAGCTTTTAAATGTTGCAAAGGAGGCAATCGACCATGAAGGTCTGATTGCTATCCTAACAACGATTGTGGGAAATGAGGATGAACTAGATCAATCTGAAGAATCTATAAAGGTGTATAACACACTTATTAATCAATTAAATCTTGATATTCCTAAAGATGTAGACTATCGATCTAATATCTATACTTATTTTGGTATTGAGAAAAAACCAAATGACACCATTTTAATGGATATGATGATTAAACTGTTCCATATTAAACGCTTTGATTCAGAGTTGTTTATTTTCAAAGATAAAGGTTGGCAAAAGGTAAATGAAGATGAACTGCGAGACATTGTATCTAAAATGATTCAAGTGCTGTTAGTTGGTTATAAGCCTTCATTAAGCACTCTGAAAAACGTTGTGAATGGCATACAAAAATCAACGGATGTAGATGAACTTGTTGAGGATAAACATTACATTGGTTGTGGTAAAAACATGTTCAATCTAAAATCGTTTGAAGTAGAGAGGAATTGCATAGAGACATTTCCAAAAACACGCTTGAATTTAGATTTAGACATGAATGATACAATCACCGACAAGGTACCACATCATTTTGACAAGTATATGTTAGAACTTGCTAATTTCGATACTGGCCTACAGTACTTTCTTTTCCAACATACAGCGGTTTTATTGACTGGGAATACGAAACTACGTCGTGGACTTATTTTGTATGGAACAGCAAAAAATGGGAAATCGGTCTATATCAAGTTGCTTAAATCTTTCTTCTATCCTAATGATATCGTATCTAAAACGCTTAATGAGCTTGGAGGGCGTTTTGATAAAGAAAGTCTGATTGGTAAACGACTTATGGCTAGTGATGAGGTAGGAAAAGCTAGAGTTGATGAAGCAACTGTGAATGATTTCAAAAAGTTATTATCCGTTGAACCTATTCATGTTGATCGTAAAGGGCAGACGCAGGTCGAAGTTACTTTAGATTTAAAACTCGTTTTTAATACAAATGCTGTACTTAATTTTCCATCTGAACATGCAAAAGCATTAGAACGCCGTATTTCAGTCATTCCTTGTGAATATTATGTTGAAAGGGCAGACACTACTTTAAATGAAAAGTTAAAGAACGAGAAAAAAGAAATCTTCCTTTACTTGATGTCTGTATATCAGCAAATTGTAAAAGCTGATACCGAAAAGCTTGAAAATGAACGTGTTACTGAAATTACTCATGATTGGTTGAATTTTGGGTATAAATTTGTTTCTAGTAAATCTGCAAGTATTGCAAATCAGAAAGCATGTATTAATTTACTCAGAAAACGTATAGAAATAAAAAAAGGGTCACGTATCAAAGTGTCTAAGCTAAACAAAGTTATTAATGAAGAATTTAATGTGAGTGCTCAGGTTATTAAACAATTAATCCAAGGGAATTTTAATGTACAAACAAAACTACGCGATGGCTATGAATTTTGGGTTGATTTAGACTGGAAAATTGATGCTAATGATGGTAACAATGCGTTAATAGAATTTAAACAATCAGAACATAACGTAACAGAAAATGAATATCAATATGCAGATGAAGAGATGTGGCCGATAGATGAAGGGAGTATATAAAAAATGAACGAGCAACAAATAGAAGCAATTGTAGAAATTATGATACCTATCCTCGAAGAACGGATTATTAAAGAGAAGTAAGAAAAATAAGCACTATAGGCAAGATCCTATAGTGCACCTATTTTAAAGTGATAAAAGTGACAAAAACTAAAGCAAATATAAATATATATTATCAATGTGATGTTATTAAGACCTATGGTCAATAACTTAACATAATAAAAAAGGAGACACAAACTATGAATAAGAAAATTGCATTGTACTCTAGAGTAAGTACATCAGAACAATCTGAGCGTGGTTACTCGATTCATGAACAAGAACAAGTATTGATTAAAGAAGTACTTAAAAATTTCCCAGGTTATGAATATCTAACATACACAGACTCGGGTATCTCTGGTAAAAATATTGAAGATCGTCCAGCAATGAAACGGTTATTAGACGATGTAAAAGCGAATAAAATTGAGATGGTACTAAGTTGGAAACTCAATCGTATTTCACGGTCAATGCGTGATGTATTTAATATTATTCATGATTTTAAAGAACATGGTGTTGGTTATAAATCGATATCTGAGAATATAGATACATCAGAATACTCAGGTGAGATACTAGTGACTATGTTTGGGTTAATTGGCTCCATAGAAAGACAGACACTGATATCAAATGTGAAGATGTCGATGAATGCTAAAGCAAGGCAAGGAGAGGCCATTACAGGACGTGTTTTAGGTTATAAGTTATCACTTAATCCACTGACACAGAAGAATGACTTGGTTATAGATGAGCATGAAGCTAATATTGTCAAAGAAGTCTTTGATTTATATTTGAACCATGATAAAGGACTTAAGGCCATTACAACAATACTAAACCAAAAAGGATATCGTACCATTAATCATAAACCATTCTCAGTATTTGGGGTCAAATACATTCTAAATAATCCAGTTTATAAAGGATTTGTAAGATTTAATAATTATCAAAATTGGTCCGCTAAAAGACGAAGTGGTAAAAGTGGAGAAAACGAAGTGATTTTGGTAAAAGGTAAACATGAGGCAATTATAAGTGAAGAAATGTTTGATCAGGTACACGAAAAATTAGTATCTAAAAGCTTTAAACCCGGACGCCCTATTGGTGGAGACTTTTATCTTCGCGGACTTATTAAGTGTCCAGAATGCGGTAATAATATGGTGTGCAGACGAACTTATTACAATACGAAAAAATCAAAAGAACGTACAATCAAGCGTTATTACATTTGTTCTTTATTTAACCGCTCAGGAAGCGCTGCTTGTCATAGCAATTCTATAAAAGCTGAGGTAGTCGAGGCAGTTATTCATAAGCATCTTAATATCATTTTATCTCAGCCTGAAGTTGTGGGAAAGATTTGTGAAGATGTTATTGAAAATATTAAGCACAAGCAAACGGCACCTATTGAAGCAGTAGACGATATAGACACTCTAAAGAGACAAAAGCATAAAATAAAAACACAACAAGAAAGACTCTTAGAATTATTTTTGGACGATCAAATGGATAGTACATTACTTAGTGAAAAACAAAAGGAACTCAATGCACAGCTTGCAACTATAGAAGAAAAGATAAAAACAGCTCATAACCAACAAGTTAATCAACCTGTAACGATAAACTATAAAGTTTTAAAAGTACGCCTTATTATGTTGATGAATAGGTTTAGTGCATCTCTCGAGAAAGCAGACCCAGAAGCTAAAAATCAGCTAATGAAAATGTTGATTGATTCCATTGAAATAACAAAAGATAAGCAAGTAAAACTGATACGGTACAAAATAGACGAAACACTTATCCCTCAATCTTTGAAAAAAGATTGGGGGACTTTTTTTATGCCTCAATTTCATTTTGTGATTGATGATAAAAATAAATGTTACATCTCTAAATTTACCACTTTTACCACTTAAATCAGATTGGATAGGATATAGCGATTATAAAGAAAAATCAAATATATATTATATCCATGAATATGTATAAATATATTCAAACAATCATAAAGGAGGTCATTACTATGACACTAGAAAAACAACTCAAGCATTATATTACAGATTTATTTAGTCTACCCAAAGACGAGGTATGGGATTGTGAAGCCATTGATGAAGTCTCTGACAATATCCTTCCTGACCAATATGTAAGACTTGGCCCACTCACCAACAAAATACTTCATACGTATACTTACTACTCTGACACACTTCATGAAAGGCATATATACCCCTTTATCCTCTACTACCAAAAACAACTCATTGCGATTGGTTATATTGATGAAACAAACGATATGGACTTTTTATACCTTCATAACACAGTTATGCCACTACTAGACCAAAGACACTTACTTGAAAAGGAGAATCACAATAATGAATAAATGGATACACATAGCTCAGATAAGCGTCACAGTCATTACAGAAGTTATTACAATAATGAAAGATATAGAAAAGGAGAAATGAGCATGGAACGTTATATTACACGTGGTATTGCCAATTACTTACCAGAAATGTTGCAGCAACAGTTATGGAAACTTGCAGCGCAACGCGAAAACGAACAATTCAAGGAACTAGAAGAGATTGATTACTTTCATATATTCCAGTTCAATATGCATAATAGTCAATTATATATCAAACATAAGCAAGAACGTCCAGAGTACGTAAAAATTCATAAGGCAAATTATTCAAAAGCTATCAATATAAATAAGGTCTACATTATCCGAGAAGATGATGTAGACCTTTCTTATTACGTCATGTTACTACCCGAAGAATATTAAACAAAGGAGTTAGATAAAAATGAAATCAATCAAAAGTGTATTAGAAACCGAAGCGATATTTAGTGATGATAAGCAACATAGATATTTACTAAAAAAGATATGGGATAAAACAAATCAAACTGTCACTGTTATAACTATGTATCCTCACTATGATGGTGTTAAAAGTATTGATCTTACAACTCAGATTATTATCAATAAAGTGACTGAAAAGGAAGAATTCGGAGCTATTAATTTTGTTAATTTATATTCCAATATTGATACACCTATTAATTTAAGGCATTTGAAAAAAAATAGTTATGATAAGCATACAGATATTCATATTATGAAAGCTGTCAAAGAAGCCGATAGTGTTTTATTGGCTTGGGGTTCCTATGGAAAGAAACCTCTTGTGGAAAATAGAGTGAATGATGTATTAGACATGTTAAAACCTCACAGTAAGAAAATCAATATATTAACAAACCCTCAAACAAATGAAATCATGCATCCTTTAAATCCTTATGCACGAAAAGCTTGGACAATAAAACCACTAGGTTGAATACGAGTACACATATAGATAATTTTTTAGTAATAGAATTGTCTTAATTATTTTCATTATATCAGAAGTAATCGATCCTAATAAAAAAGAAGATTTTAAAGTATCATTTACTTTTAAATTATCAAAATAGAAATATAAATATGGTTAAAAATACGAGCATCTTCCGCTTTACTTGGAAGATGCTCAATTATTTTTTTATTGCTGACTTGCCATTAATTCTGCTTGTTCTACTACCTGTTCTACCGCTATTTTCTGAAGATCTGGTGGATAGCCATATTTCTTTAATAATCTACGAACTTGTACTCTCATTTTAGCTTTGGCACTATCACGTTTAGACCAATCCACACTCATGTTATCCTTAACGGTTTTAGTTAATTCATGTGCAATGGCTCTTAATTCTTTATCGCCCATTGCCTCTTTTGCAGTTTCATGTGAAGCTAATGCATCATAAAATGCGATTTCTTCAGTACTTAAACCTAAGTCATTACCTCGTTTTTGTTCTTGCTTAATTTCTTTGGCCATTTGAATTAATTCTTCTATTACTTTTGAAGCTTCAATAGAACGATTATTGTATTTTTGTATTGATTTACTTAACATCTCAGAAAACCTCTTAGACACTGTAGCGTTTGTTTTCATTAATGACTTAACTTGTCCTTTAAGTAATTTGTTCAACAACTCAACTGCAACATTTTTTTGCTGTAGTCCTTCTACATCTTTTAAGAAATCATCTGACAAGATTGAGATATCTGGATTTTCAATTCCAAGTGTTTGATAAATATCTACAACTTCTTCAGTTACAACTGACTTTGAAATCAATTGATTTATTTCTGCTTCTATTTCAGCAGGTGTCTTTTTACGCTTGCTTCCTTTACTAGGTGGAGCTAATAATTTAACAAGTCCTGATTTTACTGCTTTTAAAAACGCAATTTCACTATTCAGTTCTTGAGCAGCTTCCTCTGTTGCACATAATGCAAATGCCTTAGAAAGTTCTGTCACTGTTGTCACAAATCGCTCTCTTTCTTTCTCACCCAATCCAATAATATAATCCATCGTGTTTGAGATAGCATTATAGCGATTCAATTGATCTTCTGACTCAAAATCAGAATAGTCATGATTATACAACATATCTTGTATGATATCGTATTTCATTAACATAACTTCAAGAGCTTTATCTGTGTCTATGCCTGTTTGTTCTCTATCAGAGTCCGTATACTCTTTTAATGCTTCCTTCAGACTTTCAGCAATACCTACATAGTCAACAATTAAGCCGCCCGGTTTATCTTTAAATACTCTATTAACACGTGCAATAGCTTGCATTAAATTGTGACCTTTCATCGGTTTATCTATGTACATTGTATGCATAGAAGGTACGTCAAATCCCGTTAGCCACATGTCTCTCACTATCACGAGTTGCAATTCATCATTAACATCTTTCATGCGATTCTCTAGAAGGTTTCTTCTCTTTTTCGGACCAATATGTTTTTGGAAGTTTTGTGGATCACTTGATGAACCTGTCATAACGACTTTGATAACACCTTTGTCATCATCATCAGAATGCCATTCAGGTTTAAGCCTTACAATTTCATCATATAAATCAACTGCAATACGACGACTCATTGTGACAATCATACCCTTACCCTTCATTGCCTTCTGTCTTGTTTCAAAGTGATTAATAATATCAGTCGCTAAAGCATGTACACGTTGTTTTGCACCAGATAGAGCTTCTATACGTGACCACTTAGATTTCAATCGAGATTTAGTATCTTCTTCTTGGCCAGAAGTAATGACATCATATGCTTCATCAATATCTAAATCGGTTGGTAAATTTAATGGAATAATACGACTTTCATAGTATATTTTAACCGTACTACCGTCTTCTACAGATTGAGTCATATCATATACATCAATATAATTTCCAAACACCATTTGCGTATTCTTATCTGTAGAAGATACAGGTGTTCCAGTAAAACCAACGAACGAAGCGTTAGGTAGAGCATCTCTTAAATATTTTGCATATCCATATTTAATACCTTCACCTTTTTCATCGTAAGTTGCTTTGAAGCCATATTGTGTACGGTGTGCTTCGTCTGCCATAACTACTACATTTTTACGTTCTGTTAATGCATCCATTGTCACTTGACCTTCTTCAGGTTCGAATTTCTGCATAGTTGTAAATACGATACCACCTGATTCTACAGATAATAGTTCTTTCAATTCTTTTCTTGATTCAGCTTGTTTAGGTGTCTGTCTTAGTAATCCTTTACCTGAGCGTCCTTTGGACTTAACAAAAGTACCATACAATTGATTGTCTAAGTCATTACGATCCGTTACGACCACTAATGTTGGATTATTTAATTTTTGAATTAACTTTCCAGAGAAGAAGACCATTGTCAAACTCTTACCAGAACCTTGTGTGTGCCAAATGACGCCACCCTTACCGTCACCATGTTCAGACGTTGCTTCTATAGCACGATCAATAGCTTTATTCACTGCATAATATTGATGGTATGCAGCTAATATTTTAACTATATTTCCTTTACCATCATCTTGGAACAAAACAAAATGACGAATTAAATCTAATAGTACTTCCTTATTTAACATACCGTGAATCAATATATCTAAACTACGAAACGTTGATGAATCTTCAGTTTTTCCATCTTTAGTACGCCAAGTCATAAAACGATCATAATCAGCAGTTAAAGAACCAGCTTTTGTATTAACACCATCACTCGTCACTAATACTGCATTGTGATTAAATAGTTGTGGAATTCTCATTTTATAAGTTTCTAACTGATGATATCCGTCTTCAATACCAACAGATTCATTTGTAGAATTTTTCAGTTCAATTACCACTACTGGTAATCCATTTATAAATAACACAATATCAGGTCTTTTTTTATAATCTCCATTCACAACAGTTAATTGATTAACCGCTAAGAAATCATTATTTCCCGGGTTATCAAAGTCGAATACATACACCAAATCATTAATCGTTTCACCATCATCATTATAATGTTCAACCTCAATACCATTTGTAATCATTTCATGGAAAGAACGGTTATTCTCTAATAAACTAGGAGACTTCTCAATAGAAATTTCACGAATTGCCTGTTCAATTGCACTATTATTTAGTTCAGGATTAATACGTCTCAAAGCTGCTTCCAAACGATCATCAAGCACTACATCTTTGTCGCTCTCCCGTTCATTCATAATCCCATTGTCACTACTATCTCGACCATTCTTAACAGAATAGCCAAGACCCTCAAACCACTTCAGTGCAACCTGTTCTAAATCATCTTCACTAAATTGAAAGCTCATCTTCATTCACCTCGATATCATCAGGTATCTCAATTTCTCCTGACATTAATTTTGGTAGTAATGTGTCACGGAGTTGGGATAAATAATCATTTTCCTTACCTAAGCGTTGAATATTAATTTTGTAATTAGAAATTACATTATGAAAGTTATTTAAAATTTGTGTGATTGGCACAATTATCTTCATTGTATTCAATATCGATTTATAATCTAAATTTTTTATACCAGTAGTACCATTTTCATAATTAAAAAATACATCTCTAAAATATAAATAATTAAAATAATAAGCAATCCACTCTCCATACTTTTCATCTACTGGACGTATTACTTTACAAAAATTTGTACATACCAATCCATAGTTACTATTCTGAAGTATCTCCTTATTTATTAATAATGTTCTTCCTGTCGATTGAGTAGGACTTCCTCCAGATATTTCAACAATAATATCTCCAGATATTAATTTTTTATTATCAAAGTTTTTTTCCAATATAAACCTTATTGGAGACTTTCCTTTTCCACCTTTACTATAATCATTAATATCAGCCCCTCTTATAATTCTCACTGGTTTATTATAGTTGCCTTGCTGATGTTCTTTACCCCAATCCCCAGCAATAGGTTTTTTACAAAATTGGTTAAAGTGACCAATTGCCCAACCTCTAGGTATTTCACCTAATTCACTATCAACCATCTCTCCACCGCTTGATTTGTATGGATTTCCATTTGCATCAGGAAATTCAAAATCAACAAACCAACGTTTGAATAGTGTTTGTGAAAGTTCTTCAAGATTTGCTATGATTTTTTTATTTTCTTTTAGTTTTTCTTCTAATGAGTCTAAGATTTGAACTATATAATTTTGATAGCTACGTGGAGGTAATTTGATTATCATATTGCCATATGTTTTTGCATTTATATTTTTTCTCGTGCTTCCTGTGGCAAATTGATTAATCCATCCTTTATAATTTTCAGATAAAGTATAGTATCTTATAAACTTAGGATTCACTTTTTTTGAATCAAGTTTAAATCTTATTAAGAAACCTGCAAACACTAATGGCCCATCTTCTCCATTGTAAAAGTAACTTTTGCCGGTACTATTTCCAGTACGGGCAAATACAATCTCATTTTCTTTAAGTAAATAATTTTCAGCATTTTTATCATTTACACTTTTTAATTCATCAGTATTGATAAACCCATTGTCATCAATATCTGTTATACGCAAATATCTATATAGAGAAGGGTTATATTCAACTGCAGAAGCTCCTATTCCATATTCACCTTTACCGTTAATAGTTAAATCGCTTAACTTGTATTCTTTAAACTCCATAACCTAACCCCTCCAATGATTTTCGGATTTGGTCTTCGAGTTCTTTTGATTTCGCAAATTGTTCACTTAAATCTGCTGTGATTCTTTCCATTTTCTGTTCAAATGGTTCTGAATCTTCTTCTACATCTGCTAAGCCTACATAACGTCCTGGTGTTAAGATATATTCATTGTCTTTTATTTCTTCTGTCTTTGCTACTTTACAGAATCCTGCTTTATCTTCATATTGATTATCGTTTGTACCACGCCATGAGTGATAGACATTTGCTATATCTTTTATTTCATCATCTGAGAATTCTTTTAATGTTCTTGATACCATACTTCCAATATTTCTAGCGTCTATAAATAGTACTTCTCCACGTCGTTCATTCTTACCATTTTTAGCTTTATTTTTTGTCACGAACCACAAACATACTGGAATTTGAGTTGAATAGAATAATTGCCCTGGTAATGTGACAATACACTCAACTAAGTCTTGTTCAATTAAGTTTTTACGTATCTCTAATTCATCTTTACCACTTGTAGACATTGAACCATTCGCTAATACAAATCCTGCTGTACCACTTGGTGCAAGTTTAGAAATCATATGTTCAATCCATGCATAGTTGGCATTGCCTTTAGGAGGAATACCAAATTTCCAACGGTAATCATCTAATAACTTTTCTTGTCCCCAATCACTTGCATTGAATGGTGGGTTAGCCAATATAAAGTCAGCTTTCAAATCTTTATGTAAATCATTATGAAATGTGTCCGCATGATGATCACCTAAATCACTATCTATCCCTCGAATAGCCAAATTCATTTTTGCTAATTTCCAAGTAGTTGGATTAGATTCTTGACCATAAACAGCAATATCACCTATACGACCTTGATGGCGTTCAATAAAATGCTCACTTTGTACAAACATACCACCCGAACCACAACAAGGATCATAAATTCTACCTTGATAAGGTTCAATCATTTCAACAAGTAATTTAACGATTGAAGCAGGCGTATAGAATTCCCCAGCATTCTTACCCTCAGCGCTTGCAAATTTTGCGATAAAGTATTCATAAACACGACCTAAAATATCTTGCTTCTTACTTTCAGAATCTCCAACTTTGAATGTAAATAGGTCAATAATATCGCCTAATTTTTCTTTATCTAATGCAGGTCTTGCGTAATCTTTAGGTAACACGCCTTTTAATGATTCATTTTCTTTTTCAATTGCTATCATTGCTTTATCAATAATTTGACCAATTTCTGGTTTTTTAGAATTATCGTTAATATATTGCCAACGTGCTTCTTTAGGAACCCAGAAAATATTCTCTGCTAAGTATTCGTCTTTATCTTCTTCATCAGCGTATTCATCATTCAATAATTCTTCATACTTTTCCTCAAAAGAATCAGAAACATATTTCAAAAATATAATGCCTAATGCTACATTTTTATATTCTGCTGCATCCATGCTTCCCCGTAATTTATCTGCCGCTTGCCATAACTTTTCTTCAAATCCAATTGTCGCCATTTATATTCCACCTCTATATTATCCTTTACACAAATATAGCAAATATTTAGATATTATGTGGGGTTTTTTGGAGATTTCTATACAAAAAATATTGTTTAATATATTATGTAGGTATAATTAAATAGCTAAATATAAGAGTGTAGATTATTATATAGGTAATTGTACAAAAAAACTGAGTGTTTATGGTTTAAATAACTATATTAATGTAGAAGGGGTTAAAGTAACTAGCTACTTATAGTTTATTTTTTATTGATTACTTGCCATAAGCTCTGCTTGTTCTACAGCCATATTTTTTAAGCAATCGTCTAACAGCTACGCGCATTTTAGCTTTTGCGCTATCACGTTTAGACCAATCAACACCCATGTTTTCTTTCACTGTTTTAGTAAGCTCATGAGCAATAGCACGTAGTTCTTTATCTTCCATCGCTTTTTTCGCTGTTTCATGTGAAACTAAAGCATCGTAAAATGCAATCTCATCTGAATTCAGACCTAATTCATTTCCTCGTTGTTGTTCTTGTTTGATATCTTTAGCGAGTTGAATAAGTTCTTCAATCACTTTAGATGTTTCAATGGAACGGCTATTATATTTATTAATCGAGTTTCCTAACATTTCAGAGAAACGCTTAGATAATGTCGCGTTCGTTTTCATTTTCAATCGCAATCATGGCTTTATCAATAATTTGTCCAAATTCTGTTTTTTTCGCATTGTCATTAATATATTGCCATCTTGCTTCTTTTGGCACCCAGAAAATGTTTTCTGCTAAATATTCATCTTTATCCTCTTCGTCAGCATAAAGATCTTGCTTCAATTCTTCATGCTTTTCTTCAAAAGAATCTGATACATATTTTAAAAAGTTTAAACCTAATGCTACATTTTTATACTCAGCAGTATCCATGCTTTCTCTTAATTTATCGGCAGCTTGCCATAATTTTTCTTCAAAACCTATTGTTGTCATTAATAATACCTCTTTAGATTACTATTAGTTTAAATATATCAAAAAATAAATACTTATTGTGTATGGCTTTTTTATTATTTTAATATAGAAGTATATTTTTACTTTCCTGAACAGTAGTCACTAATTTTATCCCTTATTTCAAATTAAAAAGGAAGAAAAGTTAAATTTATATTAAGTTTTATATATGATTAATTATTAACGTATCAAATGTAGTATACTTTTAATATAAGGGAAATCATTATAATATTTGTCAAAAAAAGTGACATTCTATATAGTAGTGTATCGTTAGTTGTCACATTTTTTGACAGCTAAAATAATAATTGACCCCTAATGGTTATGCTATTTAGTGAAGCATCGGATCGATAACTACCCCGAAGAACAGGGGACGAGAACTAAGTGTCATCGTCAATCCCCACATCGCTATCTAAAAGAATAGTGCTCTTATGCTAGATTTACGGACAGATTTTCTTCTGCCCTGTAAACTAATTGCATATGATCAACTCTTATCTCTTATATATTTAATACAAATGTTAGCAAATTTTAGCTAGATAAGTCACTAAAGTATCGCTTGAGTCTGGTTAGGGCATGAGTTTAACCAAAATCAATTTGATCTAACATAGTCTCTCGACTTGCTTGATCCAAGCCAAGATAAGTGAGCGTCATGGCCTCAATTGAGTGGTTCAATAAATGCATGACTAAGCCAATGTTGTAGTTTGATTGTGTATAAACACGATAAGCACCTGTTTTACGCATGGTATGTGTACCTAGATAGTTGATGCCTAATAGATCACCAACGCGTGCCATAATCTTGTAAAACTGCTTCTCAGTAATGTGACGGTCTGAATGGGCCGTTGAGGGAAATAACCAATCCGAATTAATGTTTTCTTGTACCAGCCAATCATGATATTGCAGCAAGTCTTGCTGAACAGGCTTTAAATATAACGTGTTTGCTTTACCGGTTTTTTTATCATGAATAAAGGCTGTATTTTTGACAGAGCCGTCTGGATTATAGACATCTGATTTTCTTAATGTCATGACATCACTCACACGTAGTAGCGTGGCCTTACCAACTTGAAAAATGGTGTAATTTCGGCGACCAGCACGGAAACTATCGAGAAGTGTATCTTGTACCATCTTTAAAACGTTAGAGTCTTTGATGGGTAGGACAATTTGTTGCGCCATGATTCATATATACCTTTCTGAAATTAAATAATTAAATTGTTTATTTATTGATGAACAGGACCGTATTTCTAAACTTCTTTTATGGTTTATTATATCACTTAACAAAAAAACAACCCCTGCTATATACTAGTTAGATAACAGGGGTTGTTTTAATAGTCTTTTCGAGGGGCGATTATATAAAAATGGGCCCTTAAAAATATATAGCTTACTTGATCTTCCCATTTTCCTGGAAGATCTTTTTTGTTCGAAAATAATCCGACAAAAATTTGTTTTCTTGTTTTTCTGTGCTAAAATTAAGCCGTCTACTCGAACGTGTGTTCGAATATTGAGCAAATAATTTTTAAGGAGGTTGAATCAGAAACTGCTTATGCTCTTATGCTAGATTTACGGACAGATTTTTCTCTGCCCTGTAAACTAATAGCAGAGGAGCATTTTTTATATGATTCGATATTCACCAGAATTTAAGCAATCTCTTGTCGAGATGCACAACCAAGGGCGTTCTTACACTGAACTAGCCGCTGAGTACGGGCCTTCGGCCGATTCAATCCGTAACTGGGTCAAATTGTACACAGTCCACGAAGTGGACGGCGAGAAATGGACGCAAGCTGATGTAAACGCATTACAAAAGGAAAACGCCAAACTTCGCGAAGAACTTGAGATTTTAAAACGAGCCGCGGTGTTGCTTTCGAAGTACAATTAACGCAAAATCGCGAGTTAGGACTGGAAATCATTGACCGGTCACTCGCAATGGGACACCGCATAACAAGCGTTTTATCGGCTTTGAACATTGCTCGAAGCACGTATTATCAATGGAAAAACTGGCAACCTAGCCAACGAGAAACACGGCGTACTGCTCTGAAAACGGCAATTAAAGCCGTTTATAACACCAATCGTGGCATCTATGGCTACCGTCGTATCGCAGCGTTCTTGCGCTTCATTTTGAAGACTGATGTTGGTGATCGTTTGGTTTGGGAACTCATGAATGAGCTCAATCTCAAATCTCGCATGGTCAAGAAGTCATACAAGAAGCCAACAACAACCACTGACACACCTCAAAAGCCCAACCTCATGAAGAAGTTGGATGATTTGAGTGGCGTTCTGGCAACTGACATTACGTACATCCAGTTGATGAATCGTGAGTGGGTTTATCTGGCAACCGTCTATGACCCAGAAAAGCGTCGCGTAGTCTCATACGGACTAAGTCCAGAGATGACCAAGGAATTCGCAACATCCGTCGTAGTGCCCCCATGTTTTTTCGCTCCAAAAATTCCCATGTTTTTTCGCCCCCTGCTCCCACTAAATTTCCAAATAATAAAACCGTGGGCTATTCGCCCACACCCAACAAGCGCAAAGCGCTTGACCTTGCCTCTGAAAAGCAACTTGATAACTGCATTCGTTTCTTTCCGTCGTCTTAGCAAAAGCTAAACAACTCAAAAAAAGAGATCAAGGGTAAATACACTCACTACGTTCGCCCTTGACCTCTTTTATTTCGCTGTTTTTAACGCATTTGCCGACGAAAAGATAAAACACATAAAAATATACGCAGATATATTTAAAACGTCTTAAAACGCAAATATGAGCTTCTAAGAGTGATTTAAATTCCAAAACTTATATCAAAAAAATTAAGTTCGTGTAACAGCAAGCACAGTCAAGGTATATCCCTTTGACAAAAAATAGCACATTCTCTATCGAAAATTTTTGCTTATTTTTTAAATTATTTTGGGAAATTTTCCCAATCCCTTTTTCTAACTCAAAAAATATAATCACTCAAAATTTAAAAGGGCGCACTTATACACCACTTTTCAAGTCGTATTATTTTCTTCGAAAAGCGTGCGCAAAAAACCCCCTTCGTCATTTTTGACAGGGGGCTTTTTGATGTAAAAATTTCTATCGAAATTTAAAAATTCGCTTCACTCATGTTATAAAGACTTAAAATAAAATAACTCTTAAAATCTTTAGGTAGTTGTTGCTTCAGTGTTTCTTCATTCGGTGTATCTTCCAAGTAAAGTATAACACACTATACTTTATATTCATAAAGTGTGTGCTCTGCGAGGCTGTCGGCAGTGCCGACCAAAACCATAAAACCTTTAAGACCTTTCTTTTTTTTACGAGAAAAAAGAAACAAAAAAACCTGCCCTCTGCCACCTCAGCAAAGGGGGGTTTTGCTCTCGTGCTCGTTTAAAAATCAGCAAGGGACAGGTAGTATTTTTTGAGAAGATCACTCAAAAAATCTCCACCTTTAAACCCTTGCCAATTTTTATTTTGTCCGTTTTGTCTAGCTTACCGAAAGCCAGACTCAGCAAGAATAAAATTTTTATTGTCTTTCGGTTTTCTAGTGTAACGGACAAAACCACTCAAAATAAAAAAGATACAAGAGAGGTCTCTCGTATCTTTTATTCAGCAATCGCGCCCTTTAATGGAACAAAAAGATTTGAATTCCTGTTATAAAAAAAGGATCAATTTTGAACTCTCTCCCAAAGTTGATCCCTTAACGATTTAGAAATCCCTTTGAGAATGTTTATATACATTCAAGGTAACCAGCCAACTAATGACAATGATTCCTGAAAAAAGTAATAACAAATTACTATACAGATAAGTTGACTGATCAACTTCCATAGGTAACAACCTTTGATCAAGTAAGGGTATGGATAATAAACCACCTACAATTGCAATACCTGTTCCCTCTGATAAAAAGCTGGTAAAGTTAAGCAAACTCATTCCAGCACCAGCTTCCTGCTGTTTCAAGCTACTTGAAACAATTGTTGATATAACTGTTTTGGTGAACGAAAGCCCACCTAAAACAAATACGATTATAATTGTCATGAACCATGATGTTGTTTCTAAAAGAAAGGAAGCAGTTAAAAAGCTAACAGAAAGAAATGTAACTCCGATGTTTAACACGTATAAAGGACCTCTTCTATCAACAAGTATCCCACCAATGTAGCCGAAAATAATGACACTCATTGTTCCAGGGAAAATAATTACACTTCCGATTTCGGCAGTACTTAGCTGGTGAACATCTTTCATCATATAAGGAACCATAGAGACAAACCCTGCTACTGTTCCAAATATAATTCCCCCACAAAGAACTCCAATCATAAAAGGTATATTTTTCCCTAATCCGGGATCAACAAAAGGATCTGTTACTTTCCTGATATGTTTTACAAATATCAGGAATGACAGCACGCTAACGATAAGAAAAGAAATGCTATATGATGTTGTAAACAACATAAAAAATACAATGCCTACAGACATTAGTATAATTCCTTTGATATCAAAATGACCTTTTATCCTTACTTCTTTCTTTAATAATTTCATAAGAAACGGAACAGTGATAATTGTTATCATAGGAATGAGTAGAAGATAGGACCAATGAATATAATGGGCTATCATTCCACCAATCGCTGGACCGACTCCTTCTCCCATGGCTACTATCGATCCAATAAGACCAAATGCTTTACCCCTATTTTCCTTTGGAATATAGCGCGCAACTACAACCATTACGAGTGCTGGAAATGCAGCTGCACCAGCCCCTTGAATAAAACGAGCCATAATAAGTAAGGAAAAGAAAGAATGGCCAACAAACCCAATTAACGACCCGAAACAATTTATTATAATTCCAAATAGGAGTAACCTTTTGATGCCTAATTGATCAGATAGCTTTCCATATACAGCTGTTCCAATGGAAAAGGTTAACATAAAGGCTGTGTTCACCCAGTTTGTACTCGCAGGTGGTTTATTAAAATCATTTGCAATATCAGGTAATGAGACGTTCAAAACCATTTCATTTAATACGCTAAAAAAAGATAAAATGCAAAGCCAAATTAAAATTTGGTTGTGTCGTAAATTCGATTGTGAATAGGATGTATTCACATTTCAACCTCCAATAATGAGGGCAGACGTAGTTTATAGGGTTAATGATACGCTTCCCTCTTTTAATTGAACCCTGTTACATTAATTACACTTCATAATTAATTCCTCCTAAACTTGATTAAAACATTTTACCACATATAAACTAAGTTTTAAATTCAGTATTTCATCACTTATACAACAATATGGCCCGTTTGTTGAACTACTCTTTAATAAAATAATTTTTCCGTTCCCAATTCCACATTGCAATAATAGAAAATCCATCTTCATCGGCTTTTTCGTCATCATCTGTATGAATCAAATCGCCTTCTTCTGTGTCATCAAGGTTTAATTTTTTATGTATTTCTTTTAACAAACCACCATAGGAGATTAACCTTTTACGGTGTAAACCTTCCTCCAAATCAGACAAACGTTTCAAATTCTTTTCTTCATCATCGGTCATATTATGCGTATGCTTTTCAGGATATTTTGGTGTTTAGTGTTTTGGAGATTGTTTATGGGTTTTTTTTTTTTTTTTGGGTGTTTTGTTTT
>NZ_JAESKU010000012.1:0-234375 GCF_017892255.1 Staphylococcus sp. GDY8P94P
ATATGTTCGCTCGACGTACATGTATTCGGCACGCCGCCAGCGTTCATCCTGAGCCAGGATCAAACTCTCCATAAAAATATGATGTTTGATTAGCTCATAAAATACTAATTTGTGTTATTAATAACACGTTGTTTTGATTCAACATTTAATGTTGAAATCGGAATTAACGTTGACATATTGCAATTCAGTTTTCAATGTTCATTTGTTTCAATCACAAGAATTAATTCTACAGGTTTTAACTTTGAAAGTCAAGAACTTTTTAAAATTAATTTGAAAGCTTGTTTTGAAATATCATTATGTGTGTCGTTTTGTTTCGTCCGACAAGTAAATACTATACACGCTTAAAACGCTTTGAACAACAGTAAAATTTACACTTTTCTTCATGATCAAATGTGATCTTTCTTCATTTTACATACTTTTTATTTCCAATGGTTCGTATCGTTCGTTTTTATCTTCATCTCGTGATTTTTGACATTGATAAATAGTTTGAATAACTCTATAAAACAAACTTTACTGTTTATTAAATTTCTTTTCAAAAATTTAAAGCTACCTTAAAAAAAAGGTAGCTTGGTTTCATTTTATTTATAATTGAACACTTATTACATCTCTGTTCTGCCCATAATCGCTTTTGATAATGTCACTTCATCCGCGTATTCTAAATCTCCACCAACAGAAAGTCCTTGCGCTAATCGAGTTACTGTTAAACCTATTGGTTTAACTAGTCTCGATATATACATCGCCGTTGACTCGCCTTCCAAATTAGGGTTCATTGCTAAGATGAGCTCTTTTACTTCATCATTTTTCAAGCGATTGATTAAACTTGGAATATTAATATCTTCTGGTCCTATGCCATCCATCGGAGATATAGAACCATGTAATACATGGTACAAGCCTTTATATTCACGCATTTTTTCCATAGCGATAACATCTTTATCGTCCTCAACCACACAAATAATTGAACGATCTCTCTGTTTATCTTGGCAAATATAGCATGGATCTTGCTCAGTAATATGCCCACACTCACTACAATAGGTAAGTTCTCGTTTTACATCTACTAAAGCTTTAGCAAATTGAACGACATCGTCTTCTTTCATATCTAATACATGAAACGCCAGACGTTGAGCTGTCTTCGGCCCAATGCCTGGCAGTTTCATGAAACTGTCGATAAGTTTGGATATTGGTTCTGGATAGTGCATACAATCACATTCCAGGGATATTTAAGCCTTGTGTATGCTTACCTAAACGTTCTTGAGTAAGTTCATCAGCTTTATTCATCGCTTCGTTAGTAGCAGCAATAACTAAGTCTTGTAACATTTCAATGTCATCTGGATCAACTGCTTCTTCTTTGATTTCTACATCGAGAACTTCTTTATGACCTGATACTGTGACAGTTACCATGCCACCACCAGCTGTACCTTGTACTTTTTCTTCTTTTAATTTTTCTTGTTCTTCATTCATTTTCTTTTGCATTTTCTGCATTTGTTTCATCATTTGTTGCATATTTCCGCCACCGCGCATATATTTATCCTCCTTAAAAACTTCAATCTCATCTGATTGTAATTCATCTTTTGTCTCATTATACATGCCTTTTAATTCATTGTCATGTATCACTCTTCATCAATTACATTTACTGTGTTTTCTCCAAATAGGTCTTTAGCCTTTTGAACGACGTCGACTTCTTCAGGAGACGCTGTTGTCGCTGTTCTGTTTTCTTCCGCACTCGTACTTTGTTTGCGGTTTTGAAGATATTCTGTTCTTACTCTCATCCACTGATCTGCTGGCACGCCCACTACTTTAACTGTTTTATCTATAATATTACATACTACGTTCTCAATATTCTCTCTTTTTTCATCATCTTTATTTACAATCTCACAGTGTATTTCTTCTTCGAATTTAATCAGTACATGTGTTTCACTAGCTGCCACTGGTTCTGAATTTTGAAGTAAGCTTACTAATGATTTCATATCATTACTTTTAGCGTGATCTATAACCTCTTGCCAGTGGTCTTTAAGCTGTTTAATATCTTCTTTGTTAGCTTTATCTAATACTTTGGCAATTTGTTGCATTGAAAACGCATTTTTCGATTGCGTGCCTTTACTAGCTGTTTTTTTAGCTTGCGGTTTTGCATTATTAGTTACGACACCTTGTGATTTTAATGTTTTCAGTTCATTTTCTAACTGTTCCATTCGCTGTAACAATACTTCATTATTAGGTTCACTGGCTACGCTCGTTGTAGCAACAGTTTGCACATTTTCTGATTCGCCTTTAATCATTTCTGCTATTTTAACTAATAATACTTCAAAATGCACACTTTGATTGACACTAAATCTGATTGAAACAAGCGTATCATTAATCACATCAATCATTTTATACAAAGTTTCTAAGTCAAAATGCATCAGTGCATCATATTCAGATTCTATATTAGATGTCTTATTCATAATGGTATCTCTCACAAAATAAATCATATCATTAATCAGACGATTTACTTCTTTACCTTGTGCAATAAATTGGTGATAAGTTGAAAATGCAGTTTTTACATCTCCTTCAACTATCTCTTTTAGTAAATCATTCAATGCTTGAGCATCTACGCTACCAGTTACATTCAACGCGTCTTGCAATGTAAGATGATCATCACCAAAAGCAATTGCTTGGTCCATGATACTTAACGCGTCTCGCATACCACCTTCAGATGCTTTGGCAATAAAATCTAAGGCAGCATTATCATATTCTATATCTTGAGCGTCTGCTACGAATTGCAAACGTTCTACAATTTCATCGTGACTAATTGCTTTGAAATCAAATCTTTGCGCTCTTGAAATAATTGTCGGAGGTATTTTATGTGGTTCTGTAGTCGCCAATATAAAAATTGCATGTGCTGGTGGTTCTTCTAAAGTTTTCAACAATGCATTGAAAGCACCTGTTGTTAACATATGAACTTCATCTATAATGTATACTTTGAATTTTGATTCACTTGGTGCGTATTTAACTTTATCTCTGATATTTCTAATTTCATCCACACCATTATTACTAGCAGCATCTATTTCAATCACATCTGAATTCGTTCCTCGCGTAATCCCTGTACAAATAGCACATTCATTACAAGGTTCTCCATTGGAACGTTCGAGACAATTAATAGCTTTCGCGAATACTTTTGCGATACTTGTTTTGCCTGTCCCTCTCGGCCCGCTAAAAATATACGCATGTGATTGTTTGCCTTTTGAAATTGCATTGCGCAATGTTTTAGTTACATGTTCCTGGCCTACTACATCTTCAAAACTCTGTGGCCGGAACATTCTATATAAAGCTTGATAATTCACCTTCACACCTCCAATTACATTCAACAACTATTATATCACTGTGCTTTATATTTTGAATATTAATTAAATGCCTCTGGATAAACTACATTACCATTTGGTTGCTCTGCAAGTTGTTCCCACAAGAATTTAACCACAAAATATTTCGATGGTACATCAAACGGGCTATAAATTTGATAGTGGCTTGCCTCTTCATAACCTAACATACCATAATATTCAGGATCTCCAAGTACAATAATAGTCGTATAATCTTGCGCTTTTGCGCGTTCTTCCACAGCTTGAACAAGCGCTTTACCTATACCTTTACTTCTATATTCTGGCAATACAGATAAAGGTGCTAACGCTAACGCCATATAGCGTGTTTCATCGTTAATAATCTCTATTTCTGAAAGCATTGCATGGCCAATGACATCACCTTCATCTGTCTTCGCAACAACTTCCAATTCGGAATTATATTCTGTAGATGCTCTAATTTTCAAAACTAAATCTTGTTCATCATGGTTGGACTCTGCGACGTTTTCAAAAGCAGTTTTTATTTCGTCTAAACTTGCGTCATAGTCATTTTCAGTTAATGTACTTAAATAAATTTGCATATGTCGTTCCTCCAAATTCACTAAATTCAATTTTGGGCAGTTACAATCAGAATGCTATCGTTACAGTTCAATCAATTAAATTAATGTATCGCTATTATTTTAATATAAAAAAAGAGTGACTGCTATCAAAAGATAAGTCACTCATAATATATGGTTAATTGTATTTATTTTAAAAATTAAAACCGTGCACCTTCGCTTCGAATACGTATCATAAACGTAACCAAAGTCGACAGCTAAATCTCGGCAATCCTACGGCACATACGATGATCCACTTAATGCTGCTTCCGTCAGGACCTGACATGGTTCATGGGTTCATATTGCATAGGACCGAAATCTTCAAACACTACGTGCTTTGGGCAGACTTCACAAAAACGTAGCCTTAGCGAAGGAATTAAGTCTCGCATAAGCGGATTTCGAGTACAGGGAACCGCTACCTCCCCACCTAGCACGGCAAGATATATCATACTATAAGGTAATGACTGATTGCAAGTCATACAATTCATTATTTTATAACTTATTTCATTAAATTTTGTGACGTCTCGAAAAATCATTAAACTTAAACTCCGTGGCTAAATGTTTGGAAATGTTATATTGAAATTTTGTCGTATCCTTTAAATGGACGATACCTCGAACCGTTGCAGTGTATGGTGGTGTTACATCTCCAAATATTTCACATTCTAAATTACCAAATGCTTCAAAGGTGATAGATTTATTAGAGTAGCTAATTTCTAACTTCAGCGTTTGTTCTATATAATGATACAGCGAATCTTTAGCAATGTTCATTGTTATATCAGGAACAATTTTTTCTACTAAATAATCTTCATCAATAATTTTTACGCGACGATCAATTTTTCGCGTTCGGATAATGTGCCACAATGTTTCACTCTGGCGCAAGCCCAAAGCGTTTTTTACTTCCGGTACTTCGCTGGCAGGTATGCGTTCTAATAATCTAACTTCAGTCTCATGACTCAGACCTAATCCTTGTTGAACTTCCCTGAAACTCGTTAAATTCGCAAATGGGAATTCTGTAACACCTTGATAGATTACAACTGATCCTTTACCTTTAATTTTCTGAATCATACCGTCTCTAACAAGTAGATTAAGCGCTTTGCGCACGGTTTCACGAGAGGCATTGTAGTCGAATAACAATTCGTTTTCTGATGGCAATTGAGCACCATATGGTAGCTTTGATTCGATGATATCTGTGCGTAAATTTTCATAAATCGCAATAAATTTTTTCTGTTTCATGTGATTTCACTCACTGCCTTTTAATTTAAATTATTGTCTAACTACGATGGCACCAAATCCGTCTATTAAACCATTTACAATCGAGCCATTTTGTAACATTACTTCTCCTTCAACTTTTAAGTCTTGTGGTATTTCAACTTTTTCTTTTGAAAAGTTAGCAATCACTAACCATGTTTCATCCTTATAATGACGCTTATAAACAAATAATTCATCGTGGTCCATGTAAAGTGGCTCAATATTCCCATAAGTTATAATATCATGTTCGTGACGTAGCTTTATCAATTTTCTATATGTTTGCAAAATGGATTGATCGTCTTCTATGGCTGCTTCAACATTGATTTCCTTATAGTTGTTAGGAATATCAATCCAAGGTGTGCCTGAAGTAAAACCTGCATTTTCACCGCTTGTCCACTGTACAGGTGTACGAGAGTTATCACGAGATTTTTGTCCTAATATCGTTAAAATCTCTGTTTCTGGATAACCTTCAGCTTTTAACTTTTTATATGCATTTAGAGATTCTATATCTCTATACTGGTCGATATCATTGAAGTGAGGGTCTGTCATACCAATTTCTTCACCTTGGTAAATATATGGTGTGCCTTGAAGCATGTGCAAAGCGATGGCTAGCATTTTAGCACTACTTTGACGTAAAACCTCCGTCGAATCATCACCGAATCGTGTTACTACACGTGGTTGATCATGATTACACCAAAAAATAGCATTCCATCCGCCACCGTTATAAATACCTATTTGCCATTCCATTAATATTTCTTTTAATTTATGAAAGTCTAACTTTGCGTTTGTCCACTTTTCTCCATTAATATAATCTACTTTTAAATGATGAAAATTAAACACACTACTTAGTTCTTGACGTTCGGGATCCGTATATTGAATACAATTTTCAATCGTTGTCGAAGACATTTCGCCCACTGTCATCATATCTTTAACTCCAAATGTCTGTTGATTCATTTCGTGTAAGTATTCATGCACACGTGGTCCATCAGTGTAAAATTCTTTTCCTATCTTTTCTGAATTTTTAAATTCACCTTTTGATATTAAATTAATTACATCGAATCTAAAACCGTCTACACCAAAATCAATCCAATAATTAATCACTTTATAGAGTTCACGACGCACTTCAGGGTTATCCCAATTCAAATCTGCCTGTGTTACGTCAAATAAGTGAAGATAATATTCATCTGTTTTGTCATCGTATTTCCAAGCATTACCACCAAACTTTGATTCCCAATTTGTCGGTGGTTGATTATCTGCTGACCTCCTAAAGAAATAGTAGTCTCTATATGGGTTGCTTTTATCTGAATATGCTTGTTTAAACCATTCATGTTCTGTAGATGTATGATTAATGACGATATCCATCATTATTTTTAAATCACGTTGATGTGCTTCAGCAATCAATGTTTTTAAATCTTCAATCGTGCCAAATTGTTCATTCACTTTATAATAATCGCTAATGTCATAACCATTATCATTCATAGGTGATTCATAAATAGGTGTTAACCAAATATAATCCACACCTAGATATTGTAGATAGTCTAACTTTTCAATTATGCCATTTAAATCACCTTCACCATTACCCGTCGTATCATTGAATGACTTAGGATAAATTTGATAAACTACCGATTTTCTCCAATCATTGACTACCATATTATTACCACCTTATCTTTGTATTTTAAATTAAGAAACTCGCTAATCAAACTTAGCGAGTTTAGTTGTACTTATCTATTCGAATTAACTATTCTTCTACTATTTCTTTTGCTTCTTCTTTACTGAACTTCGAGAAGATAACAGTTAATATCGCTGGTACTACCATTGCTAGAACGGTACCTATTCCGTAAATTAACCAAAAATCTTTTTTAATAGAAATGATGGCTGGCACACCGCCAACGCCAACATTACCTAAGACACCAATTGCACCTATGATAGCGCCTATAACACCCGAAGTTAAAATCGCTGCAACAAAAGGATATTTCAACGGTAAGTTTACACCAAACAATGCTGGTTCAGTAACCCCTAAGAATCCTGATACACCAGAAGTCATTGCCAAGCCTTGTTCTTTGGCCATTTTGCGTCGTTTATAGACGAACCATGCACCAAATGCAGCTGAACCTTGACAGATATTTGAAATTGCTAAGATTGGCCACAAGTACGTCCCTTCAAGACTGCTTCCCATCAGTTGGAAATCAACCGCTAAGAACATATGGTGTAAGCCTGTAATAACTAGAGGTGCGTAAAAGAAACCATAAATTGCGCCACCTAACCAGCCGATATGTTCAAAGACAAATGTCACACCATTTGTAATCCCTGTTCCTAACCATAAGGCAATTGGACCTATAACGATAAACGCTAAGAAACCAGTGATTAATAAGGCAACTGGACCAACGACTAACATTTTGATTGAATCATGCACATATTTACTTAAGAACTTTTCAATTTGTGCTAATACATATGATGCTAATAAGATTGGTAATACTTGACCTTGATAGTTCAGTTGTTTAATTTCTAAACCAAAGATATGCCATGCTGGAATATTACCTTTCCCAATATCATATTGTGAAGCGAGTTGTGGGTTCATTAAAATTAGACCTAATACCAAACCGAGTATTTGACTCCCACCAAACACACGCATACTACTCCAACCAATTAAAGCTGGCAAGAAAATAAAGGCAGTGTTTGCAATAACATTAATAATATCTGCAAAGTCCCCTAATTGTGGATATTGTGCCACCAATGCTTGCTTCCCAAACAAGTCTTCCATTGTTAATACATTATAAATCCCTAATAGTAAACCAGCAGTTACGATAGCCGGTAAAATTGGTATAAAGATATCTCCCAATAACTTAACCAATCTTTGTATAGGATTCCCTTTTTTAGCTGCCGCTGCTTTCGCATCATCTTTAGAGGCACTTTCAGCCCCGGTTTCCTCAATAAATTGTTTATAAACTTCATCTACAGTACCTGGTCCAATAACAATTTGATATTGATTATCAGCTTTGAATTGTCCCTTAACTAAATCATTGTTACTCAGTCGATCTTTATCGACCTTATCATCATCTTTCAAAACAAGTCGCAAACGCGTCACACAGTGTGTTGCTGTGTCCAAGTTTTCTCTGCCCCCAATAGCTTCGACTATATCTTGAACATCTTTCTTTTTAACAGCCATGATGATTCACTCCCTTAAACTTTAATATTATCCAGATTATAACTTGTATAGACAAGTTTTGTAAAGGCTTTCACTCAGTTTCTTAAAAAAGGTCATCAAGTAGACATTAATTTCCTATCTCTACTTGATGACCTTCTTCAATAAAAATATATATTATTTTGTGTTTGGCGTAATCACAGCAATAAGTTTAATGATAAATGCCACAAACAATAACAAAAACTATGTAAAGCACTCGTCTTTTTTCTATCATTGATCGTAAACAACAAAAAAAGACAAACACTTTATATTAAATAAACGTTTGCCTACTATATTATTTATTAGTCTTGGTATTTAATGATAATGGCGGAGGAAGAGGGATTCGAACCCCCGCGGGCCGTTAAGCCCCTGTCGGTTTTCAAGACCGATCCCTTCAGCCGGACTTGGGTATTCCTCCAAATGAACACAATAATTATAATATTATAGCCCATTAAAAAAGTCAATTATAATTAAAATGTTACACCAATGTTTTTTCAGTTAGGTATTCGTCAACAGCATTAGCGACTGCTCTACCTTCTTGAATTGCCCAAACAACAAGACTTTGACCTCTTCTTGCGTCGCCTGCCGCAAAAATATTTGATTGATTCGTTTTGAAATTTTTGTTATCTGCGACAATTTTATTTCTCTCAGTTTGTATATTAAACGCATGTGGCACAGTGGTTTCAGTACCAATAAATCCTATTGATAACAATACCAAGTCAGCTGGCCAATGACGTTCTGTACCATCGACAACAACCATACCATCCTCTGTTTCTTCAAGTATTTGTGTATAAACACCTGTTACATTACCAATACGATCAACTTCGTAACGCATTGTTTGAACACCATATGCACGTGGTTCAAAACCAAAACGCGCCTCATATTCATTATGAGCATAATCCATTTTGAATACAGGCATGGCTAATGGCCAATACGTATTTTCGTCAAATTCGATAGCTTCAGGTTGTTTTGTGTATTTGTTAAATTGAACGATAGATTTACATTTTTCTCTCAGTGCAGTCGCTACACAGTCTGCACCTGTGTCACCAGCACCAATGACAATTACGTTTTTCCCTTCTGCAGATATTGACGGCTTTTCAATTTCACCATTTAAATACTCGCCCTGTTCTGTTAAGTAATCCATAGCAAAGTGAATACCCATGCCCATTCGACCTTCTAATGGTAAATCACGTGCGTTTTGCGAACCTGTACAAATAATAATGGCATCGAATTGTTCCTCTAAACTTTCTTTACTGACATCTATCCCTATTTCCGTATCAGTGATAAAGGTGATACCAGATTGTTCCATTAGTTTGATTCTACGTCGCACTACGTCTTTATCTAATTTCATATTAGGTATACCATACATTAATAATCCACCTGCTTCATGTGCACGTTCATATACAGTTATGCGATAACCTAATTTGTTTAATTCATCTGCAGCCGTTAAACCAGCTGGGCCGCTTCCTACTATAGCTACTGATGCTGCTTTACGCTCATTGGGAATCGTTGGTTTAACCCAGCCATTTTCAAAAGCTTCATCAATAATAGTACGTTCAATACCTTTAATCGCAACAGATTCTCTATTTATCTTCATCACACACGATTGTTCACACGGAGCCGGACATACACGTCCAGTAAATTCCGGGAAGTTATTCGTTTCATTCAAGCGTTTATATGCCGTTTCGAAGTCTTTTTGGTACACTAAATCATTCCATTCTGGAATATAGTTCCCAATGGGACAACCAATTGTTTCTCTACCATATGGTTCACCTGTTTGACAAAAAGGTGTGCCACAATCCATGCATCTCGCACCTTGTTCCGAGGCTTCTTCTTTTGTAAACCTTTGCTGAAAGGGTGCGTGTCCTTTCAAACGTTCTACTAAAGACAATTCATGCAAAGGTTGTTTATCATAATTCATAAATCCTTTGAATTCTCCCATACTTAGTCCCCCTTCAAATTAATACACAGCCGTTAATTGTTGCGCTGGTTCTAGATGTGTTCTCTTGTCATTAAAAGCATTCAGTAACGCTTCATCTTGCTGGTTAGATTCACGCTTTTGTAATTCAATTTTTTGCATCATCAATTTATAATCTTTCGGAATGACTTTCACTACTTTATTAGCCATTTCTTCAAAATTATCTAATATATTTTTTGCTTTAGTACTATTTGTATAAAGTAAATGGGCTTCTAGCATCTCTCTCACAACATTTTTTTCTGCTGCAACAGTGATTTCGTCGAAGTCTAAACTGTCTAATTGATGTTCTTCTTTAAATTTTTCAATATCAGATGGGAAGATATAAGCAACACCACCACTCATGCCTTGACCAAAGTTCTTTCCGACATCTCCAAGCACAATGACGCGACCGCCTGTCATATACTCAAGACCATGATCACCAATACCTTCAACAACAACTTGTACACCACTATTTCTAATACAGAATCTTTCACCAGCTTTACCATTAATAAAAGCTTTACCATAAGACGCACCATAGAAACAGACATTACCAACTATGATTTCTGATTCTCGCTGTTGCGTCGGTGCCTTCACAATTACTTTACCGCCAGAAAGCCCTTTACCTACATAATCGTTAGCATCACCTGTGTGATGTACTGTTAATCCTTGAGGTATATAAGCAGCTAAACTTTGACCAGCATGACCTACTGTATTGACATTGATACTATCTTCAGGCAAACCTTCAGCACCGTAGATATCAGTAATCATACTACCAGTAATGACGCCCACATCTCGTTGCTCATTTTTCACTACATAATTGCCAGTAAATGACTTCTGTTGTTCAATTGCTACTTGAGCATCAGGTAATAGTTGTGTTAAATCGAATCCTTCATCAAGATGGTGATTTTGCGCTATTTTTTTATATCTTTCACCTTCGTGCTGATATAATAATGCTTCAACATTCATAGATGCAGCTTTAGGTCTTCGTTGAGATAAATTATCTTTTCGTTTTAATAAGTCTGTACGCCCCACCAAATCATCTACAGTGCGCAAACCAAGTTCGGCTAGTATCTCTCTTAATTCCTCAGCAACAAAATGCATAAAATTGACCACATGATCAGCTCTACCATTAAATAGTGCGCGTAAATCTTGATTTTGTGTAGCAATACCTACAGGGCATGTATCTTTATGGCAAACCCGCATCATTACACATCCAAGGACGACTAATGGCGCTGTTGCAAAACCAAATTCTTCCGCTCCTAATGCACATGCATATGCCACATCTTTACCTGTGAGTAATTTGCCGTCTGTTTCTACAATCACTCTCGATCTTAAATTATTCATCATAAGTGTTTGATGTGTCTCCGCTAATCCAATTTCCCAAGGTACACCTGCGTGTTGGATACTTGTTTTGGGAGAAGCACCCGTACCGCCATCATATCCACTAATCACAATTTTATCAGCATAAGCTTTAGCTACACCTGCTGCGATTGTACCGACGCCAGTTTTAGATACAAGCTTCACTGTGATATTTGCGTTTTTATTAGCATTTTTCAAATCATGAATTAATTGTGCTAGGTCTTCAATTGAATAAATATCATGATGTGGTGGTGGAGAAATCAAACCAATACCTGGTGTAGAGCCTCTGACTTCAGCAATCCATGGATAAACTTTAGAACCAGGAAGCTGACCGCCTTCCCCAGGTTTAGCACCCTGTGCTACCTTAATTTGTATTTCTTTAGCATGTTGTAAGTAATGACTCGTCACTCCAAATCTTCCAGAAGCAACTTGTTTGATTGCACTAGAACGATTACGACCTTCGTCATCCACTACAAATCGTTCAGGATTTTCTCCACCTTCACCACTATTACTTTTACCACCCATTTGATTCATTGCTTCAGCAAGTGTTTGATGGGCTTCTTCAGAAATAGAACCATAACTCATTGCACCTGTATTAAAACGTTTTACGATTTCACTCGTTGGTTCTACTTCATTGATATCAATTGAATCTTGGTTTTTAAATTCCATTAAGTGACGAATATGATCTGTACGTTGGTGATTGACTTCATTTGAAAACGTTTTGAACTGTTCATAATCATTTAAACGACACGCATGTTGTAGTAAGTGAATTGACGTCGGGTTAAATGCGTGATGTTGGCCTTGTTTACGCCATTGAAACGTACTACCAGATTCAAGGTACTCGCTCTCAGATGACTGTCTCGCTTTATTTTCTTTATCTATCAAGTTTATATCGATACCAGATAGTTTTGTTTGTGTCCCTGTAAAATACCGGTCAACAACTTCTTGTGACAAACCTACCGCTTCAAAAATTTGAGCCCCTTGGTAGCTTTGAACGGTAGAAATCCCCATTTTAGCCATAACTTTTATGACACCTTCTGATAATGTATCCGTATATGTTTGAACGTTTTCGGCAATATTTCCGTTTAAGCGTCCTTTCTCCACTAAGTTTTCTATTGTATGCTGCGCTAAATATGGTACGACTGCATTAGCACCATACCCTAATAAACACGCTACATGGTGCACCTCTCTCGTTTCACCAGAAAGTGCGATGATACTTGTACGCATGCGCAAACCTTCTCTAATTAATAATTGATGTACATGACTTACCGCAAGCAATATTGGCAATGCATAGCCTTGCGCTTCAACTAGTACTCGATCATCTAATACAATAATTTCATAGCCATCTTTTACGGATTGAATTGCTTGTTCCCCTAAATTGTCTAACGCCGTTTCTAAGTTTTCGTGATATAGCGTTGATAAATGCTTAACTTTGAACCTACTATCGTCAATCGCTTTTAATTGTGCCTCAGTTAACACCGGTCTTTTCAATTGAATTCTATTCAATACATCTTCGTTAGGTTTTAATAAATTACCTTCTGAACCTAAATAAGACAATTCACTTGTCACTATTTTTTCTCTATATGCATCAATCGGTGGATTAGTGACTTGTGCAAAAAGTTGTTTAAAATAATTGAATAACGATTCATCTTTTTCATTTAAAACAGCAATCGGAACATCATACCCCATAGCGCCAATTGGGTCTTTCTTACTTTCAATTAATTCTGTCATATATTTGTCGATTTCTTCATTCGTATAAACAAATTGCTTTTGTAATCTAGCTAAAGTTGCTTCATCCCAATTGGATGGGACCACTTTTACATTGTCTAAATCTAAGTCTACTTTAAATTGATTTAGCCAATTCTCATATGGTAATTCATCAGCGATACGTGATTTTAATTCATTATTATCAACTACTTTTTGCTGTTGAAAATCAACTAATAGTAATTTCCCTGGATTTAGTTGACCTTTAAAAGCAACTTGTTCCTCAGGTACATCTACAACACCCACTTCTGATGAAAAAACAATGTAATTATCTTTAGTGATTGTATAACGTCCTGGTCGCAAGCCATTTCTATCAGTTAGCGCGCCAATTTTTTCTCCATTACAAAATGAAATCATTGTTGGACCATCCCACGGTTCCATCAAGTAACTATAGTATTCATAAAAAGCACGAACGTTACTGTCATTCGCCGTATTATAAAGCCAAGGTTCTGGTATCATTAACATTGCTGCTCTCTCTGGTTCCATAGCTAAAGATAAAAATTCTAAAGCGTTGTCTACAATAGCTGAGTCACTACCGTCTTCATCAATAATTTCCTCTACTTTATGTTTGTCTTCACCAAAAATAGTTTCAATCAAATCATTTTGTCTTGCACGCATCCAATTAACGTTACCCTTAATAGTATTAATCTCTCCATTATGCATTAATAATCTATTAGGGTGTGCGCGCTTCCAGCTCGGAAATGTATTTGTACTAAAACGAGAATGCACGAGTCCTAGCTTTGATATATAGCGTTCATCATTTAAATCTTGAAAGAGCTTCTTAATTTGATCAGAACGCAACCATCCTTTATAGACGATTGTTTTATGAGATAAACTTGTGAAATATAAATCTACTTGCTGCTTTTTAGCATATAATTCAATTTGTTTACGTGCTAAAAATAACGCTTTTTCTATGTGAACATCATCATTTAATGCGATGAATACTTGTTGTATATATGGCATCGTTTGGGCTACATGTTCGGCAATGGCATTGACATCTACTGGCACATCTCTATAACCAATAACATTTAATCCTTCGCTTTCAAAATAACGATTGAACGTTGCTTCATGCTCTGAATTTTTTATCTTCACGTTCGAAAAAAACATACCTACTGCATAATGACCCTCTTTCGGTAATTCAAAATCTGTTTGTTTAGAAAAATAATCAAAAGGAATTTCTGTCATAATACCGGCACCATCACCTGTCATGCCATCTGCACCAATTCCTCCACGGTGATCTAACCTACGTAGCATTTCCAGTGATTTTTCAACGATATCGTGTGATCTCCCATTATTCATATTGGCATAAAATCCAATACCACATGCATCATGCTCTTCACGACTATCATATAATCCTAATTGCTTACCATATTCGAACATAACCCTCACCTCTTTTTCGAAAATTCTGAATATTAAATAAGTATAGTAAACTATATAGTAATACATTAATCTATTCAATATATAAAATAGATGATATTATTCTAATAATTCGAATAATATTAATATGTTGGGAATGATCATATGGAAATTAAACAATTGAAATATTTTATAGAAGTTGCAAAAAGAGAACATTTATCAGACGCTGCTCTAGAACTTAACATTGCTCAATCTGCTATAAGTAGGCAAATCACACTATTGGAAAAGGAATTACAAGTGACGTTGTTTAACAGAGAAGGGCGCAACATACACATTACTGAAGAAGGGCAACAATTATTTTCTGAAGCAACAAAGATTATCGAACAGCTTGATAACACAGTACGTTTATTTCATAACCAATCTGAAACAGAGCATTATATTATACGTGTTGGTTATGTTGAAAGTTATATAACACAGGCACTTACATTATTAATGCAATCCTTTGAAAACGAAAGCACATCCATCATTCAACCCATTTTAATGGAAGAAGAAGAGATTTTTTCAGCTTTGCTCACAGATAAAATTGATATTGCTTTCACTGCTATGTCAGATGAACTCAAACAGCACCGTTCTTTAAAGGTAAGCCCTTTATTTGAAGAAACATTCCATGTCTATGCACCTAAAGATGATCCGATCACAATGGCTACGAATCCACCTTTAGTACAATTTTCGAATAAATCTATTTACGAATTATATCCATTACCAACCAAGATTAGACAAACATTAGTAAAAACAACCAAAACACCTATACAAACGATTACACATCCTCAACTGGCTGAATATATCTTAAGCAAAGGGCGTGGCTACATCGTCACACCTTCTTATCATTTGCTTTCAAAAAATCCGCAAAAATGGCGAGAAGTATCATTAGAACATACAGCATTGAAAAGAACCATTTGCCAAGTTGTTCGGCTAGACAATCGAAAACATGATTTACAATTTTTATTAGAAATTATCGATAAATTATTAAGTAGAAGCACGACTTATCATTAATCACATGCATAAAACTTTTGAATTCAAATCGCTAGGAGCGTATAATCGCATTGTCTATATAGGGAGGACTGAAACAAAACAATGCCTTTTAAAACGTTATTTAAACGCCCTTTTGATTGGGTCATCTTGATATTTATCATCTTATTTGTGGCTGTATTTATTTTCACATTTTTCAATGCCAGATTTTACGATACACCAATCGGCCAAATTACAAAGATCGAAAATAAATCTACATCACACATTACAGATGATAACCATAATAAAGATACTAAATACAATCAAACCCTAACACTTAAAATTTTGAACGGAAAATTCGAGGGACAAACGACGAAGATTCCTCATCATTACATAGCATCACAAGCTGATAGTGAAGCATTCTCAAAACATAACAAAGTTTTGTTACACATCGGCAAACATCTAGATGATGCTTATATCATAGAAAAGAAGCGAGATAGCCTCGTCGTTATGATAACTGGAATATTTTTATTAACTGTTTTACTAGTAGGACGTAAAATCGGTTTACAATCGATTCTTTCTTTAGTTTTCAATACAATCGTTGTGCTTTTAGCTATCTATTTACATAATAAATTTCCTGATTTAAATTTATTTGCACTTATGAGTATCGGCGTCATTTTTACTACGGTATTTACTTTGCTCTTAGTTACCGGTTGGCGATGGCGAACGTCAATTACGATAGCAAGCACACTATTAGGCACTTTTATTTGTGTTGGCGCCACCCAATTAGTGATTACGTTAACAGACGGTGCGGGCTTAAAATTTGAAACAATGAGTTTCTTAACTTTGCCTCCTAAGGATGTTTTCCTTGCTTCTGTTATGATTGGAACACTTGGTGCTGTCATGGATGTAGCTATCACAATAGCAAGTGGTATGGCAGAAATATTGCGCAGAACACCTAATATAAGTATGACTCGATGGGCGCTCGCAGGGCGTCATATTGGTCAAGATATTATGGGGACAATGACGAACATCTTATTATTTTCATATTTATCTGGTAGTCTTCCGATGTTTCTTATTTACCTTAAAAATGCAAATACAGTAACCTATACCATTTCCATGAATTGGTCATTAGAAATTTCCCGGGCAATTACTGGTGGTATTGGTATTGTTTTAACGATTCCAATCACTATTTTATTAATGCAATTATGGTTTAAAATGCGAGGTGTTAATCAGTGAGCGTCATAACAATCTTAGGTCTTCTACTTTTCCTATTAATGGCCATTTTTGGAGGAAAAAAAGGTATCATCTCATATTTAACACTGTTTTTGAATTTTGTCATATTATTAATCACTGTCATTATAATTATGCTCGGCGCACCTATTTATCTCGTAACACTTATATTTTGTATCGTTATTGCAGCATGTAATTTATTTGTTTTAAATAGTTACAATACAAAAACAAAAGCAGCATTCTGTGCAACGGTCATTACTACTTTGTGCTTGATTATTGGTATTTATTTATCAGTATCCATCGGACATTTACAAGGTTTCACAACCGAACAACAAGATGAAACGTATATTTTTTCTATGAATATCGGCATTGATATGGTGAAATTCATGGTGTTTACAGTAGTACTTGCAGTCATAGCTGCGGTTATTGATTTAGCAATCACAATCAGTTCACCAATGTATGAGTTATACGAAACCAATTCGAACTTAACAAGCAAAGCATTATTTCAATCTGGCATGCGTGTAGGACGTGAAATTTTAGCTACTTCGGCAAACACAATTTATCTAGCCTATTTCGGAGGACAATTGACATTATTCTTTTGGTTTTTTAGGTTGAATTATTCTTTTGGACATATCATCAATTCTAAAATCTTTGCACAAGAATTTATATCTATCCTGCTAGGAGGCATCGCTGTTGCCATTAGCATCCCGATTACTGCATGGATAACAGCACTATTAATTAAACATCAAAAAGAGCGTCACTCAAAACACACGCATCAATCTTCACATTAAAAAATCAAAGTCCCACATCTCAATTTATTGAGATAGTGGGACTTATGCATGAGCTACTGCTCAGGTAACCATTTTACATTTTTACAATCTTTGTCAGGACGGGACGACGAAATCTTGTTAATAAAATTAGATTTCTGTCCTACTCTCTTTGTGAATCTGTATGATTATATGATGCATACATACCTAATTTTTAATCAAAATTTTTAACATCTCACAATAACAGAAATATGATTCGCTATTTTAAGAGAGTGTTCAAAATTTCCAAACGTTTTTCAACTAAGCTAAATCATTTAAAGTTCTTTCAGTTTTTCATTTAATAATTGCATTTTACGTTCTCGTAACTTTGTATAATATGCGATATCCTCTGCTCGCGTTTCTAGTGGAAATATATAGTAAACATCTTGATAAAAATCAATATTAGCTTTCGTGCGCCTACCCTCCAACACGATTCTCGAACTACTAGGTTGTGCTAAGGATAATTTGTATTTAGGCATCACACTATGATACACATTTACGATTTCCCCATCTTTAATTAAATCTGAGGTATTTATAAATTTAATCTCTATATGGTTTTCATTCGCTAAACTTCTCGTTAATAGCGCTAACATTATGTCACAAAACATAATCGTCATAATACCTTTATTTTCGAAAGGAGGTGCAACTTCTAATCTTTCAATACACACCTTTTCAGTTTCACCAAAATGATCAAATCTAGATTTAAATGTATGGTGATCTTCATTTTCATATCTAGTAATAACACTTGTTGAAACATAGTCTAATGATGTACCTCTCAAATAATAATAACATTCCCCAAAATCTACTAATCTTTGATATGTAAAAGGTTTTATTTCCTCATAAAAACTTTTACAAATAATATTAAACGGACTCATACTGTTACGCTTTGTAAGCATGGAATAACCTCCTATTAAATTGTTATTCATCATAATATTTAGCTATCGCAATTGTTGCTTCCGACACACATAGAAAAACACCCCACATCAAATGTGAAGTGCCAAAGCTGATATTTATTTTTCAACTTAAGATTAATGATTATTAAAAATGAAATAATTCTACTATTTATGGCATGCTAAAGTTTCAAAAATTAAACTTTTACAAAGTATCATCCAAACTCATTACAGCAGATAACATTAATAAAATACTTTCAACCATAATATCTATTAAGCTCTACGTACAATCTCATATGCGAAGTACCTGCAAAAGCCATTCTTAACGATTCAAAAATTATTTTCATAAACCAAACTGCACATCAATGGTTCAAATAAAAATTTTCTATCCTCATTGCCTATTCAATCCAATCAATGCATCAACAACTCAGTTTAATAACTTATACATTCAAAATAATCATATCCTTAATTTTTTTATTATTTATATATTTAACATTTAATATCCAACCATAACAGATTTTCATATTTAAACAAACATAATTGATTCATTTGAATTTAAATAATTCTAATATATTTTTGATTTTCTTTTAAAATCATAGACTTTCATTATATTTATTTTATTTATGCTTATATGTATTTTCAGCTGATACTTCTATTGCACAACCACTTTCATCAAGTTCACTTCACGCAAAAAAAGCGCCATTAAAGCTAACAAACTTTGTTAGCTTTAACGACGCAATCATTGATTTCAACAACTTTGCTTCATTATGTATACAGGTTTATTTTCTAATAACGTTTCGCCTACAATTTCATAATCACTTTGACTATAAAGTTTCATTGCCAAATGGTTGTCTGTATTTACCGCTAAATAAATTTCATTGATTGTGGGATAATACTGTTTGACATATTGAGGTAAAATACACATCACTTTTTTACCATAACCGAAGCCTCTATAGTGACTATCTACACTAAAGGATCTGAAAAATATTGCGTTTGCATTTGCAGAATAAGGTTTGACTCCTTCACCTTCATGTAACGTAAAAAAGCCAACACACTCCCCCTTGCCATCATACACTAATGTAGGGTGACGTTCTTGATCTCGATTGGCCAAATCAATATTTTCTAAAGGGGTTTTGGTGAATTTCCGGTCTTCTGTCGACAGCGTAAAATTCACTAAATCAGCATATAACGATGCGTGATACGGGCTTAATTTCACTGGTTTAGATGACTCACTTTGTTGTTTAGCATATTTAATCCATGTAAGCACAGCGGGCGCAATTTTTTCCGTTTCATTTTTTGTGATCCATTTTATATCAGTAATTTCTTGTGCTGGTTTAACCGATGACCAATCAATATCTAAAGATGTTGAAAAACAATTCAACTCCGTCTTAGTATTTTTTTGAGGATAAGCATCTCCAACAACAGTACCTAAATATTTAAAAGTTTGTTCCGAAATATCCAACTGTAATTCTTCTTGTAATTCTCTTCGCAAAGCTTGTTTTAGAGACTCTCCTTGATCTATTTTTCCACCAGGAAAATAGTATTTTTTTCTGTTTCTAGCCTGCACCAATAATAATTTGTCGTCTAATTCAACTACCAAGCATACACATCTAATCATAACTATCATCTCCACTCCCCAAAGCAAACTATTTTTATACTTTCAACGCTTATGTTATCATAATCCATCCCTTGAACACATTTTGTTTTTTTCTCTCTCACAATAGAGTTTAATCTAATTAATGTTATAATAATAAAGCGGATTTTATAAAATGGAGGATTTCATTCATGGCTAAAAAAACAAAAATTAATCGCATTTCAAATACAATTAACTTCATAGGCATTGCCATAGAAGGTTTTAATTGGTATGCATATCAATCAAAAAATAAAAAATTACTTTACACAAGTATGGCTATTACAAGTGTAGGTGCAGTCTTAGATTTCTATACTGCCTTAAAATCACCAAAAAAGTTTGCTAAAATATTTTCAACATTCACTTTGGCAAGTACGTTATTCTCAACTGCCAAGCGTATAAAATCATTACGTCAGGAACCATAAACATGAAACGTCTAGCAACGAGCTATAAAATTTCATAAAAGCAAAATAAACGTCAATTTCTATATGATTTAATAGAAATTGACGTTTATGCGTTAGTCAAAGATATTTTTGCCTTAGGCACGCTTAATGGATATATTTATATGAACTCACTTGCGATGCTGGAATCGTTCTATATGTCGCGATTCCAGGCGAAGCACTGTAGTTCATTTCAGAAACAGTAATGCTACCATTTGAATTGACAGACTCCACAAATGCTACGTGTCCATAATATCCAAGATCACTTTGTAAGATTGACCCTACAGTAGCTCTATGATCTACTGTGTATCCATCTCCTGGTGCGGCATTGTCCCAATTATTAGCATTCCACCAATAAGTACTAATACCTTTCCCAATTTGAGCACGCTTATTAAAGACATGCCATGTACACTGACCCCAGTCATACAAATTTGAATGGTTAAATACTGGCGTTTTATAACCAGTTGAACCTGTTGAACCTGTTGAGCCACCTGATGATGCTGAACCAGATACTTTTAATTTTTGTCCTGGATAAATATTGAAATTTTTAAGACCATTCAAGCTCATGATTTTTTGATATGTCGTCCCATATTTAGCAGCAATCGCAGATAATGAATCGCCTGATTTCACTGTATATGTTGTCGTTTTACCAGATGTAGTTGAACCACCTGTTGAAGTTGAGCCAGATACTTTTAATTTCTGTCCTGGATAAATTGTAAAATTAGAGAGTCCATTTAAACTCATAATTTTTTGGTATGTCGTCCCATGCTTAGCTGCAATTGATGACAATGAATCACCCGATTTCACTGTATACGTTGTCGCACTTGAGCTGCTTGTTGAAGTTCTTGAACTTGTAGTCCCTGATACTTTCAATGTTTGATTTGGAAAAATCACATTCGATGTTAAATTGTTTAATGATTTCAATTTTGCTATTGAAATATTATATTTATTCGCTATTGACCAAAGAGAATCGCCACTTTTGACTTTGTAAGTTGTAGCTGCATCTGCATTTGCAGAATTAATAGCTGCTAGCGCACTTGTCCCAATTACAGTTGCTATTATTTTTTTATGCACTTATGTAAACCTCCCAATATAAATCCGATACATTTCGTTTCCATCACGTTTACTATTATACAATTTAATTTAATACTTTTGTATATAATTTATATGACATTATTATTACAAAGTAAACCTTTTGTTATTTCAATGAAACATAACGTTGAATACTGTATATTTCAGTCAAAAGTTTTTATATTTATATCTTTAATACCAAAATAGCGATGCAAAAAATATTTATAGTTTTCAGATGTTATATTTTTCTTTTCTTTTTGACCATGATCAGTAATTGTTAAATGATTGTTCGACATCGTTACTCTACCGAAAGTCGTTGCTTTACTAATTAAAAGTTGTTGAACAAAAATGGATGCTTCATTATTTTGATTAAACGCTATGCCTTGTTCAAAATCTGACAACACCTTAGGTTCATCCCTATATTGATATTGCGTCTGCCATTTATGATCAACTTTCTTCTTCATTTCAAATGTATTGTCACTTATTTTACTTACTTTAAACTCACCGTTTACATCATAAACAATTTCCTCATCATGTGTGATTGGCATGGCTGCTTTAGGTATATCCGCATAACCGACATCAACTAAGTATTTTTTCTGATTTAATGTAACGATTAATGCCATATGCGACCCTTCCATGGCCCAACCTGAGCCATTATAAATTGTCGCAGATACCATATACACGTTATACCCTTTACTTGTTAAATATGCGCAAAACAATCTGTTTTGTTCATAACAATAGCCCCCTCTATGTTCGTTTACAATTTTATCTATCATTGATGGATTATCTAAAGCAATAGGTTGTCCATTCTGCACATTAATATTTTCAAATGGAACGTTCAATACATACTTTTCAATATAATAGTTCAATGTTTCTAAATGATTGTCATGATATGTATGTGTATCTATCGCTAAATAATTTTCTAATATTTCAAAATCAGTCATATAACTCCTCCATTTCTCTATAGCTGTAAAATAAGTCCTATACGCATCACGATGCATTAGCGCAATTGTCAGTGACAACTTATAACTGATCAACCTCGTTCATTCACTTTAAACAATAAAAATATAACTATTTTAAGTTATGCAAGAATTTCTTAAACATGTTCTGTTAATTTATATGATAAAGGGTAATAATGATTATAGACAATCTTTTGATATTGACATCAATTAAATAAATAGATATTGTGTATACCTATACATTTGTATAGCTAATTTACTATATTTCAAAAGTATCGAAGTCACTTTACGATTCAGTGAAATGTACGAACACTTAGGTGTCATGACATCAGGTACTTATTATTTTAAAATTTTCAGATTATTCTTAATATAATGTGATTTTTTATTTTGGAGGGGATTATTTGAGCAAGGAACAGTCGCAAAATCAAAAACCAAACGATTTACGAATCCGCAGCAAAGTGATTAGTGAAGGTGTAAGCCGTACACCTAACCGATCTTATTTACGTGCACTTGGTTTTGAAGACGAAGATTTTGAAAAACCTATGATTGGCGTTGCTAGTACATGGAGTGAAGTTACACCATGTAATATGCACATCGACGGTCTCGCTCGTGCATCTAAACGCGGTATAAGCGAAGCTGGAGGTTCACCATTGATTTTTAATACGATTACAGTTTCAGATGGTATTTCCATGGGCACTGACGGTATGCGCTTCTCACTACCAAGCCGTGAAATCATTGCTGATTCAATTGAGTCCGTAGTCAGTGCTGAAAATTTAGATGGTGTTGTAGCAATCGGTGGCTGTGACAAAAACATGCCAGGTTGTATGATTGGTATCGCTCGTCTTAATTTACCAGCTGTCTTTGTATATGGCGGGACTATATTACCTGGGAAATTGAATGGCAAAGATTTGGATGCTGTATCTGCTTTTGAAGGTGTTGGACAATACAACAATGGAGAAATAGATAAAGAAGCATTACATAAAGTAGAGTGCTCTGCTTGCCCCGGTGCCGGAGCTTGTGGTGGGATGTTTACTGCTAATACAATGTCCTCTGCTATTGAAGCTATGGGAATGAGTTTGCCTGGAAGCGCTTCCCACCCAGCTGTATCAACAAACAAATCAAAAGATAGTCGCGCAGCGGGCAAAGCTGTTTATCATTTATTAGAGCAAGGTATATATCCTAAAGATATCATGACCAAAGAAGCATTTGAAAATGCGATTACTGTTGTCATGGCGTTAGGCGGCTCTACAAATGCAATCTTACATTTACTAGCTATTGCGCATACAATTGATGTAGATTTAACACTTGATGATTTTGAAAAAATACGTAAACGCGTACCGCATATTGCAGATTTAAGACCTAGCGGCAAATACGTAATGGCACATCTTGATGAAGTCGGTGGCGTGCCAGGCGTAATGAAACTATTACATGAAAAAGGATTAATCCATGGTGACTGTTTAACAGTTACTGGTAAAACCGTTGCAGAAAACTTAGCTCAACAACCAAGTCTTTCTGATGATAAAACAATCATTAATTTTGATCAGCCTAAACATCCTACAGGTCCACTTGTTATTTTAAAAGGTAATCTAGCACCTGAGGGCGCAGTAGCAAAAATTTCAGGCTTAAGTGTTACTTATATTAAAGGACCTGCGAAAGTTTTTGATTCAGAACCTGCAGCGACAAAAGCAATACTCAATGACGATATTCAACCTGGAGATGTCGTGGTGATTCGCTATGCTGGACCAAAAGGAGCGCCTGGTATGCCAGAAATGCTATCAGCTTCTTCTATTTTGGTAGGAAAAGGATTAGGTGAATCTGTTGCATTGTTAACAGATGGACGTTTTTCAGGTGGTTCACATGGTCTAGTAGTAGGTCATGCCGCTCCAGAATCTCAAGCAGGTGGACCAATGGCATTACTTCAAGAAGACGACATCATTACTATTGATGCTGAAAATTTAGAAATTAGTTTTGATATTTCTGATGAAGAGTTAGAACGTCGTCGTAATGCATGGCAAGCCCCGCCATTAAAAGAAACACGTGGTACATTAGCAAAATATGCCAAACTCGTATCATCTGCTTCAAAAGGCGCAATCACTGACTAATGAGTAACATTCGTTTAAGTTGTTTAATATAAAATCTATTTGAATTCATTCACTTTGCCACTTTTATACAACTATTTAGATTTTTAAAATTTACCAGTCTCAAACAAATTTTATGGAGTAATACTTTAAAATATGTGTATCTATAACAACAATAGCTTTAATTAATGAATAAACGTCAGTTTCTATAGAATTTTATAGAAATTGACGTTTGCTTTGTTTCTACGGAAATTTTGTATTAATGAAACTGTTACTTTTCTTTGAAAGCAAAATTCTATAATTTAAATGATTATGTAACCACTTTTCATACACTTTTGAATGCGCTATTGTTATATTTTTTTATTAATTTCCATTTTGGAATAATTTATTACTATTTAGGGAATTTTAAACAAAATTTAGCACAATTCTTTTATAGTGAAGTTAACAAATTAAAGCGAGGTGAAGGACATGGACTTTATCATTGATATCATCAAAAAAATCGTTGGTTTATTCACAGGCAAATAATTTCTAACCTCTTTAAAGAGACTGATACAACATGTATCAGTCTCTTTTTGACATACAACATAATCAATAGCTGCACATTACGATTCATTGATATTATTCCCATCCAAATTTAGCATCTTGTTTCACTTTCTTCGCCTTTTCAATCATATCATTCACATTTCATCCTTCTTCGTTAGACAAATATTGTTTTCAAGAAAATAGAACACACTGCATTTTACTCAACTAAAAATGAGCGAAGATAAAATCAAAGTGTAACTTTTGATTAATTATCCTCGCTCTGAATTGGCTTAAACCATACTCAGTATATATTAATAGTTAAACGTTATTGTCTTGTTTATCAATTTCTGATTACTTACGAAAATAAAGTTTTCAATATATTGAATAATGAACCTACTAAATCAAAAAAGTCTCCACTCATCATTTTCCCTCACCTTCATAAAATATAATCGTAGCGTTTTAACTATGCTTCAGCACTTTCAGTTCTTACTAAATCCGAGGCAATGCCTTCATAAAATTGGCTTAACTCTGCTTGTGAACGCTTCGTATCATTACTATCTTGGCCAACAAAATCTGCATGATCCCAATCGTGCATAATTGGTGTTACTTGCCAAACACCTTTTTGAACCTGATTCGATGCTGCTACATATGCTTGATTAAATGGATGTAATGCTGAAATTGTTGAAACAAGTCCATCATTGACACGCCACTCTTTTTCCGGAGCTTTTCCAATCACATTACCTGTTATTCCCATAGGTAAATACATGTTAATATCTGATTTTTGTCTACCAAATAAACCATCTCTTGTAGATTCTCCAGTATATGTTTTATAAACTATATTTGGATTTAACGATGTTTTTTTATTTAATTCAGTTGCGCCTGCTCTTGTTAAATCGTAAAATCCATTATCATCTGTCGTCCATAATTTACTATCTTTCAATCGTTCAACATATTGATTATATGTTTCATCGTCTTTTTGTTTTAAACCCCATTGCTCCAAGCCAAAGCTAACTTTAGAATTTTTATTACCTTTTAGTTTCGCATAATCAAATGCAACTTGTCTGATAAGCGTTTCATTACCTAGTTGATCAGCTGCATGTGTACCATTATGAGGTGTTGCTAAGGTAGTAATTGAACTAATCATATTATCGTTATTACCTTGAAATACTGGAGATATATCGCCACCATGTTGTTTTTGATATTCTATTTCTTCTGGATCACCATTACGTAAATATTCTTCTAGTTGTCTAATGGTTTGTCCACCCATGCTATGACCAACTAAATGAACTTTTTGACCTGGTTGCCAATCTTTATATACACCTTCATATGTCTTACCATAACGGTCATGTCCATATTTTTCAGCATGTGCAGCACCGTAATCTACTGTGCCGCCTTTAATGTAATAATATAATTCAACTGCTCTATCATGATTACTACTTAATGCACCAATACTTGCTTCATATGCATTGTAACCCTTTTGTTCTAAGTCTTGTTGAATATTTAATTTGTCTCCACCCCAATAATGAGGTAAAACAGATGGTTTAATATCATCTGTAAAACCATTAAAACCATGCACTAAGATAATGGGATCTTGGTTTTTATATTGACTTTGTTTCGCTTTTTTTGTAGGTTGTGTTTGAGTTTTCTCAACGTTCTGTTGATTCACTTTATTATTTGTTGTAGCAACAGCATTTTTCTTAAGTAAAGCTAAACTTTTATCTTGATCGTTGTTCTTTTGATTGCTTTGACGATCTTCATTAACTAAATCATCATTTTTCAATTGTCCAAATTCAACATCATTTTGAACTTCTGATTGCGATGAATCTGCATTTACTTTCATCTCTTTTGCTTTATCTTGCTCATTGTATTCCGGATCTACTTCTTCTGATGTCTCATTTTTCGCTTTGTCTTGCTCGTTGTATTCTGGATCTACTTCTTTTGATGTCTCATTTTTCGCTTTATCTTGTTCATTGTATTCCGGATCTACTTCTTCTGATGTCTCATTTTTCGCTTTGTCTTGCTCGTTGTATTCTGGATCTACTTCTTTTGATGTCTCATTTTTCGCTTTATCTTGTTCATTGTATTCTGGATCTACTTCTTCTGATGTTTCATCCTTTGTTTTGTCTTGCTCATTGTATTCTGGGTCTACTTCTTCTGATGTCTCATTTTTCGCTTTGTCTTGCTCGTTGTATTCTGGATCTACTTCTTCTGATGTCTCATTTTTCGCTTTGTCTTGCTCGTTGTATTCTGGATCTACTTCTTTTGATGTTTCATCTTTTGTTTTGTCTTGCTCGTTGTATTCTGGATCTACTTCTTCTGATCCCTCGTTTTTTGTTTGATTATTATTATTTTCTACGTCTAATTTTTCATTATTTTCGTTTTCTGCTTCAGTCGTAAATCTATCATTATGTAAGCTTTGATTATCTGAAGTTTGTTTATCATTCTTATTAACCGGTACACCACTTTCCCCAGTAGCGTTATCACTATTTGTTTCCCCAACTTTTTCCCCAATGTCTTGATAGTTCATTTCACTTGTTTGTTTTTCTGTTTCTGCAGCTTGCGCACTGTCTACACCTATAAATAGTAAAGAGCCAATCAATATAGATGATGCGCCAAAAGTGAATTTACGAATACTATATTTGTTTTTTTTCTGTTCCATACTAGACACCTCTTGGTTAATAGAATTTAATAAATAACAAACTTTCTTTTGCTAAATGAATAAATTTAAAATAAAACGTGGCACTAATTCGAAAAATTTACCAAAAATCTCTTTCATAAACTACCACTCCTTTCAGAAAACGTTTTCAAATAATTATAAAAATTAAATTATCTATTTAAAACAATTGATACAACACAACAATTTTTTTAAATAAATAATTTAATTTGACTTTACTAAACAAATAAAAAATAGTCAACAATATAAATAAAAATATAATAACTTAATTTATACTTTACAAATTATTTAAAAAACCCCTTATCAACAACCAATTTTTACATTGATATGATAAGGGGTGAATGATTAATGTTATTTAATTTCTATAAAAATTGGACGACAAATATTAATATAATAACGATTGGCAAGATAAATTTGATGAGATAATACCAAGGTATAAACAATCTTAATTTATCTTTTCCAAAATGTTCTTTTAATGCTTGTTTATCGAGCAATTGTCCTACAACAAGTGTTGTTCCTAACGCACCTAACGGCATTAAAATATTAGAAACTAAAAAATCCATATTATCAAAAATAGTTCCTGCTGCAAATTTTATATGACTTAAGCTTCCAAAAGACAGTGTTGCGGGAATACTTATGATAAAAACAAGGATACTTATATAAAACGATACAGATTTACGTTTCGAATTATCATTTTTAGTAAAGTTGGACACATTGAGTTCAAGTAACGAAATTGAAGAAGTAAGTGCTGCAAATAAAAATAATATTAAGAAAATAAAATAGAAACCTGGACCATATGCCATTTGATCAAATACTTTTGGTAACACTTTAAATAGTAAACCTGGACCTTCAGTCGGACTATAGCCAAAAGCTGAAATCGCAGGGAATATTGCTAAACCTGCCAACACAGATACTAGAATATTCATCGCTACAATCGAAACAGCCGAAGTTTTAATCGTCATTTCTTTAGGTGCATAACTAGCATATGTAATCATACCTGTTGTTCCTAATGAAAGTGTGAAAAATGATTGGCCTAGGGCAAATAAAATACCCTCTATTGAAATATCTTCTATTCGTGGTTGTAATATATATTTCAAACCTTCAAATGATCCATCTAAAGATAACGATTTAAAAACAATAATAATAAGGAAGATAAATAGTAACGGCATCATAAATTTAGATGCTTTTTCTAATCCTTTTTCAACCCCCATCATTACGATGAACATCGTTAACAAGATGAATATTCCTTGACCTGTAATGGTCAACCATGGATTACTAATAATTGATTCAAATGCTATGTGGCCTAATTTATCACCATTAAGCGAGAATATTTGAAGTAATACATTGAATATATATATGATAATCCAACCACCGATAACACTATAAAATCCAAATAAGATAAATACAGCTAAATTACCATTCCAACCTATAATATTTAACCATTTTTTATTTGTTAATTTTTCATATATTTTAGTAGTATACGTTTTGCCCATTTTACCTACTGTAAATTCCATCATTAATAATGGCAATCCTACAAGCAGTGTGAATATTAAAAACATTAATAAGAAAGCACCACCACCATATATACCTGCCATATATGGGAATTTCCACATTGCGCCTAGTCCTATTGCGGATCCAGCACTTGCCAATATGAAACCGAGCGAGGACTTCCATTGTGATTCATTGTGCATCGTTCATACATCCTTTACACCCTATTATTCTTCATTACGTTAAAGCGTTCATGTAACATAGAAAACTACTATAACATTTTTTTGAATTGAGCTCAATAGTTAATTGTTTAAAACACTTGATATTACAGTTTTCTTTACTATTATGACATTAATAAATCAATTTAATTAAACATCTTACATGGTTTAATTTTCTGAAATTTCATTGAATTCATATAACTTTTGTGTTATATTAATGTATGTTTTGCAACAAATAACTTTAAAAATAATAGAGGTATTAAAATGAATAGACTCATACTGATTTCCGGTCTTATGTTATTCTCATTTTTCTTTGGAGCCGGAAATCTAATATTTCCACCTATGTTAGGATATACAGCTCAAGAAAATATGTGGGTTTCAATGATAGGATTTTCAATCACCGGTATTTTATTGCCATATTTAACAGTCATCGTAGTAGCTTATATGAATGGTGGCGTTGAAAGTATTGGTAACAAAGTCCATCCAGTATTCGGTACGATTTTTGCAATCTGTATTTACGCGTCTATTGGCGCATTATACGGGATTCCACGTGCTGCAAATGTCGCTTATGAAATTGGTACAAAAAATGTTTTACCTGTACATAATCAATTAACTTTAATTATATTTTCAGCAGTCTTTTTCTTAGTTGTTTACTTGATTGCACTTTATCCAAATCGAATCATAGATAATTTAGGTAAATACCTAACACCTATTTTAATATGCATTATCGCTATTTTATGTATTTTAGTGATTATCAATCCTGAAGGTTCAATTGGTAAAGCTGGTGGCGACTTTGCGCAAACTCCACTTGTGTCAGGTATCTTAGAAGGTTATTTCACAATGGATCTCGTTGCTGCACTCGCTTTTTCAGTAGTAATTGTACAAAGTTTTAAATTACATGGTGTTAATGATCCAAAATTATTAGTTAAAAATGTTGTGAAAGCTGGTTTTATTTCGGCTGTACTGTTATTTATCATTTATTTTGCTTTAGCCTATGTTGGCGCAACAACCGATCAGACAGGCTTTAAAGATGGCACAGATATTTTAACTTTTAACTCATTACGTGTGTTTGGTGCTTTAGGAAACTTAATTTTTGGGATAATTGTGATATTAGCTTGTTTAACAACATGTATTGGACTTGTGAATGCTTGCTCAGCATTTGCAATGAAAAAATTACCAAAAATTTCTTATAAATTATTTGTACTTATCTTTTCAATATTAGGTTTTATTGTTTCTACATTAGGATTAGAGCTTATTTTGGAAATTGCTGTACCATTACTTACATTTATTTATCCAACATCTATCGTATTAGTGCTTATTTCGTTATTGAGTATATTTATCTCATTTGAAATGAAATATAGCTTTATCATACCAACGATTGCAACATTGATTATTTCTTTATTACAAATATTAAATGATTTTAATTTAATTAAAGTACTTAATGTTGTATATGCGCATTTCCCATTAGCGAATATCCAACTAGCATGGTTGATACCATTTATGGTATGTCTGCTAATCGGTATCATTATCGATTTCTTTTACGCTAAATCGCAAACTGAAATGACTTAAGTTAGTGCGTACTGTTAATCAAACGATATGCCAACACATATCTATTCTCATCAATACATCCCTTCAAATATGGGGTGTATTTTTTATATGTAAAATAGCAAAATGCCAAAAGGGATTTCTGAAATTATCATAAACTGTTTATACACTCAAATTGGAAATTTAGATTAAATTCACTCGCCTATAAAGTGATATATTTGCATGTAATTGATATAATACGCTTACGCTATATAATAAAATTCACACTTTAAGGATGGAGATATTGTATGACTGAATTTAATGACTTTTTACAGTCACTGGAAAATGACAAACAAACAGCCACGATGGAAGCTATCTTTAATTGGATTTCTGAAACTTTTCCTGAACTCGAAACAACTGTAAAATGGAATCAACCGATGTACACGCATCACGGTACGTTTATAATCGCCTTTAGTAAGTCCAAACAGCATTTCTCAGTAGCACCCGAAGCTAAAGGAATGGCTGAATTTACGGAACAAATTGAAGCAGCTGGATATTCGCAAACCAATAATTTATTTCGTATTAAATGGACTCAAGACGTTAACTATGCATTATTGAAGTCCATTATTCAATTCAATATCGAAGACAAAGCGGATTGTACAACATTTTGGAGAACTTAATTTTAAATATATTGAAACAAAAAAGGATGACTTCTACTCCATTTAGTAGAAACCATCCTTTTTAATATTTTCATGGCTTATGTATAATCTTCAAAAAACGCGATAATATCTTGTTCTACTTCTAAATGACCTTCACCATACGTCATTAAATGTTTACAGGTAGCATAACCTTGAATTTCTTTATCCTCATGTGCAATTTGATCATAAATATAATTTGCACTAACTTCATAAGCTTTTTCATCCTGTTCGCCAAATTTTATAGCGATAGGAGCAGAAATCCGGTTTAAATTCGCCATCACATTATCAACAAGTTGTTTGAATTTATCAAACCCAGTGGTATAGGTTTCAATTTGGTCAATTTGTTGTTGAATTGTTTCTTGAGACAAACCTACTAAATTACCCATGCGTCCGCCATAAAATTCCAGCCTGCTCGCAAGTCCTGCATCATCTTTACTAAATGGTGTCGACATGACTGCAACAGAACTAACTTGTTTTTCTTCTGCCAATTTTAAAGACAAAATACCACCTAAAGATATGCCACATACACTTATATTCGAATAGCCCTTATCTTCTAAAAATTGATACCCTTCTAACGCATCTTGCCACCAATCCTCTGCGTCATAAGCCATCAATGATTCGAGTAATAAACCATGTCCTTTATAAGCAGGAACATAACAGGTAAAACCCGCTTTATTTAATTTTGTTGCTAATAATTTCACATCTCTGATCGTCCCTGTAAACGAATGTAATAACAATACAGCACGTTCAGAAGATTCATTTTCCAAAAATATTGGATTAGGTTCTTTTACATTTATCATCCATTGTCACTCCAACTTTTAACATCCATAAACATTGTAATAGAAAATCGTTACGATACAAAGAGATATGATTAATAAAAAACCAAGACCGTTCAAGTGATTATCGTAAAAAAATACAAGCCACTTCCTTAAAGGAAGTAGCTTGCTTCTATGAGGAAGTCTGGAAACATGCCTAAGCGCATGCTCACAGCGACCCATAGTGTGTGCATGCCCTTGGCATGCTTATATAGTGTACAATTTTATGTATCTTCTTTCAAACATTTATAAATAATGAAGTTATGGAAATTCATTTTATCTACATGCAAGTATATAAGATAATTTCTATTAAATTTCTTTATTTTTGTAATATTCAGATAAATTATCGTTAAATAATTATCGATTTTGACGAATATATATCAGCTTTAATAAAGTATAATATATAATGAAGGAATTTAAAGAAAACGAGGTAATAAATATGGATGATTTAAAAATCAACAAAAGATTAATTATGACACCCGGCCCTGTTAGCGTAGACCCCCGCGTTTCACAAGCAATGTCAAACTCTATCTTAGGTCAATTTGACTATGAATTTGTAGACATTATGAATCAAACGATGGAGCTAATTCGCAAATCATTTTTAACAAAAAACCAGTGGTCATTTCCTATTGATGGCACAAGTCGTGCTGGCTTAGAAGCTGTAATATCTAGTATTGTTAAGCCTGGTGATGATGTTTTAGTTCCAGTCATTGGACGTTTTGGCTATTTATTCGCTGAACTGGTTACGCGTGCTGGTGGTATCGTCCACAGCATTTATAAGCCAATGGGAGAGGTGTTTGAACAGTCAGAAATCATTGAAGCCCTAGATCAATATCAACCGAAAGTACTTGCTATTGTCCACGGTGAAACGTCGACTGGTAGATTGCAACCAATTGATCAACTTGGTCGTGCATGTAAAGAAAGAGGGATATATTCTGTTGTAGATGCTGTTGCCACATACCAAGGGATGGTTATCCCAGTAGATGAATGGGAATTAGACGCAGTCATTGGTGGCGCTCAAAAATGTTTATCTATTCCTTCAGGTATTACCCCAATCACTTTCAATGATAGATTTAGTGATGCCATCAATGCGCGCAAACGTGTAGAACTTGGTATTCGTTCTACTGAAACAACGGAACAAAATCATTTTATCAGAAGCAATTATTTAGATTTAACACAGTTACAAGACTATTGGAGTCCAAAACGTTTAAATCATCACACTGAAGCAACAACTTCAATATATGCGCTTCATACTGGTCTAAGGTTAGCACTATCTGAAGGTCTAAAAGCACGTGCTCAACGTCATACATTCCATCAAGAAGGTTTAAAATCAGCCTTGAAAGCACTAGGGCTAGAAATTTATGGCGATGAATCAAACGAAATGAAAATGGTGATATGCGTTAATATCCCTGATGGTATAGATGATATAGCATTCAGAGATGGTTTATTAAAAAATTATGGCATAGAAATTGCAGGTTCCTTTGGAGAGTTAAAAGGTAAAATATGGAGAATCGGAATCATGGGTTATGCTGTCCAAAAACAAAACATCTTAACGTTTTTAGCTGCATTTGCAACTCACCTTATTTCCCAAGGTCACATAAAAAACCTTGATCTAGAAACTGCGATTAAAACACTTGTGGATCACTATGATAACAATGAAATATCATAAACTTTTTAACACATCTTTTAATTAGATAAATCAAAAAGGTACAACTCCAAACCTAAACCGTTGGTGTCGTACCTTTTTTAATTTTACTTTTTAAATTTAAGTCTTTTCTACTATTCATCTTCTACAACTCTATTTTTAGCTGCTGGGTAACCAAAAATAAAGAATAGTAATGACATTAACAATAATGCAATAATACCTGATATCCAATTTCCCGTGTAATCATGTAAGTATCCAATTAAAAATGGTCCAATTGCTGCGATTAAATAGCCTACTGATTGGCCAAACCCTGATAACGAAATACTACCATCACTTGTCCGTGCGCGAATGGAAAAGAATGTCATACATAAACTAAAACATGCGCCCATTGCTAAACCAGCAATGACCATACCGATAACAAGTAATACTAATGACTGTGTAAAGAACAAGCCAAAACCAGTCAAGAATAAGATTGTGATAATAACGACCAATATTCGTTGGTCTTTCAATTTAGATGCTATTATTGGAAATGAAAATGTCATAGGTACTTGAGAAAATTGATTGAGCATTAATAAATAGCCTGCTGTAGATGGATCCACACCTCTATCCACTAATATCGATGGTACCCATGCTACAACGGTATAGAACACCATGGATTGGAAGCCCATCGTCAAAGCCACCATCCAAGCTAATTTAGATTTGACAATATTAACTTTCTTGTGATGTTTGACTTGTGTTTCATCAATTGTTTGTTTTTCTAATTTTGCACCTTTACGTGCTTTCGGTATCCATAAAATAATTGCGATAATCCCTAGAATAATCCAAAATGACAATGACAACCTAAAACCAAGCGGCGTTTGAGATAATGGGAAACTCAACCCACCACCTAAGCCTGCTGTAAAGTTCATAGTCCCGCTATAAATACCAGTAGCTATACCAATTTGCATCGGGAAATACCATTTCACATAACTTGGTAATACAACGTTACCAAATGCAATTGCTATCCCTAATACTAATGTACCTATAATGAATAAACTAAAATCTCCAGCTACACGCAAGTACAATCCAATAATCAGTAATATTGTGGAGTACAAAATTGTACGAGACATTGTTATACGTGATGTTACTCTCGATACTAATGGAGAAACAATCGCAAAAATAATGAGCGGTATAGTAGTTAAGATGCCAGCAACACTGTTATTAATTTCCATTACATGCTTAATCTCATCAACTACAGGCCCTACTGATGTGAGTGGTGCACGTAAGGTAGAAGCAATAAACACAATTGCCAAAATTACGCCCCAATTTTCTTTGATTCTATGTATGCGATAGGGTTCAGTCATCTTATACCACCTTTCTTCCAAGTCTTTTAATATAATAATACAACGAATCGAACAAATGAAAGCCATTTGAACGATTCGCAAATAATTGATTCTAAGGAACTCATCTATGATTGATCAACATTTAATAAAATACGTGTACCTGCTTTACCCTCTAATGCTTCGACTGCATCATCTAATGAACAGATAATCGCTTCTTTACCCATTTCAGCAAATTGAATCGCAGCTTCAATCTTAGGTAACATACTTCCTGCAGGGAATTGTCCTTCTGCAACATAAGCTTTTGCTTGGTCAACTGAAATCGTTGCTAATTTCTCTTCGTTCGGTTTACCAAAGTTCACACAAACATTTGAGACGTCTGTTAACATCATGAATGTATCTGCTTCAACTTGTTGAGCAAGTTTCAAACCAGAGCGGTCTTTATCAATAACCGCTTCAACACCTTGAATACTTCCATTTTCATCACGGTAAACTGGTATACCACCGCCACCAGACGAAATAACGATTGCTTGGTCAATCAATGCTTTGATTTGATTTACGCCGTGAATCACGAGTGGTTCTGGTGAAGGAACAACACGACGGTAACCTCTACCTGCATCTTCTACCATCACAAAACCATGCGTTTCTTCTAGGCGTTTTGCTTCAATTTCGTCAAAAAATACGCCAATCGGTTTTGTTGGATTATCAAATGCTTTATCATCTTTATCCACTTCTACCATTGTTAATAATGTTACCACATCACTTTGGATGTCTAACGCATGCAAATGGTTTTTCAAAGATTCTTCCATCATATAACCGATGAAACCTTGCGATTCAGCATTACAAGCGTTAATTGGAAGTGGATCAACAACGTCTTTTGCTGCTTCATTTTGTGCAATAATATTTCCGACTTGTGGTCCATTACCATGTGTAATGACAACGTTATGTCCAATTTTTTTCAACTCTGCCATTTTACGTGTAGCAGCAAACACATTTTTATATTGATTGTCGTATGACGCTTCTTGTTTAGGTTGTAAAATAGCGTTACCACCTAAAGCAAGTACAACACGCTTACTCATACGTTTCACTCCTTCAAGTTAATGCTACAAACATGCCATATACTGTGTCTCTTCCTGATGACGAACCTACTTTAAGCAGTCGATCAATGTTTGCCAGTGACGGTTCATGTTGTAACTCTGATATTTTCGAACTAAACAACCCTTGTTGTGCGCATTTTAAAAAGGTTTCTCCTACTAGTGTTGTTAATGGTTCATTAAGTAGGTATTTTAATTTTTCTAAATTTGGTTTTCTAATATATGGATCAGTAAAATGAATAAACAACATACCAGTTAGAATGTCATCACCAGAAGGCGTAAGCCCTTGACCTCTACCAATTAGGTAGCGGTAATATTGTTCTACGGTTTCAACATCTTCATATTTAAGTGCATGTATAATTCGGCTCATTGTTTGGCGGTCAAAGTCACCTTCATCGTACATCGTAAAGTCATATGTCGATATATTTTGCTTTAGTTCATTATTATTTACCTTTTCAGCGAAGTCTTTAAATGGCAATGATGCAACATGCCACACAAGTTGGCATGTTTTACTCATATAAATAGTGTTAGGACCTATAGTGATTTGTTGGTTTAAGGAAATCTCATTTAACAAACTACGTTTCGTCTGTTGGTCTATTAATATACCAAATGGAAACATGCCATTTTCATCGGTACCTATAAATATAAGTTCTTGCGCATCGTTAACAATATTGAATCCTTTATTAAATATGCTATGCACATAAAAAGTTTGATGATTTGCTAATATTTCCTTGGCAATATTGCCTATAGCTGTTGCGTGGAAAATCACGCTTTAAAGCCTAATTTCTCTGCATATGCAGTAATTGCTTTTTCGAAACATTCAATCGGTGGGTGAACTGTACCTGCACCAATTTGACCATAACCAGCAATTTTATGTGCAATACCTGTATTAATAACTGGAGTAATACCTGTTTCAACGACTTTACGTGCATCAATGCCTAAGCAAGCACCTTTGAAGTTCCACGTAGGAATAGCAAAGTTTGGATTCTCACCGATACAAATTTCAGTCATTTCATTACTGATATCTAATGCATCATCAAAGCCACCAGTACCAACGAATCTAGTTACTGCTGGCGCAGCGATCATTGCCATACCACCAACACCGATTGTTTCAGTGATGGCAGAGTCACCGATATCAGTATTAGCATCTTCAGCAGAATAGCCTGTGAAGAATAAGCCATGAGGCGTATTGACTGGTGCAGTAAACCATTCATCACCCATACCAGCGATGCGAATACCGAAGTTTTCACCGTTACGACACATAGCTGTTACAACTGTACCGTGTTCTATTGTACGTGCGGCATCCATCATCGCTTTACCTGTAGCCATCGCTACGTTTAAGAAGAATTGATCTGTATCAGCTAAGAATTGTAACACCTCAGTACGTTTTTCTGCTTCAACATCGTCTAATGAGGAGATGATAGGCGTAACTTCTTTTAAGAAAGCTAATGAAGCTGCAATATTACGTTGGTGGAATTCATCACCCATTGCAATTGCTTTAGCGATTAATACATTAACATTTAAGCCATCGTTCATTTTGTGTAATGCTTTGCTTAATACTGGTCCTAAAACATCTTTCATCCAGTGTAAACGATTAACTACTGTATCATTATAAGCACCGAAACGTAATACTGCGCCGATACCTTCGTTCATTTGGCAATATGCTTCGTTACCTGTCTCTCTGTTTTCCACAACAAGTACAGGCATGTTAGCTGAAGTAATACCACCCATTGGACCAACTGCATTAACATGGTGACAAGGGATGAAAGTAATTTGACCTTCTTCTAACAATTTACGTGCATCTTGTTCATTATCTGCCCATCCTTCAAAAAGGATCGCACCGACACAAGATCCTTGCATAGGATCTGTCATATTTTCATATTTAATTGGTGGACCAGCATGTAATAATACATTTTCTTTGAGTTCAGGAATTTTAGATTTGGCTGGCACTACATCTACTAAAAATGGTGCTGCTGCAATCATCTTATCAATGACTGCTTGGTTAGCTTCATCTATTGTTTTATAAGCCATTTTATACCGTCTCTCCTTCATAATTGTTTAAGAATTGCAGTACTTTCATTAATTTTTCATCTCCACCTGCAATTGGGCGCCAGTTGAATTGAACGACTGGTGCATCACTTGCTTGAATTGCTTCAGTAAAGCTCTTCAATCCAATGTTAATCACACTTGGCTTCATATTTATTAAATTCATTACTTTTTCATCGACAGTTAAATCAACCGGTTCTGAATCAAATGATTTCGTTGCTAATTTTGGTTGAGCTACATTGCTACCAACTAAGTTAAGTGCAGTACGCACCATTTGATCGTTTGTTTCACAAACAATTGCGCCAGCTTCTGTTAACGTTTTAACTTGGCTATCATATCCCTGGTGGTCATGTTGCGTACCAACAACTGTAGCAAGAACCGCTAATGAACGACCGTTAGCTTTAACTTTTTCTAAAATCGTTTTGATTGTTGGTGCAAGTTCGCTAGCCATATCATCATGACTACCATAACCTATGACATTATCTAACATAATTACAGCAGTTGACGGATCATCAGAAGAAGTTTCTAACATTTCAATACGTTTGGATGGATCAATCATTGGATGCGGTCTACCTTGTGTATAAATGTCATCGCCCAAGTCGATGATTTCATGGTTTCCACCTTTATATGAGAAACCTTCTGGTGTTACTTCGCCTGAAGCGTCACCTAAAGTATCTTTAACTAACATAGCTGCTTCTGAAGCTAAAGTACCACCTGAATAATATCCTTTGATGCCATCTTGATTGTCAGCAAATTCAATACCAAGATTTTCTTTAAATGTTGGTTTTAATTGTGGCGTTTCATCATTAGACAATTGAACAGATACGCGTGCCGCTTCTTCTAATGTATATGCATGGTAAATATTTTCTTCAGTGTAAGTTGGTTTAGAACCTAAGAATAAGGTAACCACAGGTTTTTCAATATTACGTAGAAGATTTAATACTGTTTCTTCGACTTCTTTAGCTGGTGGTTTAGAAATAACAGTAATGACTTTAACCTTAGGATCTGCATTTAACGCTTTAATACTATCTAACATCGTGATTGCACCAACTTCAGTTGATAGGTCACGTCCACCAGTACCGATTGCGTTAGTCACGCCTTTGCCTTCACGGTCAATGATTGTTGTCACTTCTTGAATACCTGTACCAGAAGCACCAATAACACCAATGTCACCTTCGTTCACTGTGTTAGTGAAAGCAAGTGGTAAGCTATGGATAATACCTGTACCACAGTCAGGTCCCATCACTAATAATCCTTTTTCATGCGCCATTTGTTTTAAACGCACTTCGTCTGATTTAGCAACGTTATCACTAAACATAAATACGTTTAAATTATTTTTTAAAGCAGTTTCAGCTTCCATTGCCGCATATTGACCAGGGATTGAAATTAATGCCAAGTTTGGATTGTTTGCTAACTCTAAAGCACGATTCCAGTTTGAAGCTTCGTCTTGTTTTTTAGACTTGTCATCCTCTTCACCTTTACCTTTAAGTTCTGCATCTACTTGTTCATTAACTTCATCAACTTTTGATTCATCATCTGTATCTATGATGACTACAATATCGTTAGGTTTAGCGTTGTCTAATTCTGCAGTATCAAATCCTGATGATTTGAAAATATCTTTATTGGCAGGCGTCCCCATCATAATAGATACTTGGTTCACACCATCAATAGCAGATAATTTATTCGATAATAACATTAAGACAATCGAATCTTGGTACGTGTTTTCTTTAATTATTGTGTATAACATACTATTCCTCCGTTATTATTCTGCAAATCTATTTTTTCCGTGATAACGATCAAAGTGTACGTCTTCTGACACTAAGTAATCGTAAATTTCATCAACAATTTCAATGCCTTTTTCATCGTATTTTTCACTACGTAAGCGTCCACGTTCACCTGGATAGAATATCTCTCCATATCCTTCAGCAGCTGGTTGAGCTTTCAATTCATCCAACATCGTTGAAATACGTGATTTAAATTGATCTAAGTCTGTAAAGAATGCAGGGTTAATGACAATGTGTAATTGTCCAAGATCACGGCCTTTGGTTAAATCTTTGTACATAGATGAAACATGCACACCATGTGGCACACCTAGCAGACTTCCTGACAAGATATCTACCATCATCATCAAACCGTAACCTTTCGGCCCCGCCACTGGAACAAGTGCATGAACATCTCTAGCATTTGTTGTTGGCTCACCATTTGCATCTACTGCCCATGTATCTGGAATAGATTGATGTTTAGCTCTAGCATCAAGTACTTTCCCCCACGCTTGTACTGTTGTAGCCATATCAAATGTAATGATACGCTCATCATTTGACGGTGCACTAAATGCAATTGGGTTTGTACCGAAATAAGGCTCTGTACCACCAAAAGGTACAACCATTGGATCAGATTGACACATACTTAAACCAACCATATTTGCTTTAGACGCCATTTCCACGAAATAACCTAAGGCACCACTATGAGAAATATGTTTCACACCTACAACCGCCACGCCATTTTTTTTGGCCATTTCAATAGCTTTTTCCATTGCTTGTTTTGCAGCTTGATGTCCAGGGCCATTATCCCCTTCAAAAACACCTGTCGAAGGACCCGTTTGCTCAAATTGATACTCAGGGTTAGCAGTAATACCTCCCTTAGCAATACGTTCCGCATAATATTCTACTCTGACTGCACCATGAGAATGAATACCGCGATGGTCTGCAAAAGTCAAAACATCAGCGACATCCTTTGCAGCATCTTCATTTAATCCAGCTTTAACAAGTTTATTTTTCATTAAATCAAACAAATCATTTTTAGAAACGCGCATATTACAACCTCCTTATTACTATTATTGTGTTTTATTTCACTAAAAAATGTGTTTTCAAGCAGTAAAAAAAGAAGTTACTAAAGACGCACCATGCTAAATGTCGTAAGTCACCATTTATTACATTAAATTATCTCGTTCACTTCTTTTTATTACTTCCTAATATATGTCATTAGATATTAAATAATCATAAATTTCTTGAGCAACTGGAATACCATGCTCTGCATATTGTTTTTTAACTTCTTCTTGAATCTCACCTGGGTAATACACTTGATCAAAACCTTTGGTTGGTTTAACACCGTGTAACTCATCTACCATGTCAGAAACTTGTGTTAAAAACTGTGTTTCATCACCAAAATATGCTGGATTAATCACGATATGAAATTGTCCTAATCTACGATATTGACTTAAATCTTCATACATCGAAGTGACATGCTTACCAAATGGCAAACCTAATAAGCTGCCTGCTAATATATCTACCATCATCATCAAGCCGTAACCTTTTGGTCCGGCTACAGGTAATAAAGCAGCTACTTCAAAAGGATTTGTAGTAGGTTCACCCTGTTTGTCCACTGCCCATGTATTAGATATCGATTTGTGTTTTGAGCGTGCATCTAATATTTTCCCCCACGCTTGTACCGTTGTTGCCATATCAAACAATATGGGCTCACCATTTTTTTGTGGTGATGCAAAGGCGATTGGATTCGTACCAAAATAAGGCTCTGTACCACCAAATGGTACGACCATTGGGTCAGATTGGCATACTGTTAATGCAACCATGCCTTGTTTTGCAGCTTGTTCTGCAAAATAACCAATGGCACCACTATGACCCATCTCTTGAATACCTACCATGCCGATACCACTGGATTTTGCTAAATTAATCGCTTCTTCCATCGCTTGATATGCAACATAATGGCCAACAGCATTATCGCCGAAATATGTGCCTGCTGAAGGACCAGTCTTCGTAAATTTCAAATCTGGTTCCAAATTAAAGCCTTTTTTAGCAATTCGTTCTGCATAATACTGCATTCGAACTGAGCCATGTGAATGAATGCCTCGCTCGTCAGCAAATGTCATGAGATCTGCTGTTTTTTCAGCTTGCGCGTCAGGTAAACCTGCATGTGTTAATTTCTCTTTAAATAATTGGCGTAGTTTACCTCGTTCGACGTATATTAATGCTCCCTCTTCCATGACTAACAACCTTCCTTAAATTTCTATATCTCTATTTGCATCCTTGGAATAGATGTAAGCGAATGGTTCGTCTAAACCAACAGCATAAGTTGCTTGTGGTGCATAAGCACCCATAAAGATGTAATCACCTTTATCAACTGGTTGCCATTCGTTGTCTAAGTTGTACATGCCACGTCCACTTAATACATAAGCCCCATGTTCTTGAACGTGTGTTTCAATATAACCGTGTGAAGCACCTGGTTTAAATGACAAGATGTGAATGTTCATATCATATGCTAATTCTTTTGGTAGCAAATCAAGAATTTTCACTTCTTCCATGCCTTCGTATGGTTCTTGTACCATATCATTAACATTTCCAGTTACAACTTCTGGCGTATAACCTTCTAAAGGTTGGTAACGTTTTTTATATAAGAACACGCGACTGTCATTATTTTGGTTGTTATTTTCAAATGTCATTACTTGATGAGATGGTACATATAAATAACCACCTGCGCTCAATTCATATTTTTTATCATCTGCATACGCATTGATGTTTCCGTATTCAACATAGATGAATGTCTGAACACCATCTCCACCAAATCCTTGTCTATTACCACCTTGATTTTTCAATGTTACAAGGTAGTCTACAAAGCGTGCACCAAGTCTCGGTGAACCTAGAATCGTTACGTCACAATCTTCAAAACCAGGTACAACGTTATTTACTAAACCGTCTGGTGTGATGACTGCGTGATTATCTTTTTTAATTACTGAACGTGTTTCTAATAAACCTTCTCTATATCCTTGATTATGATTAATATAACCCATAAATAAAATGCTCCTTTTCTTTATCTGTATTTAAAATCTTTTATGCTTTTCTCTATAAAAAGTTTGTTGAACCATGTTTATTTATATGGCTCAATGATGTTGTTCTAGTTGTCTATGTCCAAGTATTATTCTTTATAAGCAAGTTTATATAATACTTGTTTTAACACTTCTATACCTTTAACTAAATCTTCTACATTTGTCTCTTCTTCAACGTTGTGACTCACACCGTTAATGGATGGTACAAACAACATTGATGTTGGTACATATTTAGCAAAAATTTGAGAATCGTGACCTGCACCAGAAGGCATTAATTTCCACTCTGATTCACCCACTACAGTTTCAGCAGCATTCTGGACTTCTTTAACCAAGCGTTCATCCATCAATGTTGGTGCTTCATCCATCCATAGATCGATGTCACATTGAACGCCTTCTTCTTCAGATACACGTTTAATACATGCATCAATTTCTTCTGCGAATTGATTTAACTCTTCTTGATTAATATGACGACAATCAATAGAGAACGTAACTTCTCCTGGAACCACATTAACTGTATTTGGCACTGGATCTACGCGGCCAAATGTAATGACTAATGGATCCCCTATTTCTCGCGCACGATCTGTTAATTGGTTAGCAATTTTGCTGAAAGCTACAACTGCATCATTTCTCAAGCCCATCGGTGTTGTACCTGCATGGTTTGCTTCACCTTTTAAGTTGATTGTATAACGCTTTTGACCCACGATACCGTTAACGACACCAATTGATTTGTTTTCAGTTTCTAATACTTTACCCTGTTCAATATGCACTTCGATAAATGATTTTATGTAGCTATAATCATTATCTGCTGTTCGATAATCAAAACCACATTCACGCATTGCTTCTTTAAAAGCAACACCCTCACCATCAGCTATTGAATCTACATCAGCTTTATCGGCTAAGTTGAAGAAGTTTTTGCTTCCCCAGAAAGCAAATGGGAAACGGCTACCTTCCTCTTCCGCTAAAGCTAAAATTTCTAATGAACGCAATGGTTGACCATATTCAGCCTTAAGTGACTGCATCGCAACGACAGCTGCTAACACACCAAATTGACCATCTAAATGACCACCTTCAACAACTGTGTCAATATGAGAACCGGACATAATTGTTTCTTCAGGGTATTTGCTACCTTCAATACGTCCTTTCAAGTTGCCGATGCTATCGAATTCTGTTTCAAATCCATCTTTTTCTAGTGTTTCTTTCAACGCTTGAACAGCATTTGACCATTCTTTAGAATAAAGTAGACGCGTAATGCCCCCACCTGCCAAACCGCCAAACGCAGTGAATTTTTTGTCTAGAGCCTCAAAAGAAGATCGGATGTCCATGTAATTCAACTCCTTTTTCATTTCAAATACAATTATAAGCGTTTACATATTACTTATCATTCACAATTCTAACAATAATGCACTTTACTTTTATTCGATTTATACAAATACGCGGTATTTTTTATTTGAGATACTATATTTAGCAAAATATATCTAACAGGAGGCTAGATCATTTTGACTCAACAAAAAGCTACTTGTCTATCAAAGGATGGATTTCCATTACCTTATTCAATGATAAAAGCTAAAAATCAAAACCCCAAAGGCATCATTATATATTTTCATGGTGGTGGGCTAATTTTTGGTCAGCCAAACGATTTACCACAAGATTATATTGATATTTTATCGGAATCATATCATTTAATAATGGTTTCCTATCGACTTGCTCCAGAAAGTCATATTGATACGATTATTGAGGATGCACTTAGTAATTATGATCATTTAAAATCGCTTTATCCTTCGTTACCTTTGATTACTTTTGGACGCTCAGCCGGTTCATTTTTAGCGATGCTTGTCGCACGTCATCGTAAAGTTGATGGTATCATTGATTTCTATGGTTATTACCGTGTACATGTACCTTCATTTTTGAAACCAAATAAGCAATATCAAGCATTATCTACACAAATCACGCCGAAGATATTAAATCAACTTATTCAACCTAAACCACTAACATTTGGGCCATTGCAAACAAGATATCCTATTTACCTATATGCTCGTGGCCAAGCGCATTGGCTATCATATTTAGGCATTGAATCATCAACACAAAGTGCTTATAATATTTCGCCAAAAGAATTGAAATGTTTCCCTCCTATGTTCATTGTACACTGTACAGGAGACCCTGATGTACCTTATAGTGAAAGTGAATATATTGATAGATTAGTTGAAACGAGTCACTTTGAATGTCTAGACCAGAACAGCCATGATTTTGATCGTGAGGTTAGCCCCACTAGTAAAGCAATATATGAACAAGCTATTCAATTCTTGAATCAAATTACACTAAATATTGAAGGGGATAAATGATGAACTTACAAAATGTAATAGAAAATTTTCAAACGTTTAATAATTTTGCCCGAAATCCTAAGAATGGCGGTATTAACCGTATTGCTTTTAGTCATCCAGAACGTGTCGCGGCTTTAAAATTTTCAATGTTATGTCAAAAGGCAGGTCTAGATGTTTACTTTGATTTCTTTGGTAACGTTATCGCACGTAGAGAGGGAAAGCAGCCTTCTTTAAAGCCAATTGTGTTGGGGTCACATATCGATACAGTAAAAGATGGTGGACAATATGATGGTCTTTTAGGTGTCCTTGGTGCACTTGAAGTTGTCGAACATTTAAACGCACATCAAATAGAAACAGATCATCCAATTATTATTATTGCTTTTGCTTGTGAAGAATCTACACGTTTCAACGAAGCAACTTTAGGTAGTAAATATCTTACTGGCAAAATGACAAAAGACGATATGAAATTCATCAAAGATAATGATGGCAACGTACTTTATGATATCGTTGCACCTTTAGCTCAAGATATGAACGGTAAAACAGCATTATTTGAAAGAAACAAAATCAAAGCATTTTTAGAGTTACATATTGAACAGGGGCCTATTCTTGAAAATAATCAAAAGGATATTGGCATCGTCACAGACATTGCTGCACCACACCGCTTCAAGTTACAAATAGCTGGCGTTACAAGTCACTCAGGGTCAACACCTATGCCGATGCGCACAGATGCATTGACTACTGCTGCTGAAATCATTTTAAAAATCGAAGCCTTAGGCCAGGCTTACCATGATAAGGGGATAGTAACGACTGTGGGTTATGCCAACGTTTATCCTAATACAATGAATGCAATCCCTGGTGAGGTCACACTACTCATCGATATTCGAGGTAAAGATGAAGCTATTCGTGAAAAAGTAGTCGAAGAGATAAAAGCACACATCGAAACTATTACAACAAATCGTCAAGCAGATTATGAATTAGAAGATTTAGGTCAGGATCAACCACGTAAATTCAATCAAACAATTGCTGAGATTTCTGAACACAGTTGTAAGACACTAGCATACCAATATCGCTATATGTATAGTGGTGCTGGTCATGATGCTATGAATTTCGCACCCATTTGCCCTACGAGTATGATTTTTATCCCGTGTAAAAATGGCATTAGTCACTCCCCAAAAGAATCTGTAACTGAAAGCCAAATCGAAAAAGGTATTAATGTGATGATAGCAACGACGATTGAATTAGCAAAAGTTGACACAGTATTGGACACATAATGCACATTGGCTTTTGACCAATCAATTGCTATTATGAAGGTAAAACTTTTAGCATAGTCACATCCATTATTATCATTTCATAAGCACTTGCTTTCGGGACCAATGCTTAATGATATGCGTTTTATTATTTAACACCAACATGTGTGTAACTTTCATCTTTAGATAGATGCCAAGTCAAATTATGCAATACCATATGAATCGAAAATTGTTAGCGATATAATAGAGATGTTACTGAATACACATCACTACATCACTGTAAAGGTTGATATATAATGACAAAAATATGCTTTATTAGACATGGAGAAACAGACTGGAATATTGCTGGTAAATTACAAGGTAGAACAGACATCCCACTGAATGAATCTGGCATAAAACAAGCACAAGCCTGTGGTGTTTCCTTACTTCAAAATGAATGGGATCTTATTATTACAAGCCCTTTATTAAGAGCTAAAGAAACTGGAAAAATTATTCAACAAAAATTAAACATACCGCTTCATGAAATGACGTCGTTTATTGAAGTTGCATTTGGAGATGCAGAAGGTCTTACTTATTACGAACGAGATGTGCGTTTTCCTAATCGCGATTATCCAAACAAAGAAACTGAAGCAATGGTTACTGAACGTTTTTTAAAGGGGATTCGTACTGTACATCAGAATTACACAAATAAAAATATTTTGATTGTCTCTCATGGTGCTTTTATTAATGCTATATTTCACTATTTTTCTAATGGGACAGTCGGCACAGGTGTTACTAGACTTACTAATGGTAGTTTCAGCACTTTAGAAATTAACAACAACCACACGCATATCCTAGACTATAATACGACACATCACTTACCAGCCCAGAACCCGAAATCATAACTATTTACTAACAAATAAAAGTACCATAACACTCATCCATGATTCATCATACTAAAAGTTAAACTCAATATTTTCCTTTTAGTAATGACAAGTATGAGGTTTGGTACTTTTTATATTCACTAACTTTACTTATAATTTTTAAAGAAATCTGTAGTTAACGATTTCACTTTTGGCGATAACATTATCACTGCGATAACGTTTGGAATCAATACGGCAGCAAGTGCCAAATCAAGCAAGTCCCACAATTGTTGTGCAGCACCTAACGCACCCACTATCATTGAAAGCACATATATTGTTTTCATCACCCAACCTGCCGTAAGTCCAAATAAAAACTCTGCCATTCTCGATCCGTAGAAAATAACTACCACAACGGTCGAAAATACAAAAAACATCATTGAAATAGAGACCATCATACTTCCAAATTGACCAAAAGAATTTTCAAACGCTCTGGCTGTTAGTGCTGCAGACTGCGCTTTCGCATCACCCGCCTTCCAAACACCTGAAACTAAGACCACAAAACCAGTCGTGCTACAAATAATTAACGTATCTACTACGATTTCACTGATACCCCAGAATGCTTGGCGAACTGGATGATCCGTTTTTGCGGCTGCGTGCGCGATAGATGATGTACCGAGACCAGCTTCATTAGAATAAATCCCTCTAGCAAAGCCCCAACGAATTGTGGTAGCTAACGCTGCACCAAATGTACCTCCAACAGCTGCCGTAGGATTAAATGCCTGTTCTACCACTAACCAAATAACGTTAGGCACATGTCCAATATTCATCAAAATGATTAAAAAACCAAAAAAACAGTAAAGACCAACCATGATTGGCACAATTTTTTCAGCAAATGATGCGATACGTTTCACACCACCAAAAACGACGAGCGCAGCAAGAAATGCTAATATAATGCCAGAAACTGCCATAGGTACATTAAACGTATCTTTCATAGTGCTCGCTGCAGAATGACCTTGAACCATAATACTTGGAATAATTTCAATCATCAATGCAAAGGCAAATATCAAAGAAAAAATTGTACCTAACTTCTTATTTTTAAAACCTTTTTTCATGTAATAAGTCGGGCCGCCCACAAACTCACCTTTTTTATTTTTCTCACGATAGTGGACACCTAAGACATTCTCACTAAATTTTAAAGCCATGCCTAAAAAAGCAATAACCATCATCCAAAATACCGCGCCAGGTCCACCCATCATAATCGCTGTAGGCACCCCAACAATATTAGCTGCACCTACAGTTGAAGATAGTGCAGAAGTCAAAGCCTGACGAGGTGTAATCGTCCCTTCCCCTTTAGGTTTTTTATTAACACTTCCAAATGTTTGTTTGAGCATATAGAAAAAATGACGAAATTGAATAAAATTTAAATAGACTGTCAAAAATACACTTGCAAACAAAAGTAGAAGTACAAGTGGATACCCCCATAACCAATCCGAAAAAGAAATTAATTTTTCCAAATATTACAACCCCTTTGTTTTTAAAGCATCTAACCATCTGTTGTGATAAAAATCTTATGTCTTTAATCACAAAACGCTATAAAAATGAGCTATGTAGACACTAAATAAATGTAATATGTAATATTATTCCCTAGAGTTGCTCACTCAAACCGAGTTTAGAGTTTATGAAAACAAAAAAATTAATCCAGTTAATAAATGGATTATTTTTTTTGTTTCTTCACAGTATTAACAAACCTTAAATCTTCAGCTATATTCTAAATATAATGGTATGCTACATTTGTTTCTATTTCTTTAATCGTTTGCCTCATTGATTTGATCACAAACAGTCTTTGAACAAGCAATATTTTCACTAAAACAACTGGATCTATTGATGGTCTACCGTTATCAAGTCAATATTTTCCTTCAACAAACTCATATACAAAATTTAAATCTAATACCGCAACAACTTTACGCAATAAATGATTATTAGGAACTAATTCAGAGATAGAAATTATTTCATATTGATCTCTTTTATCAATTGATTTATCCAACATAACAAACACCACTGCTATTTAATTTATATATTATAATATTTTTGCAGTAATGTTATCAGCGGTTTATGCCGACTCCTGCGGGAATAGCACTAGCCGAAGACTACAGGCTAAGGCAGTGCCCGCGGAAAGCGTGCATAAAAAAACTGCCAACAAAGTCGGAGACTCTGTCGACAGTCTAGACTAATTCATTTAATAAATGGATTAGTCCTTTTTGATCTTGTTTTTATATCCCAATATCCTTAACTTCAAGCTTTTTCAAGAAATTTTTAGATAAAGCGTCCAATACGTTTATCTGAAATACCTGCTTCATCACTATAAATTTCTTGCCCTCTTAAAATTGTACGTGTTACTTGGGCACCAATTTCACGCCCAATATATGGACTCATTTTGTTACGATAAGCTAAATCTTCAGCTTTTAATGTATACGGTGCGTCAGGTTTAATAAATACGAAGTCAGCATCTTTACCAATTGCAATACTGCCTTTTGTATCTAAGCCAAAGCGTTTAGCAGGTGCTGTCGCAATAATGTCAGCAAATTTTGTTAATGACATTTGACGTTTTTGAACACCTTCATCGAATAAAATATCTACGTTGTTTTGTAATCCAGCGATACCTCCCCATGCTTCAAATGCATTGTCTGTATCTTTTAAGTCTGGCGTACAAGGTGAATGATCAGATGTTACAAAACTAATATCACCGTTTAATACACGATCCCACATTCCTTCTAAGCGAGATTGTTCACGGATTGGTGGAGAACATTTAACAACTGGTCCAATGTCATCTAATTCTTCTTTGTAGAAGTACAAGTAGTGTGTACATGTCTCACAAGTAATGTCTACGCCTTCTTGTTGTGCTTTGATGACTTCATCAACGCCTTCTTCACAAGCCACGTGTACGATGTGCACACGACAACCCGTTTCTTTAGCAAATAAAATAATTTTGCGAATTGGTTCAACTTCTGTAAATACTGGACGACTATCCACGTAAGCGCTTAATGTCGTTTCACCATTTTCTTTTGCGATTTCACCTAATCGATCAGTGATTGTCGCATTTTCAGAATGAATTGATAAAATTTTACCAGTCTTAGCAATTTGCTTCATACCTTCATATAATGAATAATCGTCAACATTTTCAAAGTCACCTTCGATAGAACGGTCACCACAAGTAGCTAAGAAAGCTTTATAAGCCACAACACCCGCTTCATCTAATTCTTGAATACCGCCGTTTAAGTTATATGGTACTAAACCACCATAACTTGCGACATCCACTGATAATTCATCTTTCCCAGCGTCAAATTTAGCTTGGATAGACGCTTTGTCAGTTGTAGCTGGAACTTGGTTTAATGGCATTTCCACAAATGAAGTTACACCACCTTTAGCAGCAGCATTTGTTCCTGTAACATAACCTTCCCAACCGTCACGATAACCACCACCTGGTTCAGTAATATGCACATGTGCATCCACCATTCCAGGTGAAACAATTTGATTTTGTGCGTCAATGACTTGCTCAGCCTCTCCCAATGCTTGGCCAATTGCGGCAATTTTACCGTTTTTAACACCAACTTCAACTTGTTGCTCCCCGTCTTCTAAAATGACTAAACCATTTTTAATAATCAAATCATACTTCATTATATTCTGCTCCTCCTTTTTTACTTTTATCTGCATGGAATACATAATGTAAAATTAAGTAAACACCACCGGCAATGATAAAGCCTATAAACCAAGAAAAGTCTGATATCACTGTGAATGCTGGTAAAAACCCTAGTATTGAAACGATGACACCAGCAATCGTTCCGATGTATGCAGAAACATTAATACGTGGTATTTTTTGTTCTTTATCTTTTAAGTCAAAATACAACTTATCTATATCAATGTGACATTTAGACACAATATAGAAATGAACAATCATTACACCTGCTACCGGGCCAAGTATAGCACCAATCGCGTTTAGGAATAAGAAAATACTGTCCTCCTCTTCCATCATCTTCACGGCATAATGACTACACTCAATACTGAGGCAATAATTACACCGCGACGGTAATTAATCCATTTTGGTAAAAGTGCAGTGAGTTGATATGCTGCTGGAATGATATTACTTGTCGCATTTGTCGAAATCGTCGTCATCAATAACACGCCAGTAGATATCAGAATCGCCCAGAAGTTGCTCCATTCATTAATAATTGTTAAGATGTTCCATTCTTGATGCCCGAGATAAATCGAACCACCAATAATGATAAACACACTCGCAATCGCGAATAAAATGTGCGCAACAACGATACCTGAAATTTGACCAATCACCTGTGTTTTAGTAGATTTTGCGTTTTGTGTAAAATCAGAGACACTTGCACCTGGCCCTGCCCACACGCCTAAAAGCGAGTTGAATATTAAAATAAAGGATAAAATCGCTGGGTAAATGATACCATTTGATTTTGTAGAAATTTCATAATTTAATATATTTCCAACGCCACCAGCAGCCATAACGCCCCAGATAGCCATACCACCAAATACAATATAAATAAGTGGATTTAATATAGCTGTGAATTTATTTAAAATATCGCCACCGCCAAATCCAATCGCAAAACTAATAGCCCAAAATATTAAAAATGCAATGAGACCTGGAACAGAGATACCAAGTATTGATATACCTTGTCCAATGTCAGCAAAGCCTGGGAATATTTTATTTAATAATATTAATAATGCTTGTGATCCAGCAAATGTTTGTAGACCAAACCAAGCAATACCTGCTACAACACCACGTAGGATACCAGGTAGCTTCGCTCCTACATCACCATATGTATGACGTAATTGCATAGCAAATGGAATACCATATTTCGAGCCAGCATAACCATTACCTACCAATAATAAAGCGATTACAAAAGAACTTAATATTAATGCAAATATTACTTGTAATGGCGATAGCCCTATTAATAAAAATCCCCCAACTGCAGTATAGTTAGGTATATTATGTACAGCGCCCATCCATAGTGTAAAAAAGTTGAATGCGGAGTTATTTCTTTGTGCCGGTGTCTTTGGCATTATATCTTTATTATAACCGCGCTTTTCGAAAACCGCTTGTGATAATGCCGCATTGTTTTCCTGTCTTCCCATTCTATTTATATCTCCTTTACTTTAATAAGCTAATAACTAAATGTATAATCCTCAGTTATAAGTGTAGTATGAGTGTAAGCGTTTTTCTTTGTTATTAATGACATTTCTATACGATAAAATTATAGGAATCGGACAAAATAAGTGTATAATTAACGATATACATTAAATTTTTTGAGCACTTTGAACAATCGTTATCACAAATCGACAAAAACACTACTTTTTAAGATAAATACAGACAAATAGAATTTATTATTATATATTTTTTATGCATTTTCATAACGAGTGATTGTGTAAATTAGAAGCGGAGGACATAATTATGACTACTCTAAACGAAATTTTATCCGTTCCCCAATTTAAAGGCTTAAAATTGTTAAACAGCAACGGAGATTTATCAGCAGAAGTGACAAATTTGGACATTACTGAGAATAATGATATTAAGCATTTCACTTCAAATAATTCATTTATCTTAACAACTGGTGTCTTATTTCAAGATAATCAAGATAACTTGAAAAAGTTAATTAAAGATTTGAATGATATACACACTGCTGGACTTGGCATCAAAGTTTCAAGATTTTTACATGAAATCAATCAAGATGTCATTGATTTTGCGGATGCTATTGAATTCCCTTTAATTGAAATACCAGAAAGTTGGAATCTAGGTGAAATTACACATGAGATTTCTTCATTTATTTCAGATTCTGAAACAGGAAAGCTAAATTACGCATTACAAGTACAACAAGAATTAAACCAATTATTAATCAAAGGTTTCAGTATTGATACAATGATTGATCGCATGAGCAAATTACTAGGCGTACCTATCATCCTATTTGACCCATTCAAGGCACCTGAAGCATACAGTCGTCATTATAGACAAGGTAATGCCTTAATGACTGAACACACCAAATATTTCATGAACCATTATCAAGATGCGCTAACATATGATAAAAATAACCTCGTCTTTGAAAATAAAGACCATGTAATCTTCAAAGTATTAGGCTACACATACTTCCCTTACTATTTAATGGTTTCTCAAGTTAATAAGCTTTCCTATCCATTTAGCTTATTAACACTGGAACAAGTAGTCAGTGTGTTGAGTTTCGCCTTATACAAAAACACCAAAATACAAGAGGCCGAAGAAAATGATATTAATCGATTTTTCGAATCATTGGTCAATAATCAAAATGATCAAACCCTTTCGATTAAAAAGCATGCTGATTTATTAAGACAATATTATATTTATCCTTCTGACTATTATCAAATTATCATTTGCGGTATTGATACTAAAAATAATTTAGAAAATAGTTATTACCTAAATGAACGGCACCATCTCACATTCCTTTGGTTAAAGCATAAATTAACTGATATTGATTCTTATATAAGTATTTATAAATTACCTAGTAACAATCGTTTTGCGATACTCATTCAAAATCGTCACGAATATTACTTTGAATACCTTAAAAAAATACAGCAAAGTTATAGCGAGTACTTTGATGATACGATTTCATTTGGCATTGGAAATGAAGTAACAGAATTCACACAGTTACCATCTTCCTTTTTTGAAGCAAATGAAGCCTTTGAAAATGAATTGTTAAATAACGCAAAAGCATTTATCTCACAATATCATTCCAAAGATATCCAAGAATTATTACAGCTTATCCCTCAAGAAAAGTTATTACCTTTCGTTAAACATACTTTGGGCCCGCTGAGTTATCCAAAACAAAAAAAAGATTTAGAATTAAAACAAACTTTAAAAGTGTACATGGATAATCAATGCGATATAACTAAAACGGCAGATAAAATATTTATACACAGAAATACAGTGAAATATAGAATCAATAAATGTAGTAATATGATTGGCACAAATATTGAAGATCCTGTTCATTCTTTAAATATACGTATTGCTTTATATGTATCTGAAATGATTAGTTTCGATTAAGTGCTCAATCTATTTCAAAAAGCTACGTTGTTTGCATGGTTGTGCAAGCAGCGTAGCTTTTTCATTAATTGAACAACACTGACTTGTGCCACCTTTAAAACGATGTATTCCGACCTATATCATCTATCCATTATTTTTTTCTAGAAATCCTTTGTAAAAAATATTAATTTTTTAAACCGAATGGTTTGCTTTGCTAACTTAAAATAATTAAAATTTATCGATGGGATGTTATAAAAAGGAGATGCGTTTATAATGTCGGAGAATGTAATATCTAACAAAAAAAGAAATACGATTATATTAGTTATGCTAAGTAGTGCTTTTGTAGCAATGCTAAATCAAACATTGCTTAATACCGCACTACCAGCAATTATTACGGGATTAGAAATAACTGATACAACTGCTCAATGGTTAATTACAGGTTTTATGTTAGTGAATGGCATCATGATTCCACTAACAGCCTTTCTCATGGATCGATTTCATACAAGACCACTCTATATTTTTTCTATGAGTGCGTTCCTAATTGGTTCGATCATCGCAGCACTTTCGCCTACATTTGGCTTACTCATGTTTGCACGTGTGATTCAAGCTATTGGCGCAGGTATACTCTTACCGCTTATGCAATTCACTGTTTTCACACTGTTCCCTTCTGAGAAACGTGGATTTGCAATGGGACTTACCGGTATAGTAGCACAATCAGCACCAGCAATCGGACCAACCTTAACTGGGTTTTTAATTGATACATTTAGCTGGCGAGCACCATTTATTGTGGTAGCTTTTATTGCGATTATCGCATTTATTGTAGGTGCGATATTTGTAGAAAGTAATAACGAAACCAAACATACACAATTAGACAAAACCTCTGTTATATATTCAACATTAGGCTTTGGTTTAATGCTTTACGGCTTTAGTAGCGCAGGCAACTTAGGTTTCACATCACCAATCGTTATTATTTCACTTATTGTGGGAATCTTAATTGTTACCATTTTCGTAACAAGACAAATTAGAATCGATAATCCGCTATTAAATATGCGCGTATTTACAAATCGTACATTTTCACTATCTGCATTTGCATCTATGGTATTATTTATCGGAATTGTAGGCCCAGCATTATTGATTCCAATTTATGTCCAATCAGGCTTAGGTCTATCTGCAATTCTGTCAGGTCTTGTTATCTTACCAGGTGCAGTAGTCAACGCATTCATGTCCGTCTATACAGGGAAAATATATGATAAATATGGCTTGAAAGTATTGGCGATTCCTGGATTTGTACTGTTAATTTTTATGACAATACTACATTGTTTCTTAACATCAGAGACGCCTTATTGGTATATTGTCATCATTTACGCAATAAGAATGTTTGCTGTAGCATTGATTATAATGCCACTGAATACAATTGGTATTAACGCATTAGAAAGCAAAAATATTTCACACGGTACTGCGATTATTAACTCTTTAAGAATTATTGCAGGTGCGATTGGTACCGCCATTATGATTACAATTATGGCAATTATTCGTACAAATTATGTTCCAAGTGAAAATCAATCTAAAACAGACATTGCACAACAAGCGACCGTACAAGGTGTTGACGCAGCATTTGCATTCACTACACTTTTATTAATTATTGGTTTTATATTAACACTACTGATAAAAACAAAAAATAAAGCGGAAAATACGCGTGAAGTATAATATTAAATCTATTTAAGTGAAAGTAGCAACGTTTCAACAACTTGAACGGTGAAAAAACATACTAAGATTAGCTATGAAGAAATCTATGACGATAGATTTTTTCATAGCTATTTTATTATTCAATATTTCGTATTGTTGGCTCACTTTCTTTGGGGACAGCTTCAGCCTATAGTCTTCAGCTTGTCCTATTCCCTCAAGCGTCTCGCCAAAATACAACGTATTCATATGTAATTTCTCATTGAAGCACTTTAAAACAAGGCTCTATTTCAACCCAAAATGATGTTAAAAATTATTCTACATGCATACACCCAAAATTAATTTTTATGTTGCTGTTAGTGGCTATTACCATTCTTTTATAAGTTTAGCTTCAAATGATGTATTAATGCTAAACAACCTTTCGCAGGTCGTTAATATTTTATTGGTAATAAAAAACAAAAAAATAGGTGCAAATCCCGAGTCATAACTAGCAAGCTGACTTTGAATTTGCACCTTTAAAAGTGAATACACACATATAATTTCAATTATTGATTTTAAGACAAATAAAAAAAGACGAGCGTTGCTCGTCTTTTTTTATGCGTTATTATAATTTAATAACGTTAGCTGCTTGAGGTCCGCGGTCGCCTTCAACGATTTCGAATTCAACAGCTTGTCCTTCTTCTAATGATTTGTAGCCGTCTTGGTTAATTGCTGAGAAGTGTACGAATACATCGTTTCCGCCTTCTACTTCGATAAAACCAAAACCTTTTTCTGAGTTAAACCATTTAACTGTACCGTTATTCATAATAAAAATCCTCCAAGTGCTTTTGCACAAAAATTTGTAATCTGTCTAAAAAATCAAAAGGAGTAAATTCAAAAGAATAAAACTACAAATCAATTTCACGAACTAAATTACTTAATACCTAGTATAACGAATAATCCGACTTTTGTATACCCCTATTTTCAAAAAAATATATTTTGCACTTTATTTTTAGTAATATAATCCATTGGTGAATATATATCATTTAATCACATTTGAAAAAATGACAAAATCGTTATATTAAAATGCTTTTTTGTAACTTAAAAATATAGCAAACGAATCAAATAACTTTTACATTATAGATAGTTACTTTAAGGAGGTAATAAATATGAACAGATTAATAAAAGTACTTCTAAGCATCTTTATTATCATTATCATTGTTCTTATCGGCCTTTTTGGCTGGAAAGTTTACGCAGAAAAAAACTCAGACAATACTGATATCGTTAGTTTTGCCAAATTAAACCCACTCATTACTAATGAAACATATTACGTAAAAACTCAAAAGCCAACAAAAGTTGAGCACAATAAAGATGATAATGGAGAAGTCTTTGTCACATATAATTATAAGCAAGATGGATATAATAAAAAAGGTGAAAAAAAACACTTAGATTTCAATGGTTTTGGTGAAAAACCCTTAAAAACAGATCATTTCTTAAAATTAGATACCGAACTTGGTCATGTCCAAAGTTATGAAGAAGTAGCTAAAAATAAAGTGCCCAAAAAAGCATTAAATCAACTTCAATAATCACCTGATTATTTAAAATAATCCACTTAATAACAATGTTATTTTAATGTGCTAATAATATAATAAACGCGCAAGTTAGAAATATTTATTTGCAAAATATAACTTTCTAACTTGCGCGCTTTGTTTGTAATGATTCAGCAACTACGACTTAGTTATTCATTCTTTTGACTATTTCATGCTTAATAATCATTAATGCTTGGCTGTACTTAGAACTTGTATTTTCTTGAGTGTTAATAATCAAAATGTCTACTAAATCATCATTATTCATTTGAACTAATTCTTGTCGAAATTGATCAATATTTTCTACTAATCTCTTATGGTTGGGCTGATACTTATCTATAACATAATACTGGTCAGCACCAAGTCCACCCTCTTCAATCATTTTAGAAATTTCATCTGAACGCATTTCATCAGTTCTATCTATTTTTATATCTTTATTGTAATTATTAACCATTCTGATCCCCCATTTCATTCACCAAATCCATCTCAAATTAAGACTACATGCTAACAAGTTAACTTTTTGACACTAAACTTAATACAATAAATCAAGTCGTACCACCTACAATAAAATAAAATTACTCCAAAAGTTATATATTACATCTATACCCTGAAATTATATTTTAAACTTTGATTTTGATAATTCTTATTTATACTTATAATTTAATAAAACGATATAGAAAATCGATAATATGACACCGATTTTCTATATCGCCTCTAAAAACACCGAAACCATATACCTCATCCCCTTATAATGAATCTCTTTTATATCTATCCTTTTAAAAATTTTTCAAAACATTTCATTATTTTATACTATTATAATGCATTATATTCTTTGGATATAAGATGATATTGACTAACAGTTCATTATTTCATATTGAATTGACTATGCATGAAACAGATTCATAAGTTTTGAGAGCAATATCACAACAATAGCATCCATAAATATAAAAATCGCTGAATGATAAAGTAAAGACTGAGACAACATTTGTCTCAGTCTTTAATACTTCTAATATTTTCTATCATTTTAACGCTCATAATCGCTTTTTTGCTTCGATGCCAATCCATATATTTGTTACTAAACCGACAACACCCATAACTAATGACGGTATCAAAGCATGATTACTAGTATAAAACGTTACTAAAAACATAAGTAAACCAGTTATAATACTGATTAATATAGATGAAAGTTTCATTGGATTGCTCCCTTTTCGCTATATTAATTTACATTATTCCTATACTGAAATTCATTTAAAAAGAAATAAAGACAGTCTGTTGTAGAGTTTTAAAAAATTTGGCGTCACAAATACAATAACTTTTTATTTATAAAATATGGAAAATTCCACTTAAGCACATCTTATTGTTTTTCAACTCAATATGTATGCAATCACAAATAATATAATCGAAATAATGAGTGACATTAACCAAAACGGAGAACTCACTAAATCTTTATACGCTTGATCTGGTGCATTACGCATTTTCAACCGAATAAATTTGACTCCTAAATACAACGCTTCAACAAAATTAACGATCAAAACAATGCTTAACAATATAATAGCCATGGTTCGCCCTCCAAGATATCATCTGATTTATTCCACATCGTACCACAAGTTTTTTAAAGAATAAATATTGAAATAAATTTTAATTTTTATTACAAACTAAAAACATGTGTGTTATTTTATAATTAACATTGTACATGGTTATTTTTTAAAAATTTTATGGATTAAATATCATAAAGTTGGAGGGGTAATGTGCAACTATTTTTACTTACACTTTTGGGTATTATTTTTGTTTTTGTATATGCTTCAAATTCAACAATACTTTTACATATCAAGCTTATTAAACGGGCTGAAAATGAGGGCACGGCAACAATGAATGGTAAACAATGCCACTTTATGTGGTGTTTGTTTGCAGTTATGGCAACAGGCTTTTATCTATTATTACTCAATTCAAATTTGTTTTAATAAATTTGAATTGAGTAATAATCAAAATAAGATGAAAGATTTAATTATTATGTAAATAAGACAGTAGGTAGCCTATCCATCCTGATTCTTTTGATACCACTTTAATGCTTGACTCTCTATGCGTTTGATAAAAGGCGATTTGCCATTTGAATACGCACTTCTATTATTTGAATACTTGTTAGCGAGTGTGATTTTTAAATTTTCATATTCTTTCGCAATAGCTTTATTAGCATTTAAATAATCTCTAAACGCTAAATGTCTGTCAATATTTTCATAGTTATCAAATTGAAATATATGGACATGATAAGTTCTAGTATCCGCACCTTTTATATAAAACCTTCTACCACTGATACCATTTTCTCCTTGAGGTTCATAGCCTAATTGTCGCATCGCATTATTGTAACGATCCATAAACATTATATTTTTTACGACTACCATGATATCAATAACAGGCTTAGCATAAATATCTTTTATAGCTGTACTGCCAATGTGATGCATTTCTATGATTTCTTTACCAACTACTTTTAACAATAGATCTTTTTCTTTAACAAATTGCGCTTCCCATTTTTCATAATCTTTTTTTAATATAATTTCCATCGTTCAATTTCCTACTTTCTTTTATCCTCATTAATATTAAAAAGTGACATAAAATTCATCTCAACTAAAACATTTTAAAATAAGGTGACTTTTTACCATAAATGAGAAATGATATAGTTGAATTAAAACTCGAACTGTAAAAAGTATGTTTCTAAAATACTGTATAATATAATAAAAATAGTAAAGGAGTCATCATATGAAATTTGTAAATTTAACAGCTATGACAGAAAAAGGCTTAAACAAGAAAGTTAATGAATTCTTAGAAGAAAATCCTTATATCGAAATCATTAAATTTGATTACCAATTAGGATATAGCAACTGTGGCGTAGGTATTCTTTACAATAAAGTTAAGTCTCAGTCCTAAGTTTAAAATCAAAGGAAATATGTTGAGACTTCTATATAACATTACTTATTTGTTCATTTACAAACTTAATTCACGAATGACTAATAAAATAATTGTAAAACGGTCGTAATTATAGTTAACAAACAAGCTAATAACATAACATTTTGAGCTTTATGAGTGCCCTGATTTCCATTTTTGTATTCTTTCATTACAAATAGCCAAGAAAGAATAACTAAAATCCCTAAAATAATGCCAACCGTTTTCATTTTACCTCTCCTAAAATGTACTGTATAACTTATTATTATTCGCTCAAGTTCAAAAGATACTTCGACTTATATTTTTATAATATCATACATTTTAAAACGTGAATTGTTTGTAAATAATCCAACTTATTGTAATTGAAAATATCCCAATTCAACTATACTTGTAATAAAAACAAAAGCTGAAACATAATAATGTTTCAGCTTTGAATATCTTATGGAAAGTAAATGCTTGTGACTTCATCCACATCATAATATTTAAATTTTTGTTAATGTTATTCAGAATGACATCACTGTAAGATTACGACAATAGCAATACCTAAAATGTCTTATTTTTGAAAAACTTTAAAATTAACACGTTTACATAATAATAAACTACCCACAATCAATGAGATACTCGCTAAAAAAATGGTTAGTGTTCTATTATCTGAAATCATGCCTGTATCAGGTAATTCTTTTATTGCATTGTGCTTCACGCTATTTTTTGAATTTTTTACTTCAGTCTCAACTTTTGAGAAATCATTATATTTTGAAGCATCTAAGTTCTGATTTTTATTAAATCGATCACTTTCTCCTCCTGAGTTTCTAGAGTTTAAAACACCTTCATCTTTTAATTTTTCATTTACTGCATTATTGTGCAATGACGTCTCACTATTAGATTTATGATTAAATTCTTTCGTAGCATCTTCTAATTCTTTCGGCTCTTCAACCTCTGCTATATCCTTGTGCGGAAACACATTTGGTTCTGTAAAACTTCCATCCTTATGCAAAATACCATGAGGAATTTTCTTCGTACCATCCTTTAACTCTATCGGTTTTTCAACCTCTGCTATATCTTTGTGCGGAAACACATTTGGTTCTGTAAAGCTTCCATCCTTATGCAAAATACCATGAGGAATCTCTTCACCATTTACCTCTTGACTGCTAAATTGTACAATTGTCATTAATAAAGCTGTAGATAATAGTAACTTTTTCATTTCGAAACTTCCTTTCTAATGGAGTTATTGTAATATTAATATCTCACTCACTTTTACTGTTAAAGTGAATTTTCGTAATATAAAATTTTCCTTAACTACCAAGAAGTTATCTGTTGTATGTATACAATATATTTTATAAATTAATAACGAATATTTATGGATTCATTACTAATCACTATATTATTGCATTTAGTCGTGTATTAGAGGAATATTTCCAATTAAGTAAAAATATAACTAGAAAATAGTAATAATATGCAAGTTTTAAATTTAAATATCGGTAATATCGATTCTGTCAAAATGTAAAAATCAAAATAAAAAGAGCTGGAAACTGCACCTTAGCAATGTTTCCAGCTCTTTTTATATGATTAAATATTATTCGATATTATTTTAAAATGTCATTTCAGGTGTTTATAATTTTTCATAACATTGATTTTCAAATTTTATTAGTATATTCCAATTGTTTTTTTAAACAAAAGTTCCACTCTTCGTTTTATCAATAGTAGGTATACGTATATTCAAACGTATTATTCACCTGATTTTGCTTTTTGAACTTTCAAAATTGTAAATATAATAACTATTGTTATGGTAATGAAATCAAAAGAATGTGTAAAAGCTTCTCCAAATTCTTTATCTTGCCAGAAGTAACGAATGATGAATAAAAACGTTGAATGAGCAAACAATGCAATAAACATGTATATAACTGGTTTATCAAGTAATAGACCAAAAACAAATACAAATAACAGCATTATTATAGTAAGTATCAGCATGACTATGTTTGACATAGACATATTAAAACTCCGATCGTATAGTTTTTTTCTTGCACTGCTAGAAACCTTTACGTTTAATTTGTCTATATGTAAAAATACCAAAAATTATGACAAATGCGAATTGTACTGCTTTAATTAAAGGTGAGCTAAATTCTAATATTTCAATATGCATCATTGTTCCAATAATAGGTGCAATGAAATTAAAAATAAATAATATTAGCCATATACCAACCAATACTTGTTGTGATTTAGGCATATTAAGTACTCCAATTTATAAATTTATAGTTACAAATGTTGATGCTTCCACTGAGGGTGGCCCATTATTTAATGATGTAACAATATCACCATCACTAAAAATACAGCACTAAATTCCATAAAATATTTTCTGATTTATACCAATGTGTTTATGATCAAATTGATACTTTTTTCTTAATGAAAGTACTTATACATTTAGTTGGATTATATTGTTTTATAAAAAATAACCGCACTAATTAAGATTCGGTTATATAGATATATGACTGCTTGATAAAATTCCAAAAAATTCTATTTAGCTTTTTGCATCACTTTAATTAACGTTAACAGTAATTTCAATATCAATACTGTGTTTAAGTGCTTTCGAGTACGGGCAATAATTATGCGCTTTTTCAACGAACATCTCCGCTTCTTCTTGGCTGAGATCTTTAAGTGTTACATCTAATTCAGCAGCCAATTTTACACCGCCATCAGATTTATCTGGCAATAAGTAAGCAGTCGCACGGACTTCTGGCTCAATCATACCCTTGTCTGCACCTTTCAAAATATGCATTAGTGCATTGTTAAAACAAGCGCTGTAACCAGCTGCAAATAACTGTTCAGGGTTTGACTCAGTAACGCCGTTGCCACCCATTTCTTTTGGAACAGCTAAGTCTTGATAAAATGTATTATCTTCACTAAAAACTTTTCCATCTCTTCCGCCATTACTTATTACAGTTGTTTCAAATAATGGTTTTGCCATGAAAATCACTCCAATAATTTTTGAAATTCAATAATAATGATTAATTAATCATTTTACATATCAAATTAAGCTTAATCTAATTGTATTTTATCATTAGTTTTTAGATATTTAAAATCATAAGTGTTAAATTGTCATTTATGTCTACTCATAAAAAAATAGGACAAGTACATAAGTAAATGTCCTATTTGGCTAAAATACTTTCAATTAATTTAACGTATAATTTATTTTATTCATTTAACTCACCCGTAAGACTGCCAGTTTAGCCATTCCCTCAAATTCTCAAACCCACAAAACACCCCCTTAAGCCTATGCTCAAGGGGGTGTTCATCATTCTATTCTATTATTCCCACTCTATGGTACTTGGGGGCTTAGATGTAATATCATAAACAACACGGTTCACGTGGTCTACTTCATTAACAATTCTGCTTGAAATTTTTTGTAAGACTTCCCAATCAATACGTGCAAAGTCACTTGTCATACCATCAATAGATGTCACTGCGCGAATACCTACAGTGTGGTCATATGTCCGGTAGTCTCCCATGACACCTACGGATTGAATACCAGGTAACACTGTGAAATACTGCCATATATCACGTTCAAGACCTTCTTCACGAATGACTTGTCTTAAAATCGCATCTGATTCACGTACGATTTCAAGTTTATCTTCTGTAATTTCACCCAGCACACGAATACCTAAACCTGGACCTGGGAAAGGCTGTCTCCATACTAAGTGTTCTGGAATACCTAATTCGATACCTAATTCACGCACCTCATCTTTGAATAATGTATTAATAGGCTCAATTAATTGGAATTCCATATCTTCAGGTAATCCGCCTACATTATGGTGTGATTTAATCGTTTGTGCTGTTTTTGTACCTGATTCAATAACGTCTGTATACAATGTGCCCTGCGCTAAGAAATCAACACCTTTTAGCTTAGATGCTTCATCATCAAAGACATAAACGAATTCATTACCAATGATTTTACGTTTTTGTTCCGGATCTGACACACCTTGCAGTTTATTCATAAAACGTTCTTGAGCATCGACACGAATGATGTTCATGTTGAAACCTTCACCAAATTGTTCCATGACCATGTCGCCTTCACCTTTACGTAGTAAGCCGTGGTCTACGAAGATACATGTTAATTGGTCGCCGATCGCTTTGTGTAATAATACTGCAACTACAGATGAGTCTACACCACCGCTCATTGCACATAGCACCCTGCGATCACCAACTAGTTCGCGAATTTTTTCAACTTCGATATCTATAAAGTTTTCCATTGACCATTCGCCAGTACATTCACACACGCGACGTACAAAGTTACGTAATAAGTCGTTACCAAATTCAGTGTGACGTACTTCAGGATGGAATTGAACACCGTAGATACGGCGTGATTTATCTTCAATTGCTGCATAGTTCGTACTTGGACTGTCTGCAATCACTTCAAAACCTTCTGGGATTTCAATAACTTTATCTGAATGACTCATCCAAACATTTTGTTCTTCAGGTAATCCGAAGAATAATTCGTCAGTTTTCGCATTAATCACGGCTTTACCGTATTCTCTTTCATTGGCACGTTCAACTTTCCCGCCTAACAATTTAGTTGTTAATTGCATGCCATAACAAATACCTAGAATAGGAATACCTAAATTGTAAATTTCTGGGTCAATCGTAAAAGAGTTCTCTTCATATACTGAATTTGGTCCTCCTGAAAGGATAATCCCTTTCGGATTCATGCGTTTAATTTCTTCAATGCTGATTTCATGGTCGTGCAGTTCACTATACACACCCATTTCACGTATACGACGTGTAATTAATTGGTTATATTGGCTACCAAAATCTAAAACAAGTATGAGCTCTTGCTCTTTCGCCATTTCCATAACTTTAAATCTCCTTTAACTTAGAATGAATAATTTGGTGATTCTTTTGTAATTTGCACATCATGTGGGTGACTTTCTGCTAAACCAGCAGGTCCCATACGTGTAAATTGTGCTTCTTCTCTTAATGCTTCTAAGTTTCTTGAACCAGTGTAGCCCATGCCTGATCTCACACCGCCCATAAGTTGGTAAATCGTATCTTGTAATGGACCTTTGTAAGCAATACGACCTTCAATACCTTCAGGGACGAATTTTTTAGGAGCTTTATCTTCTTGGAAATAACGGTCGTTAGAACCACTTTCCATTGCACCTAATGAGCCCATACCTCTATATACTTTATATTGTCTACCTTGGAATACTTCTGTAGCACCAGGACTTTCTTCAGTACCTGCAAGTAAGCTACCTAACATCACAGCATGTCCACCTGCAGCTAACGCTTTGATAATGTCTCCTGAGAATTTAATACCACCATCAGCAATAATAGACTTTCCTTGCTTACGTGCTTCTGTTGCACAGTCATATACAGCTGTAATTTGTGGTACACCTACACCAGCAACAACACGAGTCGTACAAATTGAGCCAGGTCCGATACCTACTTTGACAACATCTGCACCTGCTTCATATAAAGCTTTAGTGCCTGCAGCAGTTGCCACGTTTCCGGCAACTAATGTTACTTGTGGGAATTTTTCTTTAATGTGTTTAACTTGTTCTAAAACGCCTTTAGAATGTCCATGAGCTGTATCAATAACTAAGGCATCTACACCCGCTTCAACTAATTTTTCAGCGCGAATATCCGTATCTTTTGCGATACCAATTGCTGCACCTACTAGCAATCTGCCAAGTTTGTCTTTAGCAGAATTGGGGAATTCAAGTACTTTTTCAATGTCTTTGATTGTGATTAAACCTTCTAATTTACCATCTTTAACTAACGGTAATTTTTCTATTTTATGTTGCTGTAATAGTTCTTCAGCTTCATCTAAAGTAGTGCCTACAGGTGCTGTAATTAAGTTTTCTTTAGTCATAACATCTGAAATCTTAATAGAGAAATCTTCAATAAAACGTAAATCACGGTTTGTTAAAATACCGACTAATGTTCTCTCTTCTTCATTGTTTACAATAGGTACACCTGAAATACGATATTTACCCATCAATGCTTCCGCTTCATACACACTTTCTTCTGGCGTTAAGAAGAATGGGTTTGAAATAACACCGTTTTCTGAACGTTTAACTTTTTGAACTTCATCTGCTTGATCTTCAATATTCATATTTTTATGAATAACACCTAGACCACCTTGTCTAGCCATTGAGATCGCCATTTTGGATTCAGTTACAGTATCCATACCTGCTGAAATAACAGGGATATTTAATTTAATACCTTCTGATAATTGAACACTTAAGTCTACTTCTTTCGGCAATACATCTGATTCTGCTGGTAACAATAACACATCATCAAAAGTTAAAGATTCTTTTTCAAACTTATTTTCCCACATATGAATACAGCCTCCTAATATTTGTTTTATAGCTCCATTATTCCATAGTTTCTATGTTTTGTTGATTCTTAATGCCGTTAAAAAAGAAATTCAAAACAATTGCTGAAATAGCACCGAGTAGAATACCATTTTGAGTTAGCCATGCGAATTGGTCTCCTAAAGCTTGAAACGCTTGAGGTACTGCACTTATACCCGTTCCTAGTCCAACTGATACCGCGATTACCAACAAATTATTTTGATTTTTGAAATTAATATTACCTAATATACTAACACCATATGCCATAACCATGCCAAACATTGCTATCATCGCACCACCTAATACTGGTAATGGAATCATATTTGCTAAGGCACCCAATTTAGGGATACATCCACAAATAATAAGCAAGATAACCATGCCATAGATAACTTTGTTCTTTTTAGCACCAGATAAAGATACTAATCCCACATTTTGAGAATAAGCGGTATACGGGAACGCATTAAAAATGGATCCTAAGATAATCGCGATACCTTCAGCAGTATAACCTTTACGAAAATCTTTTCTCTCCAATTTCTTACCTGTAATTTCACTTAATGCATGGTAAACACCTGTTGATTCTATCAGACTGACTAATGCAACAATAAAGAATACTAAAGTTGCACCAAAATCAAAGCTGAATGTTGAAAATCTGAATGGTTGTGGTAATGAAAACCAATGTGCTTCACCAACTTGTTTCACATCAACAATGCCAAATATTGACGCTAATACAGTACCTACAATTAAGCCAATCAATATGGCAATTGATTTTAAGAAACCTGTTGTAAAACGTTGCACAATTAATATGACTATTAATGTAATTACACCAAGTAAAATGTTTTTGGCATCACCAAAATTTTTAGCACCTTCTCCACCTGCTAAATAATTCATCGCTACTGGCATCAAATTGATACCTATAATTGTAACGACACTGCCTGTCACAACTGGTGGAAAGAATTTAACTAAATATGAAAAAAATGGAGCAATGATGACAACTAATATACCTGATAAGAAAAGGGAACCGTATAAATCACCGATACCTTTAGTTTGCCCGATTAAAATCATCGGTGCAACGGCTGTAAATGTACAGCCTAAGACAATGGGCAACCCAGTGCCTGTACCTTTCCAAACTTGTAAAAATGTGGCTACACCACACATGAAAATATCAACAGTGACTAAGAAGGCAATTTGTTCTGGAGTAAAATCTAGGCTTGTCCCTACAATAATTGGTACGAGTATAGCGCCTGCATACATCGCCAATAGATGTTGTAAACTTAAGATGAATGCCTTCATGATTGTTCCTCTAAAAATGTCACTTTGTTACCACTTAGAGAAGCAACTTTACATAAAGACGATACTTTCAATCCTGCTGTTTCTAAACGTTCTCTGCCTGGTTGGAAACTCTTTTCAACTACAATACCTATGCCAACAGTTTCAGCATTGGCTTGTTGAACAATTTCATTTAAACCTAATGATGCATCACCATTTGCTAAGAAATCATCGACGATTAATACGCGATCATTTTCGTCTAAAAATTCATCTGAAACCACTACAGTACTCGTCGTATTTTTAGTGAATGAATGGATATCAGCTTGATAAGTATTTTTCGTTAACGTGCTAGGCTTTGCTTTTTTAGCAAATAAACACGGCACATCAAAGTGCATTGCTGCCATGATTGCTGGTGCAATACCAGATGCCTCAATCGTTAATACTTTAGTAATCCCTTCATCTTTAAATTGATTATAAAACGTTAGTCCTACGTCGTGCATCAGCTTTGCGTCTATTTGATGATTTAAAAACCCATCTACTTTCAAAATTTTCTCATCAATGACGACACCGTCTGCCTCAACTTTCCGTTTTAACAAATCCACTCAAAAAACCTCCTCATTTTTTATACAAAAAAAATCCTAAACTAACTTAGTTTCAGGATCTATGAGTGAACGTGCAATACTATAAAGAACTGATGTTTAACTTACAACATGTACGTTGCAAATTAAGTCTTCAACATTCATTTCCCTAATTATGTAAAAATTGAAAACACTACAATTGTTTTAGAAGATTATATGTATAACTTCATTTCCCTAATAAAGCTTTAAAACGATTGGAGTTGAATGCTTTTTGTATTGTATTGGTTACCCATAGTCATGTCGTTAATGGCAACATGGTAGAAACTTCTAGAGCCATATCCTCTAGATTATATGAGTTAGATAAATTATTAACTGATGATAGCAAATTTCAGCATGATTTTCAATACGAACATTATAAGTAAGCGCTTTAAATAAAGAGATTTAATAATAACCAACGCTTCTAGTAACCGTTTTCTTTACTTTAAAATCAAGATTGTCAGATACGTCACTTCATTATATAATAAAAATATATTCGTTTTACCTAGTGGTTAATAGGGAAAGTATTAGATAAACAATAGAAAAGTGGACGGAGGGACAAGACAATGGCTGATTTTACAATTGTACAAAGCAAAGATGAAATACTACCAACTATCCAACAAAAATTGTCAGAAGGATATGTTGAATCTGAAATTTCAGTATTAAGTAAGACAAAACTTCATTTTGATGAGTTACATGATTCTGAAGTAAACCTAACAGCAACGAGTGGTTCATTCAGTGACAAAATGGCAAAAATTTTAACTGGAGAAGACGGTGAAGAAACTGTTTTAGCTTATTACGATATTAATGATTATGACAAAGAACGTTATAAAAAAGAACTTCTTGATAATAACTTTCTAGTTGTTGCAACTAGAGATAACTCTTCTCATGAAGAAGTTCAAGAAGCAAACGCTGCATATGCACGTAATACTGTTGAAGATAAGCATTACGCAGAAGAAACAAACGGACCAAAATCCTAATCTTCGCTTAATCAAATTGTGATTTAATGTAATTATTTAAAAATGGTCACAACATACTTTCAAATTATTGCTTAACATATAGACAACCTTTATCAGGAGCGAACACAGAAAATCACTATGTATTTTGTGGTTTCTGTCTCGCTCCTATTTTATTTCTATTACAAATGATACATACAATATTTTCACTGATTTCCATTAATTTACTATGTTATAATAAACGCATTATTATTGGGGGTGCATCTATTCATGGATTTTAAGACTATCAAATCAATTGATGATCCATTATTTAAAGCAGCATTAAAACTATACGATGGACAATTTGACATTGATTTATCTGAAGATGAACAAATATTTAAACAATCTTTAAAAAATGAACATACCAAAGATGACTATATCTTTTTAGTAGGCTTACAGTCAGATAAAGTTGTTAGTTTAGCAACTGCACATTATGAAGCGACGACAAATTCTGCATTTTTAATCTATCTGATTGCAAATGATCAACCGGATCACGATGAATTAATTACAAATACTTTGGCACGTATTGAAAAGGAAATTAATTATTTATCCAATCAATTACATGAACACGATGTAAACTTTATTATGCTAGAGGTACCGAAAGAACCAGAACTTGTTTCAGAAGATGAGCAACAAGTGCTCAGTAATAGACGTGAATTTTTATTTAGTCATGGCTTTGAAAAGCAATATGATTTAGATTATCTAGCCCCAAATTTAAATGGATATTCAGAGGGATCACCGAAAGATTTATTTATCAAATCTAATATAGAACTGACAAAAGACATATATGGACCATGTATTAAATCAAACTATATATTAAAGTATGTATTTGCAAATAGAATTTCTAGAAGTATTATTTACCCACTGTTAGAAGAAATGGATTTACGTAAATCATAGTGTACACCACTTGAAATCACTGTTAAAACAGTTTAGACTAACATAGAGGTAAGACTGACGTTTCACTAACCGAAGACAAACGTCCGTATACATAAAATCATTTATGAAAGGACTCATTTCTATGTTAACTAAAGAATTTGCACAACGTGTTGAGCTAAGTGAAAAGCAAGTCCGTAAAATCGTTCAACATTTAGAAGAACGCGGTTATCAACTTAGTAAAACTGAATATCGTGGCCGCGAAGCTACAGATTTCCAAGAAGAGGATATTGAACTCTTCCAAGATATTGCTGAAAAAGTTAAACAGACAAATAGCTATGATTTAGCTTTTGAAGAACTCGAAAAGGAAAAAGATTTTCTACAGGTGTTAGTCAAAGAAGATGACAACAATCTACCTTCAGACCAAAATGTATCTCTACTCGTAGAGGACTTACGTACTGAAATTCAAAATATGCGTGACGAGCGCCAAATGCTAGGACAAATGATTAATCAAGTACACCAACAACAGCAAGAATTGCATAAAATGCAAAATCAGATTACTTCTAAATTAGAAGAAAATACAGAATCACTTAAAGCAATTCAATCATCTACAGACGAAATTAAATCTACACAAAGTGTCATTCAAGATTCTCAAAAAGAACAAACTGAACTTGTGAAATCTAATGTCGAATCTGAGCATGTGTATACAAATCAAAGTTCAACAGATAACGACGCAAATGCGTTCACTGAAAATACAACTGAACAAGCTAATACTAAAGTAACACCTGAAAAAATGGCTGACACAACAGATCCTCATACAAATGAAGTTTCTGAAAATGTATCAGCAGAAACTGTTGATGAAGAAATCACACAAATTAGTGAACAACCTACAGCACAATCAGCAAATTCAGAAGCTGAAAAACAAACTTCCAAAGCAAACACGGCTGATAAATCAGATGCCCCTGTTGAATCAGGTACTCACAAAGAAACTTCTGAAGTTGAGCAACAAACAGATAATAATAAAGAAGACGCATCAGCGTCATCTACTACAAATGAGTCAGATTCACAGCAATCAAATGCATCTCAAGAGGCTACTTCATACGCTTCGCCACTTGCTAAAGAAGAGCACAAAGAAGAACGTAAAGGATTTTTCGCACGCCTCTTTAATTTATAAGTGACAGATGATTCCAAGGCATAAAAGCTTTTGGTTAAAAAGAAACGTCAATTTCTATTGAAATAGTATAGAAATTGACGTTTCTTTGTTTTGCATGAAATCTCGTAGCTTGTTGTGTAACTATTTTCCTAATATTCAGGGCTACTACGACTTATTAAATCCTCGTTTAACTATCATATTGCTCGAATCGAATCCCTTCTAAGAATGGCCACCAGCATTTCTAAATCAAAATTCCCCTTAATTTCATCTTAGCTGTATTGCTAATTAATTTAGCCACAAACGCCTTGACACCACACCCTACCTAGGTTTATAGCTTCTCCAATTCTGTTTCAAAAATAAAGTCATGTAAATTTCATAATTTTTTTGAGTAATTGACTTGAATATTATTCGTTTTGCTACTATCCTTAGTATGCGTATCGGATTTAACAAAATAAATTAAATAATAGAAAGTGTAGGTCTTGTTTTTATGTTACTAACAATTTTAAACATCATTATTTTTGCGGCCTTCCTTATCGGATTATATGTAATGGCAAGAAGACATGTTTCATTTCCTAAACGTGTCTTTACAGCATTAGGCATCGGGATTGTCTTTGGAATTGCTATTCATTTAATATACGGTGTGGACTCAAAGGTCACTAAACAAACCACAGATTGGTTTAGTATAGTTGGAGATGGCTATATTTCATTCTTACAAATGATTGTTATACCTTTAATCTTTATTTCAATCGTTTCAGCATTTACTAAAATTAATATTGGAGAAAAATTTGCTAAAATTGGCATCTATATCTTCATTTTCTTAATTGGGACTGTAGCAATTGCAGCAATTATCGGTATTATCTCAGCACTTGTCTTTGGTTTAGACGCATCTACAATTGATTTAGGTAGTGCCGAAAGCTCAAGAGGTAGTGAACTCGCAAGTCAAGCTAAGGATATGACAGCGAACACGCTACCACAACAAATCTTAGAATTATTACCAAGTAACCCATTCTTAGATTTCACTGGTCAACGTACAACATCAACAATCGCTGTTGTAATCTTTGCTGCGTTTGTTGGCTTTGCATTCTTACGCGTTATGCGTAAACAACCAGAAAGCGGTCATTTACTTAAACGTGGTATCGATGCAATTTATAATATCGTTATGGCGATTGTGACATTTGTACTACGTCTAACACCATATGGTATTTTAGCTATAATGGCGAATACAATCGCGACTAGTGATTTTGGTGCAATATGGACGTTAGGTAAATTTGTTATCGCATCTTATGCGGCATTAATTGTAATGTATATCATTCACTTACTCATTGTAACTGGTATGGGACTAAACCCTGTTACATTTGTTAAGAAAACATCTGAAGTATTGTTATTTGCATTTACTTCTCGTTCAAGTGCTGGTTCATTACCACTCAATGTCCAAACTCAAAAAAATCGTTTAGGTGTACCGGATGGTATTGCAAACTTCTCAGCTTCGTTTGGTCTTTCTATTGGTCAAAACGGCTGTGCTGGTATTTATCCAGCAATGTTAGCAATAATGGTAGCACCAGCAGCTGGTGTTGAAGTTAATTTACAATTTATATTATCTGTCATCGGCATTGTCGTGATTAGTTCATTTGGTGTTGCTGGTGTTGGTGGTGGCGCAACATTCGCCTCTATCATTGTATTATCTACTTTAAATTTACCTGTTGCATTAGCTGGTGTGCTGATTTCAGTAGAACCACTTATCGATATGGGCCGTACTGCATTAAATGTTAACGACTCTATGCTTGCTGGTACAGGTACAGCTAAATTGACAAACAACTTAGATACTGACACTTATCATTCAAAAGAATACGGTGAAATCACAAGTTCATAATAACAAGACAACACATACTATGAACTTTGGATATCTTTTATAAATGAAAAAAGGTTGGAACGCTTGTCGTTCCAACCTTTTTTCATTTCTATACTTTCAATATATTTTCAATTCTATTTTAATCATATTACTATTTTTGTCGTTTTATCGTTATCATTAGTTTTACGTAATTATAAATAAAGACAATAATCAAACTTAGCGACAATGATTTCAACAATAGGTTGACCCATGTACCGTCTGTAGTTAAGTAATACGTTACGATACTATTTATAACAAACACAATAAAAATAAGCCCTAGCTTCAGTAACATGTCTCCCACCTCTTTTAATTCAGTTTAGTGGGAAACATGTATTTTTTCAATTCAATTTTTTATGCTAGTAATTTATATGTCCTTAGTTATTTAAGTTTCAACACTTGTTTCTCCAAATATCTTTTTCTTTATCGCTTCTCCAGTAGGCGTTCCAGCTAGACCTCCCAATCCAGTTTCTCTTAACGATGCTGGCAAGTTACGTCCTACTCTATCCATCGCCTCTATCACTTCATCAACTGGTATTCTGCTTTTTATTCCCGCTAATGCTAAATCAGCTGAAATTAGTCCGTTACCTGAACCTATAGCATTACGCATAACACACGGTATTTCAACCAACCCTGCCACAGGATCACAAACCAATCCTAATAAATTACTGATAGCTAAAGCCATCGCATGACCACTTTCTTCAGGTGTTCCACCAAATATCTCAACTGCTGCCGCTGCTGCAATTGCGGATGCTGATCCCACCTCTGCCTGACAGCCACCAATGGCACCCGCAACACTTGCATTGTTTGCGATGATTTTGCCACATAGTGCGGCTGCAAATAAAAAGTCGATCATCTGTGCTTGTGTTAATCCATGTGTCTTTTCTAACTTGAATAGTATTCCTGGTATTGTACCTGATGAACCAGCAGTTGGCGTTGCACAAATGATTCCCATCGCAGCATTTACTTCATTTGTCGATATTGCGCCTTTTAAAGCTTCTACCATATCATGTCCAGATAAAGCATGGTAATGCTCATTATATCGATCTAGTTTCACGGCATCTTGTCCTGTATAGCCCGTAACACTTTTTACGCCTTCTCCAGAAAGTCCCTTTTCTAAAGCTTCTCTCATAACATCAAGGTTTTGTTTCATTAATGCACGAACTTCATCCCTTGAAATCCCTTTTAAATCCATCTCCTCACGAATCATCATTTCAGCAAATGTTGTGTTGTGCGTCATTGCATAATCTATAATTTCTCGCATTGAATGATACATATTGCCACTCCTCTAACAGATATATGAAAAATTTAATTCTTTATATTTCTCGCGTAACCTACTTAAACTATCTATATTTAAAGCTTTATTTAAGTGTAATGCCAATAAACACTTGTCATCATTAATTGTTTTTATCTCTTCATTAATATCTACTTCATACTCAATCAAGTCATTAATCAAATGGTTAATTAATGAAATATTGGCTGCTCCATCTACAACCAAAATAGGTAATGCGTGATGCATAAGGATACAAAGACCGTCCACGTGAATACTTTTAATCTTGATTGTACCTCCACCGATTGAAATACCATTAATTTCCACATGTCGTTCGTTGCCATCTAATTTAATTAATGCGCAGTTAGGATGCTCACCTAAGCTAGCACTTGTTTCTTCTATAATTTCTATATCAATATTTTGAGCTTCAGCAAATGAAATAGCGTCTTTAATACGTTCATCAAATGTACTGAAACCCAATGATCCACCTATAATTGCTAAATCTGTTCCATGCCCCTTGTGCGTGGAGGCAAATGATTCATAATAATGAATTACAATTTTTTGAGGTTCACATTGTAGTACTGTGCGTCCAGCATTACCTATTTTTACTGCACCTGCCGTGTGAGAACTAGAAGGCCCCATCATAATTGGACCAATCACATCAAAAGCACTTTGATAATCTTGTTTTCTTGCCATTCTTCTCTCTCCTTAATTTGTCTGTTTTTTCATTCTAGGTAGATTGAAATTTAAGCTTGTCATATTAAATTTATTAATCATTTTTCCTATAACTAGACTTAATAAAATACTAGTAATTGATACTGTAACAATCGTTATTACAGACCTAATTGGATCATTGAATCCAAACAATACAATAGCACCGGCAATTGGCGTCGCCATACCTGTCACATTGATTACTAATCCACTAAATGTGACGATACATGCGTTTACAACACCAATAAGCGCATTTGTACCATAGAGTTGTAAAGGATACTTCGCAATAATATCTATTTGGGTTAATGGTTCAACTGCAACAGCAAAAGCTTTAGAAGCGTTACCTATTTTTAATTGTTTAAACATAATGAAATTGACAAATGAGCTACCCGTACATGTCAGTGCACCAATTGCCATTGGCAAACCAGTTAGTCCTAATAAACTTGTTAATACCATAGAACTAAGTGGTGTCATACCTGTAACAGGAATAATGAGACCTAAAATAATTGCTAAGACATAGGGATTGTTATCACCAACAGCTGTCACGGCACTACCAATTTGTTTTAATAATGCGATAACACCCGGGCTCATAATACTTGCAAGAAGGAATGAAACAGCAGGAGCAAATAAAATTACAGTAATTAAATCTAAGCCTTCAGGGACTTTCTTTTCTAAAAATTTAATAGCAAAAGAAACTAAATAAGCAGCTAAAAAAGCAGGTAGTAATTTAAAATCATGAAGTACTAAACCAACGATTACGGCAAAAACTGGCGAGACACCTAATTTTAAACAAGTAAGAAAGCCGACTGCCACACCACTTAAACTACCGGCTAAGTCACCAATCTCTTGCAAAAATTTAATGTCAAAGACACCGCCAATGGCATAACTTAAAAATGCTTGCGGTAAGAAGGTTGCACAGGCAGCGCCCGATAATGCTTGTAGTCCTTTCTTACCATAAGGTGCAAAGTTTAAAAATAGCGTCATAGCTAACAAAACAATGAGTAGCGTTCCTACACCTAAAATAATATCCATTTCCTCAAACCTCTTTCTATTTTCATTGATATCTATCACTTTTTTATTTCCAACCACATCATAAAACTTTGTGAAAGCACTTACAATGGCAAAAAACAGACTTTTATGAAATATTTGTAAATAAATTCACAAAATAGAGAATTTTATATAATATAATAAACAATTTAACAAATTGATTATTATATTAAGTTAATGGATTTATGAAAACGAATAATCATTAAACCTGGATATACGTTCAAAAGCTATTAAAAGTTATACAAACACTTGAATTTTCTTTATTATCATAAAATATTAAGCACTGTCATTGCGCAACAAACTCAAAAATTCCATAAAAAAACGCCAATTTCTATATTGTTACAATAGAAATTGACGTTTACTGTTTAAGCCAAACTGTTGAAATTACAAACGCTTAAAGCATTGACAATATTGAGTTAATCAACTTAATAACTCTATTTAATATGAAAATGTTTCATGCTTAATTATTTTTCTTAACGACGTCTCTTCTATAATTTCATTAAAGATGATTTTATCGTCACTTTTTAATATTTGCTATCTTGGTTTGAAGGGGCCCCAAGTGATTTTCTGTTTGCCATCTAACGGAATGGTGTCAATCGTATTCGATACATCATCAAACCACTTTAAAAATGCAGGGTTTTTGTCTAGATGCGCTTCGGCACTATCTTCACTAATATCGTGTAAATACCATGCCTTGCTTTCAAATTCATATTGAATCTGTGAATATGCGAGCCGAGTTAAATCAACACTATCATATAAACAGTTCACATGTTTCACGAGATTCGGTGCTTGTGAAATTAAACTATTAGATATGGTTTTTTTATGCGTTTGATTATCTAAATCATTCCACATTCTTAACTGGCCGTCCATTTGGAAGAATATATCTATCGTAGAATCATCTTCGTTAAATGAAATAAGAATAAATATACGTTCTGCTGTGTGATCAACGGAATTAATTGCTCCGACAACTAACTTTTGGGCCATTTTCACCCAATAAGCTTGAGCTTCTTGAGGGGTTAGTTTACTGCTAGAAGAATAAATATATTGCTCATTAGCTTTATGATTTCCATGCGTTTTCTTACCAAAAAATTTATCAAACATGCTCAACATAACCAACCCCTTTCTTAGATATGGCCTATCCATCATAAATGACACGCAACAGAAGTTGTCAGTGAATTATTTTTTAATAAAACCTGATTTATTCAATTGTTCTAACATATCTAGTCTCTGCTTAGCACTCATAAAATTAGAAATTTGTTCCGACCATGTTTCATTACATTCGCCATTTGTACGAGATGCATAATATTTACTTACGGTTTCATCGTAATCTACCAATGTTTTACGTTGCGTTTCTTTATCGCTGTCGTATTTATTGTGATGGAAGATATTTTCAAGTGGTAAGCGTGGCTTAGGATTTCCATTTTCATCATCTGCTGGCAGACCTAATGCCATACCAAATAATGGGAAAGTATGCTTAGGTAAGTCTAAAACTTCACGCACACGTTCAACATCATTTCTAAGTGATCCTAAATAAACCATGCCATATCCCATATCTTCAGCTGCAGCAGCAATATTTTGAGCAACTAATGTCGCATCAATCGTGCCGACCAATAAACCTTCTGCTGATTCAAATGATGTCGCCATATCTTTTTTAGTATTTTCATTTACAATTGCATGTCTGTAATAATCCATGACAAAAACAAATAAATAACCGTTTTCTACCACATAAGGTTGACCTGAGACTTCTTTCAAGTCTTCTTTAATTTCAGGATCATCTATGCCTATAATTGAATAAGCTTGTAAATAACTTGACGTTGAAGCGCTTTGACCCGCCTCAATTAATTTTTTAATATGTTCTTCTGAAATAGGTTCATCCTTAAAGCTTCTGACTGAATGGTGTTTTTTCAATAAGTTGTATACATAATCAGACATGTATTATCCGCTCCTCTTTTATGTAAATGTTTATAGTATTTAAATGTTAACAAAGCTCGTAATGAATTGCTTGTTATTTGTTTACCCTTTTTTCACTCTAATTAAATGTTAATCCCCTATTAAATATTAGGTATTCATAAAATATATGAACAAAATAAAGCTCTAATGTAACGTTTATGTGACTCAAAAAATAAGTCATCTTAACACACATATGTCATAAATGAATATACAACACATACTTCTAAAAATTTTTCTCTCAGACTTCGCATAAGCACAAACATTTTTGCGTTTTGTAAAATACCTCGTTAAAAAAATAATAATGTTCAAAATTAATTCAAAAATTGAAATGTTTTTAAAATCATTAATGTGGAACGATAGTAATAAGGGGGTAATTCATTTGAGTAACAAAAAACAGGAACAATTAAAAAATGTAGAAAAAAACAATGACGATAAAGCAATGACGACGAATAATGGTGTTAAAGTTAGCGAGGATGAAAACACCTTAACTGTTGGTGAACGTGGTCCTAGCTTACTAGAAGATTTTCATTTTAGAGAAAAAATTATGCACTTTGACCATGAACGTATTCCTGAAAGAATCGTACATGCACGTGGTTTTGGCGCTCACGGTGAATTCCAAGTTTACAAAGACTTATCTGAATACACTTCTGCAGACTTTTTAACACATCCTGAAAAGACTACCCCAGTGTTTGTCAGATTCTCTACTGTCCAAGGGTCAAAAGGTTCTCCAGACACAGTAAGAGACGTGCGTGGTTTTGCTACAAAATTCTATACAGATGAAGGTATTTTTGATTTAGTAGGTAATGACATACCTGTTTTCTTTATACAGGACGCTATTAAATTTCCAGATTTAATTCACGCTGTTAAACCTGAACCGCACAATGAAATGCCTCAAGGTGGCACTGCACACGATACATTTTGGGACTTTTTCGCACAAAACCCAGAAACAATGCACACGGCTGTTTGGGCTATGAGTGACAGAGGAATCCCTAAAAATTTCAGACAAATTGAAGGCTTTGGCGTTCATACTTTCCGTTTAGTTAATAGTAAAGGTCAATCCTATTTTGTTAAATTCCATTGGAAGCCAGTTCAAGGTTTAGAATCATTGGTATGGGATGAGGCACAAATCTTATCTGGTAAAGATATTGATTTCCACCGTAAAGATTTATATGAAGCAATTGAAAAGGGAGACTACCCTGAGTGGGAATTAGGTCTCCAAGTCATACGACCAGAACAAGAATTTGATTTTGATTTTGATATTTTAGACCCAACAAAAATATGGCCCGAAGATGAGGTTCCAGTTGAAATTGTTGGCAAAATGACGTTGAATCAAAATGTATCTAATGTTTTTGACGAAACAGAGCAAGCCGCATTCCATCCTGGTCACATCGTACCTGGCATTGATTTTTCTAACGATCCTCTATTACAGGGACGTTTATTCTCATATACAGATACGCAAATATCAAGATTAGGCGGACCAAACTTTAATCAAATCCCAATTAATCGACCAGTTAACGAAGTACACAACAATCAAAGAGACGCTATGCATCAAATGAATATCCACAAAGGACAAACAGCATACCACAACAATGCTTTAAACAATAACGATCCTCACACAACACATAAAGAAGAAGGCGGCTATGAACATTATCAAGAAAAAGTTGAAGGCCGTAAAATACAAAAACGTAGTGAAAGCTTTAAAGACTATTACAGTCAAGCTAAACTTTATTTAAACAGTTTAACAGAGCCTGAATTTGACCATACCGTAGACGGATTTTCATTTGAAATTGGTAAATGTAAATCAGCTATGGTTAAACAAAATGCAGTAAATCAATTGAACAAAGTTGATCGTACTTTGGCAGAGCGTGTCGCAGCAAATGTAGGTGTCGAAGTTCCAGAAGAAAATGAAGAAGTACAAACTGATGCAAAAGATAGTAAGTTAACAATGGAAAAATTCGATATACCGTTACCTGGACATTCTGTAGCAGTACTAGTGAATGGTGAAATAAATGAGGAAACATTAAAATCATACGCAAAAACATTTGTCGACAACAAACTCAACTACGCTTTTGTAGGTAAGCAACCCAAGGATATCACTAAAGATTTCGGCATAACTGAGACGTATGATACTGCACACCCTACATTATTTGATAGTGTATTTGTAATTTCAGATGGTACACAATTATCACCTGATGCAGAGGCATTTGCTGAACTCACTTACAAACACAACAAACCGTTAGTAGTTAATCAAGCCGCATCAGAAAAACTATCAAGTGCAAAACTAGACTTGGACGCACCTGGTGTATTTATTTCAGATGATGCTCAAACAATTGTTCAAGCATTTGAACGCGCAAGATATTGGGACAGATAAACTTATAAAATTAAAATCATTTGTCCATTAAATGATATATTTAATTATACAAAAGGGCGAGAAAGAAATTTTTCATTGTAATTTAATTTCTTTCTCGTCTTTTTTATGTATATATGGGTAAATACATACTAAATATTTAAAGATTTAATTTTAAGCTCTATTCATTCCAAAATACCTCCAAATATGCAATCGCAACCACTAGTTGCACACTAAGAAACGATTAAGTGCGTGACATTACATGTTTATACAGTTAATTTCAAATAAAAGGAGTGATAACTATGGAAATTGGAACACAAATCAAAGAACAACGTGAACTCAAAAATTGGTCACAAGACGAACTTGCAGAAATATTAAATATTTCACGCCAAAGCATTTCAAAATGGGAACTAAACAAAGTCTATCCTAGTATTGACATGCTCATTAAAATGAGCGATTTATTCGACGTGTCTTTAGATGAACTCATTAAAGGAGATAAAGCATTAAAAAAGACGATTATTGAAACCTATCAACAACCTGTTTCTAATCAGAAAGATCGACCTATGAATGGTTGGGAATTTTTATCCAACTATTGGTGGTTATTCTTCCCTGTAGCGTTTATTATTTGGTGGATGGTACAGTCGTTTGTTTGATTATAAAAACCAATGCTTCCAAAAATTAAAATAATTACTCTATGCAATTTAATCATTCAATAAATACAGTTATCTATTTTTAGTATGAAACCGTTGAATAAATGTAAAAATGCGATGACAGTGTTGAACAATAAATCTATGAATTATCATTAAGAATGATGTAATATTCACTTATCATTACAAATTCCGAAAGCAGTAATTGCATTCACAAATTTGTGACAATTTTTATAAGCCCATCATATCAAACTTTCATAGCCTCCCTTCTCAATTCTTATGTTTAGTTGAGAATAGGAAGGCTATTTATTGAGTGTGAAAGAAAATACAAATAATGTATATGCTTTCATTTTTGAATGTAGTTGAATCAACTTTATTGTCTTCCAATGCAAATAACGAGCACGATTTATAACTATTGTGCTTTGAAGGTTCTAATGTTGACGAAACGATAGCTACATGCAATAATAGTAAACGAAAGATTAGAATTATTATAATTAAGAAATTATGATAATCTAATTCAATAATACTTAAACTAACACTAAGTTATTAAATAGGAGGATGTTTCACATGTCTTTAATCAACAAGGAAATTTTACCATTTACAGCTAATGCTTACGATCCAAAGAAAGATGAGTTTTTCGAAGTTTCTGATGAAAACTTAAAAGGTTCTTGGAGTGTCGTTTGCTTCTACCCAGCAGACTTCTCATTCGTATGCCCTACTGAATTAGAAGATTTACAAAATCAATATGATAAATTACAAGAATTAGGTGTAAACGTATATTCAGTTTCAACTGATACACACTTCGTGCACAAAGCTTGGCATGATCATTCTGAAGCGATTAACAAAATTCAATATACAATGATTGGTGACCCTTCACAAACAATCACTCGTAATTTTGACGTATTAGATGAAGAACTTGGCCTAGCTCAACGTGGTACATTTATCGTTGACCCTGATGGTGTAGTTCAAGCAGCTGAAGTTAATGCAGACGGTATTGGCCGTGATGCAAGTACATTAGTACACAAAATTAAAGCAGCGCAATATGTACGTCAACACCCAGGTGAAGTTTGCCCAGCAAAATGGGAAGAAGGTTCAGAAACATTACAACCTGGTCTTGACTTAGTAGGTAAAATCTAAGGAGGCATTGATTTGAATGCTTAATGATCAGCTAAAATCACAATTACAACAATTACTTCAATTAATGGAAGGTGATGTTGTACTAAGCGCAAGTCTTGGTACAGATGATAAATCAAAAGAACTAAAAGAGTTGCTAGATGAAGTTGCTGCAGCATCATCCCATATCACAATTGAAGAGAAAGACTTAAAACGCACCCCAAGTTTTACAGTGGATAAACCTGACGAAGATACAGGTATTACATTCGCTGGTTTACCTATGGGTCATGAATTTAATTCACTTGTATTAGCTTTATTACAAGTAAGTGGTCGCGCACCTAAAGAAGAACAATCTGTAATAGATCAAATTAAAGCTTTAGATCGCCCACTCAATTTTGAAACTTATATTAGTTTAACTTGTCAAAAATGCCCTGATGTCGTTCAAGCATTGAACTTAATGAGTTTATTAAACCCAAATATTACTCATACAATGATTGATGGTGCTATTTTCAGAGAAGAATCTGAAGATATCATGGCAGTGCCAGCTATCTATTTAGATGGTGAAGAATTTGGCAATGGACGCATGACAGTACAAGATATATTATCTGAACTAGGTAGTAAAGCAGACCCTTCAGAATTCAACGCTAAAGATCCTTATGACGTGTTAATCGTTGGCGGTGGCCCTGCGAGTGGTAGTGCCGCTATCTATACTGCACGTAAAGGATTGCGCACTGGTATTGTTGCTGATCGCATTGGTGGTCAAGTCAATGATACTGCAACAATCGAAAACTTTATTACTGTCAAAGAAACAGACGGTCCTAAATTCTCATCTGCACTTGAAGATCATGTAAAACAATATAATGTGGATATCATGACAGGTGTCAGAGCAAGTGATATTGAAAAAACAGACAATGGTATTGTTATCACTTTAGATAATGATGCTAAATTACAAAGTAAAACTGTTATTATTGCTACAGGTGCACGCTGGCGTAAGTTAGAAGTACCTGGTGAAGAAGCCCTTATTAATAAAGGGGTGGCATTCTGCCCGCACTGTGACGGACCTCTATTTGAAAATAAAAACGTTGCTGTTGTTGGTGGCGGCAACTCAGGTGTTGAAGCTGCAATAGATTTAGCAGGTATTGTAGAACATGTTACCCTACTTGAGCGTAACGCTACGCTTAGAGCAGACAACGTATTACAAGAACGTTTAAGCTCTTTACCAAACGTTACAATTATTAAAAACGCACAAACAACCGAAGTATTAGGTGAAACTTCAGTTACTGGTCTTAAATATCAAGACAAAGCAACTGGTGAAGATCACACGATAGAATTGGAAGGCATATTCGTACAAATCGGACTACTTCCAAATACAGAATGGTTAGAAAATTACGTTGAATTAAACCAAGCAAATGAAATAATCATTGATCGTAAAAATGCTACAAGCATCCCTGGAGTATTTGCTGCAGGTGATGTCACAGACGATCGTAATAAACAAATCATTATTTCAATGGGCGCAGGCGCAAATGCTGCACTAAATGCATTTGATTATATTATTCGACACTAATCACTTCCCTATTCAAATAGATTATAAAGGAGGACCAAATTGGTTCTCCTTTTTATTTTTGTTGTTTTAGCTTCTATGTGATAGTAGAGACTTTTTTCACTGGTATGAAACGTATAGACTCGAATTTTCAAATTTTGTTCAAAAGATTGTGCGTTTAACTTTACGACATCTATATCAATCAATAGCTTGAAATGATAGTCTTAGGTTATAATTTCAAAAGCACATAAATTAATATATAAATCGGACTATTATTAAAGGAGCAATACGTTTTATGAAAAAAAGTATACTTATAACATTAGTACTCATGCTAACTATGATACTCACAGCATGTGCAAATGGCGATTCAAATGGTGATAAGCAACACAGTGAGAGACACGCCCCTTCAAATGTAAAAAAAGTTACAGAAAATGATATCTTTGATACTAACAAAAAGGGAGAAAATATAAGCGAGGCGGAAATGAACAAAGCGATTAAAAAATATCTGGATGTTAATTCAGATATCCTCGACAATAAATATTTATTACAATATAAATTAGATAAACAAACCGGTACAGATACTAAAATTACTGATGCACAAGCAAAAAGATTATCTAATTTATCACACAATGCGGTTAAAAATGACGTACGTTTCAAAAAATTTGTCAAAGACAATCATCTACCTAAAGGTTATAAAGACGATGTTGATCGAATCATAAACTATTTCACAGCGTTAAATACCACTATTAAAGATGCTGATAAACAAATTGAAGAAGTAAACTATCAACCTCAAAATAAGCTAAACGTAGTAGACGTACCCGCAGAAAATGCAGGTAACGTAAATGGTAAAAAACAAGAAAAAATCAAAAAATTCCTTAAAGATAAGGGTATTAAAAGTGATGCAATAGATAAGTAAAATACAGTTTTATGGAACTACTTGAATTTGTGAACATTTTTTGAATAATCATCAAATCCACTTTAAATTGATATCAAAATAAACATGATGCATTACAAAATGATGACATCACCTATTTCCAGCAATATAAAGCCTTTTAAGCGCTTACTTAAGATTATATGATTCATATTGACTTATGTTTGTAAAAAACCTTACACGATTGTAAGGTTTTTTAATATAATATGCCTTTTTTTCTCAGAGAAGTATTTGTTATCCTATGTTATAAGATTGAACATAGTAAACGTAGGAGCACAGCCGAAAACTTTTTTAAGGAGGTCGCACTATGGTAATTACGATTTTACTAGGTGCTATGGCTGCTGTCTTCATAGCTTTTAATCTCTTTGAGAAAAAAGAAACTTATGGCGTAATTTCATATAAATCTATTGCTTTAAGTATTACTTACGTCATACTCGCAGTTATTGTTGGTAGTTTCTTAGACAATATCAACACTGTATTCCAAGGATTTCACGATAGCTTAACAGCAGCAAAAAAATATTAACCTGAACTGAGTAGATAAACAGTTCAGGTTTTTTTAATACATGATTTTATTGATACTATAGCTCAATTTCATAAGGTACACAATTTTCTATTTTCTTATCTATCACAGATATTTTATTTTCATAACCTAAATAAACGAAACAACACCTAATTACAACTTGGTGAGCAATGATTACAACCGTATCTAAAGATGTATCTAGTTCTTGTTTAAAGAATGATTCTACACGTTGTAACACATCTTCATAACTTTCCCCTGCTGGTGCTTTTTGAGTAAAACTGTGTCTAAACGAACTGTTTGGACCGCCGTTAAAATATGTTGCAAATTGAGTATCTTGTTCAATTTCACTCACTTTTCCGCCCTCAAACTTACCTAAAGAACGTTCTCTCAATAATGTCGTCACACTTGCCGGAATATCTTTATCAAAAATTGCATTATAAGTCTGTCTCGTTCTTGTTAAATCAGACATATAGATATGATCAATTTTTAATTTATTAAAATGGTGTTGTAATAATTGTGCGTCTCGAGCGCCTTTTTCAGTTAATGGAACGTCTAATTGACCACAAAAATAATGATTTCCTTCTTTTTTATCATAATTTGATTTTGATTCACCATGGCGAATTAAGTATAACTTCATATGTTTGTACTCCTTTGCATTTTTAAATAAGGTAACATTTTTGTTAGATGAGGTATAACTTCTATAAAACAAGATTTATTTTTGTTACTTTAAATGTGAGGTGATCAAAATGAATGAACAACCTTTAAAATCAGATACACAAGCCGGACGTGTCTTAGCTTCTGTAAGTTATTTTAGTATATTTTTCGCACCAATCATATTACCCATCATCATTTGGATTTTTGCTGACAAACCAGCATCAACACATGCTGCTAAATCGATATTCTATCATATCATCACATATTTAGGGCCAATATTTATTATTATCATTGCAAGTTTAGGTGGTATGCTAATCAATCAACAACATCAAACAATTATGGTGATAACGATTATTTTTGCAGTGATTTTAATTATACTCACGATTTGGTATACGATTAAAAATGTTTATCGTGGCATCAAAGTATTAATTTCTGAAAATGCTTATTTTAACCCCTAAGATAAATCGTTTGTTTTTGAATATTAGATAGCCATGAAAATATGCTAAAAAACAGCTTGGGAAGTTTTGACTTCCTCAAGCTGTTTTTAGTTAAATCTAGATTAACTACTTTTGCTAAATAATAAATTAAGCGACAGACCAATTAATACTGCTCCTACCGTATAGTCAAAAATAGCTTTAATCTTTCTGTTTGCAAAAAGTAATTTAATGTATTGAAAAATATATACACAGAAAATAAACCATAATAAAATAACCGTTGTTACAATCGCAGATAACACAGCTATTTGTGTTGTAACACCATCGCCCGCACTTAAAAATTGCGGCAAGATACTTATGTAATAGAGTAATGCTTTTGGATTTAAAATGGTACTAAAGAAACCTTGTCTATATGAGCTTAAATAACTTATTTGTTGTGCTTTCATTTGTGTGGTTGAAAAATTCATACTTTGACGTGCGCTAATAATACTTTTGATACCTAAATATATAAGATAGCAAGCGCCCAGTATTTTAATCACTAAAAACACATAATACATATTAGCCAAAATAAAAATAATACCAAATACCGCTAGTAGAGAGTAAACAACATGGCCTGTCGTTATGCCCAATGCTGCCATTGCGCCATTACCTTTACCAGAAGTGATCGAATTTTTCATCACGACGAAAAAATCAGGTCCTGGAACGATAATAATCATTAATGTAATTGTTATAAATGCGGCTAATCCTTCCATTTTCTGCACCTCCACCTTAATTAGGTTATCAAGATGCGCACGGTATCGCAACACACGAAATAAATCTTTTACCATCCGTTTGTTATAAAGTGAAAATAATAGATGAACTAAATTTAAATTTGGATCATTGGTCAATATTTGAAAAGCTTGGAACAGAAAATGAATTGTTGTGATTCAAATCAATTCGTTTTTAGCTTAATAATTTCAAACCAATCGTGCTACCCAATATAACAAGAATACAAATAATCCGTTTAATATCCGTTGATTCTTTATAAAAAACCATACCTAAAACTGCTCCTCCAACAGCACCAATACCGGTCCATACAGCATATGCAGTACTCATCGACAACTGTTGCATAGCAATAGATAATGTTAAAAAACTAATTGCAAAGAATGTTAACATCCAACCGAGCGATTTATATTTGCGACTATGTACATAAGCATTCAAAAATGTGATACCAAGCATTTCAAATACACCTGCACAAATCAATAAAATCCAAGCCATTATGAACGCCCTCCTTCATTTGTTGTTACTAATTTCAGACTAATTACACCTAGCAACAATGTTATGATTAATACTATTTTCCCTGGATTAAATGGTTGACCAAAGAAAATAAAATCAAATAACGTAACGCCGGTTGTACCAAGTCCTACAAAAACTGCATAAGAGGTACCCACTGGCAATACTTTTGATGCTTCAATAAGAAGATAAAAACTTAAAAACATAGCAATAACTGTCAAAATCCATTCAAATACTGATGAAGCATGAGTTAAACCAATCACCCAGCCCACTTCAAAGATGGCTGCAATAACAATTTTCAACCAATTCATATCAAAATCCTCCTTTAAAATTAAAAAAAGCCTGGGAGATAGTTATCTATACTATCTCCCAGGCTTTTATCCTTCCGTGTCACATATAAATATGTGCCTTTCTCTCGGACCGAACCAACACCATCGTTGTGGAACCCTAGAAAGGTTTATTCAATTATTGAGATCATATCAAATTACACTTAGAACTTCAAGTTCAGATGCTTCATTTTATAATACATTATATTAATTCTTATAAAGAAAGCGTTTTAAATTAATTTTTAGGCCAAAACGCTCTACTTTTTATGTATTTTAATGTATAATAAGGATTACATTATAATAATTATAATGTAATAGCGTCGTTAATGAAACTTATTCTCAATTGAGTACTTCCGTTAGCTAGACCAAAATATTGATAAAAGTGAGGGATTATTATGAAATTGTTAAATTACAAAATGCAAAAAAATGAACTCGTTGCTACTGTATTATCTGACAAGAAACAAGTATTCAAATATACGTTTGATGTAAATACTCCAGAATATGAAATTTTAGATGTACTTGAAGAAATCAACCATTACGTTGACAATGGTCATCATCCACTAGGTTGTTCTTTATTGAAAAACTATTCACATGAGGATGTGAGCCACAATATTTTATAATCTAGATTCTCGACCAAAAAGGTGAGTATAACTGATAGACATTAATCAGTATACTCATCTTTTAATTTTTGATTCGTATAAATAGCCATACTTCTTTTTAATTTTGAAAGCCTAATTTTTGATATAGCCTTTCTACACCATGTGTTGAAATTAAATGTACACACGACACCGACCTAATTGTATAATCATTCTACGAACACTGTCATAAATTGACGCGTTAAAAGCACCGCCTGATAAATATCGAACCGATTCTACGACACTACCATTATATTTTGCTATCACTATATGTGTTCAGCATTCATAACTGCTTTAATCTTATCCTTATTATGCCCAATCCAACCATTTGAGTGAAACATTTTCATAAAGTCTCCTAGTTTATTTGTATCCAATACATAAGTATGATCAATTCTCCTCATATTACATCCTCAAATTTATGTTTATCAATCTATTTCATAGCTTTCTATACCCGTACATTACATAATCATTTATAATATATTTAAATAGTTTTTTGATGTCACATCACATATTATGTGTAAAGAATAAGGAATGCGTTAATTTTAGTAGTTAACAGGGTAAATATATAGTAAAAGTGTTATTATTTTATCGATAAATGTAAGGAGGGACGCAAAATGTGGATTGTTTCAATATTACTCATTATCGTTGGTATTGTGTTGCTCATCATAAATAACCGCACACCAAAAAGTGAAGGTGTCGGCAAAAAACAAAGTTTAGTAAGCTTTGGCGTTGTTTGTTTAATCATTGGTATTTTCGGATTTATAGGTCAGATTATTAGATCAATCATATAACATATAATATAAAAAAGAGCAGGGTAGAAATCCAATTAAACCAGATTTCTTAACCCTGCTCTTTTTGATTCGACATTTTTTAATAAGTGTTAAAACTATTTGCTTTACATATTAAATAAGTCATTAAATGATTCAACCATTGTAGGATGTGTATAAATATTTTCTTTTAATACTTCATATGATAAGTGTTGGTCAATTGCTAATTTTACTAAGTTAATAATTTCCTCAGATTGTAAGCCGTATAAAGTAACTCCTAATATTTCATTTGTTTCTTTATTAACTACTGCTTTAAACAAACCTCTTGTATCATTGTTTATTTTATGACGCGGAATTGTGTTTACAGGTACTGCATTTTCTAAAATTTGATAACCTTGCGCTTTGGCTTCTTCTGCTGTTAAACCTACACGTGATAATGGCGGATCAATAAATACAGTGTATGGCACAGCACCGCGATTTTCAGTAGTACGTTCGCTATTACCAAATAATTGATCTTTTACAATTCTGAAGTCATCCAATGAAATATACGTGAATTGCATGCCACCTTTAACATCACCTAATGCATAAATATTTGGCACATTCGTTTGTAAGTTTTGGTTTACTTTGATTTCTCCACGTTCGCCAATTTCAACATCCGTATTTTCTAAACCTAAGTCTGTATTAGGTTTACGACCAGTGGCTAGCAATACCGCGTCCGCTTCATAGCTACCTTTCGTTGTGTGTACTGTCGTACCAGATGCATTATCTTCAAAACGCTCTGTATCAGCATTGAATACCAGATTAACACCTTTATTTTCAAGATCTTTTTTAACTTCTGCCACAACATCTTTATCTTCTTTAGGCATAATATCATCATGTTTCTCTAAAACTGTTACTTGTGTATCAAAGTTCGCAAACATAGAAGCAAATTCTAGAGCAATATAACCTCCACCCACAATAACTAAACGCTTAGGTTGCGTTGCCAATTCCATAATGCCAGTAGAATCATATAAATGTTGTGATGTTTCTATACCTTCAATAGATGGAATAATTGGTTGTGCGCCTGTATTAATCACTATATCTTCGGCAGTAATTGTTTCTTGCACCTCACCACTTTCATCTAATAATTCTACTTCATTATTAGACTTAAATGCTGCAGTATAATCTAATACGCTGATATTATCATCATCTGCTAAATTATGATAATTCTTATTGTTTAGCGCATTTACTACATCGTATTTTCTAGAAAAAGCTTGTTCAAATGACCCGTGCGCTAAACCTTCATGTACAAGTGTTTTTGAAGGAATACAACCTATATTAATGCAAGTACCACCATACATTTTTTGAGATTTTTCAACTATAGCTACACTTTTTCCTTGGCCAGACGCAAATTTCGCTAAAGTTTTACCACCTTTACCAAATCCAATAATTAATAAATCATATTTTTTCATAATTGTCCTCCTTAATCGTTTCATTTAAGACATCTTTAATCGTTACATTTTGATAATAATGAATTAATAACTCTTCTTCTTTTTGATGAAATTTAAACATCGTGTTGCCTATTTCTCTTGAAACTTCACAGTCACTGCCTGCATCACCAGTAAATAAGCGCCCTTCCGAACGGTCTTCTTTAAACATCACAAATAACTCAGACAAATTAACATTTGCTGTCATATCATTAGCTTGATATCCTCCAAATTTACCTCTTGAAGTTTCTAAATAATGATGTTGGTTTAACTTACGTGTTACCCTGCGTAATTGAACCGGGTTAATACAAATACGTTCTGCTAATTCATTGCTGCTAAAACGCTCATCATAGTGCTTTAGCAAAAAAGTCAGTAAATGAACTGCTATATTGAATTCTAAATTCATAGAAATCACCTTTTATTTTTAATTGAAACTTTTATAGTTACATTTAAACACATTAAACTATATTGTGCAAAAGTTTTGTTTTGATATTTGCAATGTGTATTAAAAAAGATTGAAAGAGCGTTCAATGTTAAACATTGGCCACACTTTCAATCCTTATTGGACAGTTACATTAATGCACCTCTTATTTTATTGCCATATTCTAAATATGATTTCAGACAACTAAGCATATATACCCAGCCTTCTTTTTGACCTAATAGACGTTCTACATCGTTTTCTTCAATATCTTTTTCTGTAGTAGTTACAATTGTATGGTTATCATCACCATCCAATTCAATAGTCACATGATTATTGCCCCACTTGAAATGAATTGATTCATTTTCAACAATACTTTCTATTAAAATATCGATTTCAGCATTATACTCTTCGTATCGTAAAGTAATCGTTTTACCTTCTTCCCAACGTTTAGAACTAGAAGAAAACCAAAATCCTCCGATATATTCTGGATTGACAAAAGCTTCAAATACTTGATCACTAGATACATTTACTTGCATTTTAGTTACTATATCCAAAATGCCCACAACCTTTCTTTTAAAGTTAAACATTTTATAATCATCTAATAATAAGAACATATAATTATATTGTCTTAAGAGATTCAGCGATTATTAACTGAACAGAAAAAGACTTAACCTTACATGATAAAGAAAACCAGAAATTATTAACATGTGTATCATAAAAACTCGACAAATATACATTTCATTTTCTATCTACTTGCTCTATATTTCATACCTCAAAATGTAAATTTCATTACACTGCTATTAACATAATTGTAAATAACATATAATCTATATAGTATTAATAAATTTGTTATACTTTACTAGTTAGTAAATATTTTTGTTCAGGAGCTAATTATGAAAAATATTCTAAGTACTTACGTATATTATTTAATTATGCTTGTTATTGTTGGCATAATACTGATTAGTCTATATTTTACATATATATGGAACAATAACCAGTCATCAAATCAGGATAAATATCAAAATTTCGCTCAATTAAAATCAGACACAGTGAAACAGCGTGATTGGCAAAGAAATATTAAAAAAACAAACAATAAAGATATACTCATCACTGCCATTCATGGTGGTGGTATAGAACCAGGCACCTCAGAATTAGCTAAAATCATTTCTAAAAAAGGCGACTTTAATTTATATAGTTTTGAAGGATTATTAAAATCAAATAACAAACAATTGCATATTACATCTACCAATTTTGACGATCCTAAATTGAACGAAATGACTAATCGTTCACAAGAATCTATTTCTATACACGGATTTCAAGGCGATAAAGATACCGTTTATATTGGTGGTCAAGATAAAAAAATGGCGCAATCCATAAAAAAAGAATTAGAAAAAGAAGGATTTAATGTAGAAAAAAGTCCAAATAATATTAATGGCCGTTCTTCTAAAAATTTCATTAATGAAAACGACTCAGGTTCAGGTGTTCAACTGGAAATATCTACATCTATTAGAAAATCATTTTTCAAAAAGGACAACTTAAACAGAAAAACGAGAGAAAATACGAATAAATACCGAGATTCAATTTATGATTTCGCAGAAGCTGTCACTAAAGGGATTCATTCACAAACATAAAATTTTATTTTTTTCAGTTTACTTGTATCAATGGACTTGATTTTTTTAATAATGAGTATAAAATACTGATTATTAAAATACGAAGGACTTTAATAATGAGACTATTAAACAAGCCGTTATATATGTATTTAATGTTGTTTTCATTAACCACAATCGTTGGAACCTTATTGTTATATTTACCGGTCACAGGTGTAAAACCTTTAAACTTTATAGACGCATTTTTTATTTCTGCCAGTGCCTTCACAGTTACTGGCCTAGCCACTATAGATATATCTAGCCAATTTAATTGGTTAGGCGATACGATTATTTTATTACTTATTCAAATTGGTGGATTAGGAATAGTCACTGTAACACTTTTAACACTTATTCTAATGCATCGAAAAATCAGTTTAAGAAACCGCTATTTGATTATGACAACATGGAACATTGAGACACCTGGTGGCGTCATCAAATTGATTCTACAATTTGTCGTTTATAGTATCTTTACAGAATTCATTGGGGCAATATGTATCGCACTATCATTTATTCCAAAATATGGCATTGGTAAAGGAATATTTTTAAGTGTGTTCACTTCAATTTCTGCTTTTAACAATGCTGGTTTTTCATTATTTAATGACAATATGATGGGCACTGTTAATGACCCTATAATAACTATTATCGTCCCAATCCTTATAATCATGGGTGGCATTGGACCGCTTGTCTTTTTAGATATCGCTACAACTAGGAAGTTAACTAAATTAACCGTACACTCAAAAATTGTATTAACGACATCGGTCATACTGATATTCATTGGTTGGATTGTATTTTACTTTTTAGAATATAACAATTCTATGACACATTTATCATTTTTAGAAAAACTTGGCGCTTCATTCTTTCAGTCTGTTACTACGCGAACTGCTGGTTTTAACAGCGTCGATATCGGTCTAATCACACCACCCACTTCAGTATTATTAATGCTATTAATGTTTATTGGTGGTGCTCCTATCAGCGCTGCAGGTGGTATTAAAGTAACAACTTTAGTCTTAACGTTATTATTTATAAAAAGTACATTAAGAAACGAACAGCACCCTTCTATTTTCAAAAAATCTATAAATAACCATACACTAAAAACTGCTGTGGTCATTACATTTTCTGCCGGAGCATTTGTTATAATCGTCTCATTTATAGTAAGCTATTTAAATTCAGCAATATCTTATACTAAAGTATTATTCGAAGTAATTTCTGCTTTCGGCACTGTTGGACTATCGATGAACTTCACGACATTTTATGATAACCCTACGAAAATAGTTATTGTGCTAACAATGTTAATTGGTAAAATTGGTATACTTACATTTCTCCAATTATTTATTACTGAAAAAAACCAAAAATTTCATTATGCTAAAGAAAATGTGCATCTATAAAGAAATAAAAATAGACCAGAAATTAGCTTTTAATTTCTGGTCTATTACTATTTCACATAAATATTCGTTTCAGTATCGTCTAATCAAATCTTAATAACATTATTTCACTTTTCTTAAAATTGTAGATGTTGTCGCACAAATAATAGTCATTAATACCAAGGTAGTCATAATTACCATATGTGTACCAGATACATCGAATCCTATGCTAAAGTTCCCAGATTGATTATTGATAAAACCGTTAACAAACACAAGCACTAATACACTTATTACACATAAAATACCAATCACATCAAATAAAAATTTAACATATGGATATTTAATACCTTTAGTTAACATCTGTATCACCTCAACTTTTACGAACTTTCTATATAACACATTAACAATTCACTAATTTCGATTACATATAATGTATCACACTATATATAATCATAAAATATTTAGAATTGTTAATCCCATATAAGTCATGATTAAAATATTTCAAAATTGTTGTTATTTTAAGACTCAACTAATCAATCATTAACCAATTGTATACTTTGGGCCAACCTTTTAATTTGTGCGTTGTCTGTTGCATTAATTTCAACCGTTTCTATATCTTGTTCAACTGCATTTTTAGTGACTTGATAAATATCCTCAGGGTTCGAAGATGCGCTTGATTCCCATCTATAAGGTATTTTTTCATAAACATTAATAGTTCCATCCCCATTACTACTATAAGTGATTGAACCACCCACTTTCATTGGCGCTTCTAATTTAACGACATCCTCAGGATACATTGCACTCTTTTCCGCATTTTTATTAACGGGCGTTCCTTTTGGATATTTTTTGACATAAATATTTTTGACATCTTTAACCATACCTAGTTGATGCCAAATACGTGCGTATTCGATTTTTGAAGCACTTAAACCATTTAAATAACTTTTACTATTATCATTATTTTTCATTTTTGAAGCATTATCGTTTTTAGACGTTGGGTCTTTACCCTTGTCATTTTCAGCCGATGAATCTTTATGTAATGATTGATCCGTTTTCACTTCACTTTGTTCTGTAGATTGACGTTCCTCACGTTGATTATTATCTTCATCCTGTTTGTTTGTATCACTGCTTTGTTCAATGTCATTGTTGCTTTCTTCATTGTTCCCGCATGCTGTCAGAATCACTGATAAAAATAATAATGACAGTATTAAACTGAACTTTTTCATTATCTATACCCACCCATAATTTTATATTATTAAAGTAACACGAAATTATGACGTTCACAATTATATTAATAAAAAACAATTTTTGATTTATTAAAAAAACGAGCGCCGTCTAATTAGACGATGCTCGTTCTATGCAACACTTCTATTTTATTTTTAGAATTTGCCCAACTTTTAAACTATTAGAACTCAACTTGTTATCTTTTTTAATTTTATCTACAGTGGTACCTTGATTTTTAGCGATGCTGTATAATGTATCACCTTTTTTAACCGTATATGTCTTAACTAGATATAAGATTTGTCCTTTACTAATATTATCCGACTTTAAATGGTTCCATTTTTTTATGTTTGCCACACTAACTTTACTTCGTTTTGAAATATTATATAGTGTGTCTCCTTCAACCACTTTGTGCGAATCGCCAGTAATGGAATCACTTGGTGTGCTTGGATTTTTCAACTTTAGTACTTGCCCTACAGAAAGCGTGTTGCTCGTTAATTTATTCCATTTCTTAATATTATCTATTGAAACGCCACTTCTTCTCGAAATGCTATACAGCGTATCACCTTTTGATACTTTATATGTGCTGCCAGTAATTGCTCCGTCACTACCTCCACCTGATAGAGATTTATAGTGTTTCTGTACTAAACTGTAAAACTGGTTCATGTTATAACCCCATTGTCCGAAATAGCCAACCGGATCTGAATGATCTGAACCACCCCAATATTGGCTTACCGCATTGTGACTTATAATTGTTCCTGTTCCTTGATTATTGTCAGCAAGCGAAGGTTGTAGCCCATTGGCTTTCAACATTTTTGCAGTTAAATATGCTTGGTTATTAACAGATCTGGCGAACCCATCAAATGTGTTAGATCTTGTTAATTCAATTTGATAAAAATATGGATTGGCATTAGCACCTGCGCCCCAAGCTAAATATTGACTTGGCGCAGTTTGAACAATTTTATCACTACCCGCATACGCATGCACAAACGCACTATTATAATTGTTGTACATGTAATTTACTTCACCATCGATTGTACTGTTCGGATTTGCAGTTTCATGTATTACTACACCAATATATTTACCAGATTTATAATTATACTTTGGTAAGTTATTCATTCTGGAATCTTGTACGATTTTAGCTGGTTTTATATTATTATTTGCTATGTATGTATTTACATCTTGATACGCTCGATTTGCCGAAAAACTTCTCATTTCAGTATTTTGACGTTCACCATCTTTATTATGTAACTTTAAATCTCCTGGTGTTAATGCATTTTTCAATTGCTGTGGACTCATTTTTTGAGCTTTTTCATAATCAATGGCTTTGCTCGTATTTTCTTTGTTTTGTGTATCATTTTTCTTCGTATCTTGCGTGTTTTTATTTTCTTGTGCTGCAATTGCAGTTTGTGACAGTAGCAAGCTCGATACTAATAACAATGAAACACTAAATCTAAACTTCATAACGACATCTCCTTAAATAAAATATTAATACGGTTAATATTAGGTAACCAAAAATTTCACTTACAAAACTTCTTTAATTCATTCTATATTAATATTGAATTAATTACAAAATGAAATATTATTTTATACTTCATATTAATGATGCTTTACCTTTCCAAACCAAAATTAAAATGTCGTCACTCATTTGAGCAACGACATTTTATTAAATATCTGTAAAAACACTAGACAGTATCGCAATCAAAGCCACCACTAACACAAGTACTAAGATGGAATCTATTTTTCTTTGATTACGTTGATTCATAGGTTTTCTGAACTCTTTTAATGCTTTAAAACCTGCGATTAAAACAATAATTAAACAGACTAAATGAAATAACAACGCAAACACAGCCATCACAATCACCCCAAGTCATATTAATAAGATTTTCAAAGCGTATCATTACATAAAAATATAAATCTCTTATGAAAAGGTAATATAATTTATTTATCCATACCCTTTCTATACATTAAACTAACAACCACTTATTTTTCCATTCGAAACTTTGGTTTTGGTTCTATTTCTATAATAAATTATTAACTTATTTTAAAATACCATCGTTTGGCTTTAAACATAATTATTTCAATATCAATTGATAAAAAGCTAAGTCCAACCATCTGCCAAATTTGTAACCGACACTTTTTATATTTCCACAAAATTCAAAGCCATATTTTTCATGTAATTTAATACTAGCGGTATTTGATGCGTCAATACCTGCAATAATCGTCTTATAATTGCTGTTTTTGATATCTTCAATTAATTTAAGTAACAGTTGTGAAGCTATACCTTCATTTCTCGTTTCTGGATCAACATAAATCGAATGTTCTACAGTGTGTTGATACGCTGGCCAATTTCTAAACGAGCCATACGTTGCAAATCCAACAACTTTGCCATCTTTTAAATATACAAAAATGGGTTCGTCTTGCGCTAATTTTTTATGAAACCAAGTTTCTCTTTCTTCAATAGTTACTGGCTCATATGTATAAACTGCAGTCGTATTTAATATTGCATAATTATATATAGTTAAAATCGATTGTAAGTCTGATTGTCGTGCTTGTCTGATCATATCGCTTCACCTCAGGTTCATTGTATATTTAAAGCAAATCTTCAGCAAATCTATGTCATAAAACATAACAAAAACACTCACCATAACCTTTAAGTTATCAAATGAGTGTTTTTCATAAAATGTTTATATATATGCACAAAGCACAAAGTGTATTATTTATTAATAAATTGTAATTCATAAAGTTCTTTTTCATCATACGTATTAAATCTATCTAATTTACCATTGAGCATAATTGTTTTTACTTTTCTACTAACGTTATGGTAATAATTAATTCTAATATTTAAATTAGATTCATAACCATTATTTTGAATTGTACTTTGCAATTCATCAAAAACGTCTTTATTAATTGGTAATAAATAACCTTCTTTACTTGGTAATATACTTACATATTTCTTTTGAATTACGTTATCTTCATTAAGAATAATTTCAATCTCAATATCTTTTGCTGCCCCGCCACCTAGATTAAACAATTTTAAATAATCTTGATGTTCAACAGAATCAGAACTTGTATTAATCATTTGTAATTGATTATCTTTGTCTAAAGAAAGTAAAATTTGATTAAATCCGAGCGCAGGAATAAAACTTATTTTCATTTGGTACAGTTGTATTGAAACTGAAACAAAATAAAATAGCGCCATTATAAAAGTTCCGATAGAACCAATAGCTGAAATAATGTTTATCATACTAAACCACCTTTATATTATCATTGAGAGATGGTTGTTGATTATCGTAATATTTTTACAAAAAAGATCATAATTTCTACCCGTTATAATAAAAATTTTTTCTAACTTTTTGTAAGTCGATTTAACTTAATTATTTTTTTCTAAGTAACTTAATGATAAGAGAAACGATAAATATTAGTACAATTGAGCCAATCAATGCTGGGAAAATTGGTACGCCGCCCCATACTGGGCCCCAAGTACCTAGCAATCTACTACCAATCGCAGAACCAACTAGACCTGCAACAATATTACCAATGATACCTCCTGGGATATCTTTACCTACGATAGCGCCTGCAATCCAACCGATTAGGCCACCTACAATGATCATTATTATAAAACTCATATGCATAAACTCCTTTTTATTTGTATATTTTCAAACACATGAATATTACGATAACCAACATGAAAATACAATACCACAATTACTTTATTTACGTAAATAGTAATTAATATTTTTAAATACAAAAAGACCCCTAATAAAAGGGGCCTTATAACGGGAGTTATGAATCTTCTGCATGCCCAAGGGCACACAGAAAACCCATCTCCTCATTTTCGCACACCCGTGGGCATGCAAAACTAATTATAAAACTACGTGACGCTAATGTAAATCTTAAATTTGTATATTTTAACACTTACTTGATTTCATCTTACAATTTTAGTGATAAATTTCATGCATAACCCCTTATAAATTATAAAATATAATCGCTATTATTACGATAAAGAGAATATCAAAAAGGATTATCTTGATATTTTTTTCCATAACGTGCGGTATCGCACCTATGATTAAGCTTAGTATAATAAGTACGCCAGACCCGTTAACAACATAGTCTAGAAATTTCCATTCAAAGATCAAAGCTAGAATCAATGAGGCAAATACTAATATCAAAGCTGCTATGCCTAATGTGTTTGCTATAACTTCTATTTTCTGATATTTTTTCTTATTATTTTCATGATTCATAAAATTCCTCCAAAATGCTATATGAATATTCATTTTAAAATACTTAAGATTAATATTTATGTTTTTTAAATTTCTGTTAGTGGATTATATAGTGTAGAAAATACTTTAGTTAAGGCTTTTAATGGTTATTTTTCTTTGAAATTTCGATACTTTTATAAAGTAAAAAGCCTGCATTTAAAACAGTTATTATTGCAAAAATCACTGTAATAAAACTATTAAGGTGATTAAACGCTCCAAAAGCAAATAATAGTACTAAAATTACATTCATAAAATTAGCAATTATAAAACTCGTATCCATATTATTTTTCAAATTTCTCACTCCTGTTGAACTAATATTTTTAGAAAAATACCTCACTCATATTTACATAAACTTATATATTAATTTAATTTATTAATAATGTGCTGAATTATCCAGATGTCTGTATAATTATTTAATACAATACCTACACTTAGTAATTATCTTCTCTTTCTTTTCTTTTGTCTCTCAATGCTTGAACCATGTAATAGATATTTCCTGTAGTCACAATTAAAGCACCAATACCTGCTGTAATAGAATTAATGTAAAATGAATAAACAGCAAATATGAGCGCACCTACAAATATAATAAATGAAACAACTATCTCCATATTATTCCACATATAAATACCCCTTTTTGTTATAATAATATTTCCATGCTAACATACTTTTTATAAAATATATGTTGTATCCATCCAAATCATTCTAGGAGTTGACATAATTTGAATAGATTAATTGTTGATATGGGCTTTTGGTATGAAGGACATACACTTTCTTATCCTTTGATATTTTCAGATTGTACAGTTACATATAGTATTTTGGAATTAAAAGTACTTTTAGAATATTACGAAAAGGATTCATGATGGAAGAATTATACAATTGCATTAATGGATTTCGAGACAAAATACAATAATGCTAGATAGTTAATTACATATTTTTGATTCCAAATGTTAAAAAGCAGAGGATTAATATTTGAGGAGTGGAGAAAATGAATAAGAAAATGGCTATACACCATACAATTAATATCATTTTAATGATAACACTCATTATTTTTAATTATACAAATATTGGTGGATTTACCACTTCATTAATATTAGCAGTATTTTTTATGGCTAATGCAATTTTATTAATACGAGCAAGTACGAAAAAAGTTAAAAAAGATGGCGTTACGATAGATGACTATAACAAGAAGTAATATAACTTTATGAGGAGTGATATGATGAAATTTGGCAAATATAAAATTGATGAGTTTTATCTAATCATGATTGGTAGTTTTTTAATAACATCTATTTTTGTACCATTCATGCTCATTTCAGCTGTGTTAATGGTTATTTTAGGATTAGAAAAAGATGAATAATATAACAAAGGGGTTTTTAGATGGATGAACAAGCAATTCAACACTTTTCTGAATCTTTAAGCGGGCTGATTAATTATATCAACTGGGGTTCTATGCTTTCATTTATAGCAACTCTAATTGTCACTATTAAAAAGCTTTCACCTATGGATTCTTCTGTAGACGTAAAAATCATAAAAAATATCAAGCCTGCGATGTTTCCAATTGCCCTCATCATAATAACAACTATTATGATTGTTGTATTAAACGCATTAGCTGTATCATTTTTTAATGAATTTTCAATAAAACCTTATTTTTATTTATATGTTAATTTAGGAATTTTCGTTATTTGGTTTATAATTTATTTCCTCTTAGGATTTCAATCAAAATTAAGGACCTCTTTGATATCCTATGACATGACTGAATATCAAAAACACCTATATGCTCATAATAAACAAAAAAGAAAAACTGAACTTAAAGTTTTTTCTAGGGTCAGCAATAAAAAGTTGCTTTCAAATTTCAAATTTAATTTTTATAGAAAAATGATTGAAAAACGTTATCCTAAAACAAAACAATACTCGCGTTTAAAAATCACAATCCTTTATAGATATATTATTTTAATTTTTATTTTTTTAGGTAGTCTTATAAATGGTTTTTTAATCTTTATACTTTCACTTGCTGGCAAAGATCCTATGATTATCCTTATCTATGCCTTTATAATACTTATATTATCAATACAATTTTTCTATACATACAATTACAGTATTACTATGAAAAACTATGACCACTTAAAGCACTATAGAGAAAATAATACTGAATCCGACAAGAAAAGATAACATATGGCATGAGCAAATTCACTAATAAGTATAATCAAACTCAATATCGGTTCTATGAGAAGAACAAAGACCCATACACAGACAAATGGGAACGTGTAATCGGTTGTCTAAATAAAATGAAGAACATTCGCATAAAGAATCTCATTGCTCTTAAATGACCGTATAGAGAACAAGTTAGATGATAAGTATATAGATAGGTTATATATTTACCAACACTGCTTGTAATCCTTTTGACTTAAACAAGGTGAACAATATAATTAAGTTAGTTCAATTAGTATGCGTGTCACAACACACACTACGTCATACGCATATATCTACACTTGCTCAATTAGGAATAAACCTAAAAGCTATACAAGATAGAGTTGGTCACAGTGATTATAAAATCACACTAGAAATATACACCCATCTTACAGATCAAGTGGCTAAAGATATGATGAACATATTAGAAAGGATGTATATATAGTGAACACTAAGAACTTTAAATTTACCAATCTTATATTTTACATTATTATAACTTGTCTTATTTTTATCATTTCAACTAACACTCCTCAGTTACTAGACAAAACGAATTTACCTAATGACATACCACAATTATTTAGCGGTTTATTGTTCACATTACTTACCATTAGTTTTATTCTATTTATCTACAAGCAAACAAATAAGAATATCATAACTGATATAGGTTTATTAAAAAAAGCTAATAGACCATTAATTATTACTTTAGTATTACCGATAATCTTATTCATGCTATCAATCCTTTTAGGTTTTGCAACCGGAACATTACATAACTTATCTTTGAGTTCCGATGGCAGTGCTTGGTATGCTTTTCTTTTAAATATTTTAGTAGCTTTTTTATATGAAGCTTTCCCAGAAGAGTTACTAATGCGAGGCGTTATATTTAGCGAGTTACGAAAAAAGCTTTCTTTTTTCTCCACATTATTTTTATTACCTTTTATATTTACAATAATTGGATTTCTAAGTCACTTAATTGGTACACTTATTACCACAGGGAACTTAACATTCCCTCCTTTGGTATTATCAATACAGTTATATATTTTTGGAATAACATTACAATTATACAGAGAATATTCAAACTCGATCTGGCCTAGTGTACTATTCCATTTAATTTGCTTAGAACTAACGAGATACGTTTTCAACCAACAAAATAATCCTATCATAGTATTCAATGAATCTTTTACAGGTAGTATGTTATTAATTGGTTTATTCTTAACTATGTATCTAGGTAGTATTATCACATTATCTATATTACTTATATTTAAAAGAAAAAGTAAAAAGTGCCCTTTTCACAAATAAAAATCCACAAAAATAACCCCGTAGGTATATGCCTACGGGGTTTTCAGATACAATATCTATTATTGTTCTTCTTTAACATATGGTAATAATGCCATATGACGAGAACGTTTAATAGCTAATGTCAACATACGTTGATATTTAGCTGAAGTACCTGTTACACGACGTGGTAAAATTTTACCGCGTTCTGAGATAAAACGTTTTAATAATTCTGTATCTTTATAGTCGATGTGTGTAATTCCGTTTGCTGTGAAATAACAAACTTTTTTACGACGACGTCCGCCTCTTCTTGGTCCACCTGCCATGGTAACTGCCTCCTTTTAATAGTTTTTTAATTTTATGCGTTCATTATAATTAGAATGGTAAATCATCATCACTAATATCAATAGGGCCGTTTGCATTTGCAAATGGGTTATCTGATTGATTATTGTTTGATGAATTATTATTATTGTTATTGTTTTGATAAGATGACGTATTTTGTCCGGATTGTTGTCCACCAAAATTCTGGAAATTATTATTTCCTTCTTGAGCATGACGCTGATTTTGGTTTTTAGGTTCAAGGAATTGAACGCTATCGCAGACAACTTCAGTTACAAATATACGACGACCTTCTTGGTTTTCATAGCTACGTGATTGAATGCGACCGTCAACGCCAGCTAGACTACCTTTGAATAAGTAGTTATTTACATTTTCTGCTTGTTTTCTAAAAACAACGCAGTTAATGAAATCAGCTTCGCGTTCCCCTTGCGCATTTGTAAACGTACGATTTACTGCTAGAGTAAAAGTCGCAACACTCACGCCTGAGGGTGTTGTTCTATATTCTGGATCTTTCGTTAAACGACCGACTAAAACAACTCTATTTATCATTTAAACGACCCCCATTTATTATTTTCTTGTCTTATCTTCGTCTTCACGAATTACGATATAACGGATGATATCGTCTGTGATTTTAGCTAAACGTTGGAATTCGTCAGTCGCTTCATTGTCTTCAGTTTGGATACGTACGATGTTGTAGTAACCTTCACTGAAATCATTAATTTCATAAGCTAAACGACGTTTGCCCCAATCTTTAGTTTCTAAAACCTCTGATCCGTGAGAAGCTAAGATACCGTTGAAACGTTCAACGACAGCTTTTTTAGCATCTTCTTCAATGTTCGGACGAACGATGTACATAACTTCATATGTTCTCATTTTATAATTGCACCTCCTTGTGGTCTATGCGGCTCACCATCATTGTGGTAAGCAAGGAATAATTTTCATTACTCACAATCAAGAATTATAGCACAGAGCTTTACATTTTACAATGATTATCAGACGTTCAAAATGACATTTTTGCATCATGTTTCATATGAAACATTTTATCAACTCAGCATCCACAGCTCGCACATTAATACAAATATTTATATAAAAAATTACATATTATATTCACTTTAAAATGATTATAAATAAATTTAAAAGTCATTCCAGATAAACTTGATAAATCATTTTAATTCTAATAGCATATCATGTACGTTCTTGATTTGTATCATTACAATCATAGGGCGTGTTTACATAACTCAAAATTAATCAAAGGAGATTTATATGACTTCAGTTATTAAAAAAGGATTGCTGTCCATGAGTGTCCTGTTTGCCACTCCAATAACATTTAATACTGTACACGCAGCTGAAAATACAGCAAATCAAAAAGGAACAATGGGATATGGCTATCAAAAATATATTGAAAAGCATCCGGAAGAAAAAAATAATGAAACTCAAGAAAGTGCCTTTCGTTCTAACGCCAGTACAACAGCTTCTGGTGAACGTGTCTTAGATATTTCTGAATGGCAAGGTAAGCTTTCAGCGCAACAAGTCAAAGATTTAAAAGCAAATTATGATTTCATTATTATTCGTGCACAATATGGTTCTGAAAAAGTCGATGCGGCATTAGAGCATAACTCAAATTTATTAGATAAATATAACTTAGATTTTGGTGTTTACTCTTATAGTATGTATGAAAACCCTGATGATGCCAGATATGAAGCACAAACCTTGTACAATCGTGCACCTAAAGCCAGTTTTTATATTAATGATTTTGAAGAAAATACTGTGACATCGGGTACCGCTGATGAAAGTACAACTGCATGGTATGACAAAATGCGTAGCCTTGCAGGAGACAAAAAAATCTTATTTTATTCATATGAAAACTTTATGAAAGAACATGCTACAGAATCAGTGGGACAATATGATGGCTATTGGCTCGCTAACTATAACCAAGAACAACCAACGCAAGAACATGTGTTATGGCAATATACAGATAGCTATGCCTCACCTGAATTAAACCAAAATGTCGACGCCAATTATACAGGGCCTGGTGTAGATACATCGTGGTTTACATCTTAAGTTTTTCATTGCAGCATTCGTAATATTATTTTGATAGGTAAAACTTAACACAACCAACGTCATGTCACTTTTATTTATAACCTATATTCGAATCACCGTATATTTTTATGTATTTCATTCATCAAGAATTAAGAAGTATATATAGTTTAAAATTTTAACCTTATGCCAGTTAAATTTAATGAAAACATTTCTATGAACCAAATGAATATTCTAGACTCCCGGCATACTCACTATCCAAATTTCTGAAAAAAGCTTACGCATTACAATATTAAGTAACGCGTAAGCTTTTATTTTATACATTAAATCTAAAGTGAACGATGTCTCCATCTTTCATGATATATTCTTTACCTTCTAATCTTTGTTTCCCAGCTTCTTTAGCACCATTTTCACCATTAAACTCTACATAATCATCATAGCTTGTCACTTCTGCACGTATGAAGCCACGTTCAAAGTCAGTATGAATAATCCCTGCACATTGTGGAGCTGTCATGCCTTTAATGAATGTCCATGCACGTACTTCTTGTACACCCGCTGTAAAGTAAGTTGCCAAACCTAATAAGTCATAAGTTGTGCGAATTAAACGATCTAAACCAGGCTCTTCAATGCCTAAATCTTCTAAGAACATTGCTCTATCATCATCATCCAATGTAGCAATTTCTTCTTCAATCTTAGCACTGATGACAATGACTTCTGAACTTTCTTTACCAGCATATTCACGAATAGCTTGAACTTTTTCATTATCTTCATCGCCAATTTCGTCTTCTCCGACATTAGCAATATATAACATTTCTTTAGATGTTAATAATTGTGCTTGGTTTACGTATTTTTGATCTTCTTCAGTAAATTCTAAACTTCTTACTGGATTACCTTCTTCTAAAGCTTCTTTAATTCTTGATAAAATGCGAACTTCATTAACCGCATCTTTATCTTTTTGTCTTGCCATTTTTTCTAATTTTGGTAGACGTTTTTCAACTGATTCCAAATCCGCCAATACAAGTTCCATATTGATTACTTCAATATCATCAATAGGATTAACACGACCAGAGACATGCGTCACATTATCATCATCGAATGCACGTACGACTTGGCAAATTGCATCAACTTCACGAATATGAGATAGGAATTTATTTCCTAATCCTTCACCTTTTGAAGCCCCTTTAACAATCCCTGCAATATCAGTGAATTCAAAAGTTGTGGGAATTGTTTTCTTTGGTTGTACCATATCTGTCAATACATCTAATCTACTATCTGGAACTTCAACAATCCCAACGTTAGGATCAATCGTTGCGAATGGGTAATTCGCTGCGAGCGCACCCGCTTTAGTAATTGCATTAAAAAGTGTTGACTTCCCTACGTTTGGAAGCCCAACGATACCTGCTGTTAGAGCCATTTATTCATTCTCCTTATTTTCAGTATCTTGATGAGATACTAATATTTTTTTCAGTTTTTTATTAAATGTTTGTCGCGGAATCATAATGCTTCTTTGACAATTTTCACATTTTATTCGGATATCTGCCCCTACACGAATGATTTTAAAACGATTCGTCCCACAGGCGTGTTGCTTTTTCATCTCTACAATGTCATTTAAACCGTAATTTGATGTCATTCTGTCACTCCTCCGAATATTTAAGCATTATTTTGTTGATTAGGATCATATTGTAACATCATCGGCTTAGGTGTTTTAATATCTTTTTGCTTAAACAATTTAAATATTTCTTTTCTTAAAATACGCGCTCCGGAAGCACCTTCGCCCGGAATTGTTTCAGCAGATACACTCAATACAATTTCATCTCGACTGATTGAATTGATACCAATAACTTGCGGTGTAGAGATAAACAAATAATAATTTGTTTGTATAGATTGAAAATGGTCTGTTAAGACATTTTCTACTTGATCAATATCTTCCTCTACTGAAACTGGGATTTCGACAATTGCTTCACCATTAGTCACTGAATAATTTGTAATCTCACCCATACTGCCATTTGGTAATGTCGTTAATTCACCTGTAATGGTATTTATTTTTGTTGATCTTAAACCGATGACTTTAACTGTACCTTCTGCAACAGTTGTACCACCATTATTTATTTTAACATAATCTCCTACATCAAATTGATTTTCGAATATAATGAAGAAACCAGTGATAATATCTTTAACAACTGTTTGTGCACCAAAACCAACAGCTAAACCAACAACCCCAGCACTTGCAATAATACCTTCAACACTAATACCAAACTTGCTTAAAATGGTTGTTAACACTACAAACCATACCACATACGCTACGATATTTTGAACTAATGATATTAATGTTGCTGAACGTTTTTTATTCGCTTTTTTACCTTTATTTTGTATTTTGAAAAATTGTTCTATTCCTTTATTAATAAAACGCAATACTATCCACGCTACTATGATATATATCACAATCATAATAAGATTGGAAATTAGCGTTTGATATGTTTCTGGTTTAGTTAAAGGTTCTATTAAGGAATACATGATACTTTTGATTTGATCCAATAATATTTCCTCCCTTAGTCAAAGACTCTTCTCATTCTATTATAATTATTTAAACTGTTAAACACATCCAACTTCCGACTAAATTTGTCTAACGAATAAACGTATCATTTTGGGTATATATCTACTTTCATTTACATAGAAAGCATGCTACAGCTTGTATGATTATAATCAGAAATTCCCATATTATCATTACCCACTTTATACTATCAATTTTTAATTATAGTTTATATAATTTTTACGTTTAATTAAATTTAAATTATGTAATTTAAAAAAGACAAAAGAAAAAGAACCATAATTTAAAATTATGATTCTCTAATACTCAGTAAGTAATATTACTACAAACATCCCATGAAATAAAGCATTTCCTCAGTTTTTAGTTATCACTTTCATCAATAATTTCTTTATTCTGCTATTTTTTGCTCAAGATTATTGTAAAGTTTAAATATCATGACACGTTCACCTGTTTTAGAACTTAAATCCGTGTGAAATCCTTTGACTGCTTCACCAGTAACTGAAAAAACAATATCATCAAGTGCTTCTATACCGGATTCTACAAGTTTAGATCTAGTACGTTTAATTGTTAATAATCCTTCATGTGTCTCACAAACTTTATATTCAGCTTGTGTCAACACACCTTGTAAACTAACAATAATCATATCACGCAAAATATCAGTTTTTACAGACAGTGAGCCACGACCAAGAAAGTCTTTTTCCCATTGTGTAATTGCTTTACTGATTTCAGACTCATAGGTACCTTTAGTTGTTTTCATGTCGAATGCATCTCCCATAGAATCAAAATTAATTGTCGTATTATTTAATAATGCTAACATTATCATTTTTATATATTTTTCTCCATAGTTATGCGCAATTACCTAGAAAATAATTTGATAAATCATATAAAAATCATTTGCTTATTCTGTCCATTAACAAATCGGAACAGCGCTTTTTAAGTTAATCAACTGACCAGTGTTGCCAATTACCAAATTCATCAATACTTGCCAATTTAACCCATCCATTGTGTACCTTTTGATAAAAATCATGATGTTCATTTAATAGCTGTTTAATATAATCATTTGGCGCGTGCACGACAATGAGTAGTCTAATAGGAGAATGATACATTTTATTGTCTGCCGACATTACAGATTGCCAAGGTAGACCCGTCAACAAATCACTCGCATTACCTTGCATAACACCTATACCTGCCGTAATTGTCTGTGTTATTTTACTACCGCTACCATAATAATGCGGTGCGACAGTTGAGGCATAATACTGTAAATTAATCCATTGAGCCACGGTAGCTGGGCCACTAATGATATTCGCTAAGAGGCTGCCATCACTATCTTGTTCCCAATCATAATTGTGTAAAAATGCTCGCCCTTTTAAGTCGCTGTTTTTTGTTAAATCACGTGGCCCTATAATAAACGAAGCGTTTCTCGCTAAGCCCCATTCTGGTCTAATCTCACTCCAATCGTTTGATAAACGATGTACTTCTTTAATTGGGTCTTGTTTTAAGATGTGATTATCTGGTAATGCTTTCAATCGTTGTGCATTTGCTCGATAAGTAATATCAGACATTGCAGTTTGAATTTGATTCAAAGCATTTTGCGCAGATTTTGACATAGTTGGTAAGTATATCCAATTTAATTCATCGGTAGATGTTTGGTGCTCTGCTGCCGCAAAGACAGTGTCTTCTGGAATGACAATACCTCTCTCATTTAACGCTGTTCTAACTTCAGCTAAGTTACAAAGCTGTGCTAATACCTTCGCGTTAAATCCGCTCGCTGCGCCACCACACGCACCACAGTCAAGTGAAGAAGCATATGGATTGTTCGCACTTTGACTGCCATGCCCACACAATACGATTAATGGTGCAAAATCTAAAGTTAATCCCATTAAGCGCAATGATTGTTGCGCATAATCTACTTTTTCTTCATTTGTAAAACCCACTGGTATACCCTCTTCATGAATATTACGATGATCTAAGGATAACGCTGTGTCATTTGGTTTTTGTAACCAACTATCATAAAACTTTCGTATCAATTGTCCTATTGGTCTCGGTGCGAAACTTCGTGAAAACATTTGAAGCGTTAACCAAGGGCCACTTAATTCTGGCAATAGTAGACTCGGCAAAGCATTTTGTTTCATTTTTTTAAATGTATACGTAATCGATTTTAGTATATGTTGATGCTGACGAAAAGTTGTAGGTTCTTGCTCATGTGTGTATTCTTTAATTTTATGTTGCGGGAGGTTCATCACAGGTAAAGACGGATGACTATGTGATTGACCCAACGCTTCTTTGACAATTGGTAAACCAAAAAATCCTGCAATACCGATTGTTTCAAATGCACCAGCCGCTTCTATTTGACGTCGAAAAGGTTCCGAGCGTACGTCTATACAAAATGCCATTTGTACTTGTGGCTTTTGTCTTTCTTGCTCATTATCTTTATGTGTGTGTGTGGTTACAGTACCTTCCAATTGATGCTCGTATGTTGCTTCCCAAGCCGTTAATAAAATTTGTCTACGACCTTGTTTTTCAAATTGTAATGCAAAATTTATATAAGCGTTTTTTTCAAGTTTAGATAGTTGTTGCCATTGTTCTGTCGTAAACATACCAATAGACATCCAATGCTCTGCAAATTCATCGCGTTCATATGCTATTGGATTCTCTGCTGAATTCACAGGTAAATATGGTTCAACAATGGCCCATTCTATACCCAGACGAATAGCTAAATAAGACAATAACATTTGGTCAGCATTAGACGCTTGTTCATCTTGCCATAGCATCATACCAGCCCATCCAGGTAATGATAGCAAATGATTTTCCAAATATGTTTGATACTGTGCCTCAGCAATACCCAGCTTTTGTAAAACCATATGAATGAGCGATTCAGCTTGATTTGGCAATGTTTTCAAGCGTGAACGTTGTTGCTTGGTCAATGCTGGATCATGTTGTACCAAACGTTGCCATGCAAAGAATAAGCCCTTTTCTCTATTAGGCATCGTCCATCCAGATTGCGCATCATCTAAATATAATTTGCACCATTTAATAACGTGGTAATCTACAACATCTATCAACCGTCTATCATTTTTATCCGTAATATATGTACTTACTAATGGCACAGTATTAGTTTCATCGTCTAAATTTATTTTTTCATTATGTTGATTGACTTGTCTTTTATTTTCAGAATGACGCGTTATAACTACTATATTAGACAAATCTAACATCGCTCTAGCATAACTTTCAGCAAACTGTCTATCTATCGAGATCACCGATTGATTTAACCATTTTTGTAATTTAAATTCAATCATATCTTTATCAATTTCGTCACGCTGATATGCTTGTTCAAACATATACATTGTAGGATAGATATCTACGTCACGGACATTTGCTAACCATTGTGCCACATCTTTAAATTCATATTGCTCCAAATTTGACCAAGGGTTTCTTGCGGCAAACACAGAAATAGGCGATAAAGGAACGATAACCCTACTCGCTTTAGAAATTATTTGATCGATATCATCTTTGTGCTGATTTTGGTTTGTCATTTCTTTATGCTTTCCCATTTAGTGCCCTCCTTTTGACAAATAAGATTTTAAATAATTAGGATGACGTTCAACCGTTTCAACCTTTGCATCTCCTAAACGAACAATCCACATATACAGAATTGAAAATACGACAGAAGACCGGTGACGTGCTACCCAGGTACTAATCAAACTACCCAACAATAAAATGATTGCTACGGCAATAACGATAAAAGTAGGTGGTTGTACGCTGTGAATTGTCAGAGTATGTAAAGCATCTGAAAAATAATGATGCACCACAAAATAAACTGCACCTACAACAATGAGTATCGTCATACCTATAACACGGCCAAAATTGCCTTCACCAAAAGCTACTAACTGTGTCCATGAGACAGATAAGGACCACGCTAAGATAAGACCGCTCACTAGACGATAACTTTCTTCTGGTGCACTCAACCAAAAGCCTAACCCAATCAGGAACGCTAAAATACGGCCACTGACTATCCATACATATGACATTCTTTCATTTGCACGACTCGGTACACTAAAATGACGCACTGCTGATCCAGAGCGTAAAAATAAAGTCGCTTTGAATAAACCATGTAAAATCAAGTGAATGATTGCAGGAATATATGCACCTAATGCACACTGAATTAACATAAAGCCCATTTGGCCTATCGTAGAACCCACCAATAATCTTTTATAATCCACATGGACTAAACTAATGCCTGCACCTAGTAATACTGAGACACTTGCAAAAATTAATAAAATTACAGATGCAATGTCGCCACTAAAAATGCCTGAAAACCTGGTTAACATAATACCACCAGCATTAACGATACCAGCATGCATAATCGCAGAAACTGGTGTAGGTGCTCCTACAGATTCGATTAACCAACGTTGAAAGGGCCATTGTGCCGCTGGAATCATAACAGCTAGTACAATGAGTAAATTAATACCAAATTGTGCCAAACCGTTAAGCATGGATAGATGTGCTTCATTTAAAGCTACAGAATAATGCCATTCACCGGTAGATAATCCAATCCACAAAACAGCACTTAATAACGCAACCCAACTTAACATGAATAACCTACCTGTTACCTTCGCTGCTTCACGTGTAACTTTCCAGGCGCTTGTTAAACTAATCAAAATCGTAAGTCCTAATAATGTACATCCCCAACTGATCACCATAATTCTCATATCCGCAGTTAACCAAGCAAATGATGCGAAGGTAGTCGTAAAAGTAAATAAAGTGAAGTATTTTTTATAGCTTTTATCACCAGCTAAATAACGAATACAGTAACGTTGGATGATCACACCAATAACGAGGACAAAACCAACCATGAGCCAAGATAATACGTCAGACCGCCATATACCTATCTCTATATTTTTCTGTGACAATATAAGACCTAAGTTAGCCACAATTGCCGGTAATGCTACAAAATAAATATGTATTCGTGCATATTTAGGCGATATTTTTTTTATTAAGAAAAAGAGACTACTTAAAATTGAAATAATTAGAGTTAGAAATAATAATGTTATAAAAATATGCGCGTCAATCACGATTATCACCTTACCTTCTGTACTACGACATTTAAATTTATAATAGTAATAAAACACTTAATTTAAAATTATATTTTCCACGAAAAAAGCCGACAATTAATAATAAATCGATACTGACTTATTATCATTGTCGGCTTCATTACAACGCACATATGATGAGTGTTTTGCTTTGCTACCTATTATATATTCATTTATTTTAAAATATGCTAATTTTATATTTTTTTACGTTAAGACGTACAATTTCTTATTTCCACTACTATTTATTCACTTTTTCAATTTGCCAATACACACTGATTAACAACTTGCTAAAGCTTTAATTATATAGAAAAACATAGAAAAGTATGCCTAAATTTTAAACTTTTAATATTAATAAGATATAACGATTATTCGTGTTTGTCAAGATAGACAGTAGTTAAGCTTTGTTCATTATAACTCTTTATACTTAAATGCTTGTTTAGAAGCAATAAATGAAAGCACCATAACGATTAAGCCAATCAATGCAAAAATACCACCATACCACAGGTTTTCACTAATTTCTTCTATAAGATTACCTGTTCCTGATAATATGGCCATACCTACAAAATAATAAACAAAGAATAAAATGACTACGATAATAGATACAATCATAAATATGACATTTGATTTTTCCGCACCCATTTTAAAAGTAAATGGGAAAATAAGCGAATACAACGCGATAAATCCTGTACCAAGCAACGCTGAATTCACTCCACTAACAATACTACCTGCAACAATTGCATTAATCACAAGTGACACCACCATCCCTGTTAGTGCCAATAAGCTATAAAATGCAAAATGACTACTCACATAAGTGTTTCTGCTATAGGGTAATGTAGAAACAAAATACATCCACTTTGAGTCTTTTTCATTTTTTAAATTATCTGTAGCTGGTGAAACTAAAAATATCATAGGCATGAAACTAGCCATTATTGGATTTGTAAAGGAGAAAAACAAACAAATTGGAATACTTAACAATAAATATATATAAATTGATTTTTGATTTGTAAAATAATAACTCAGTAAGTAACCCTTCATGCTAATTCTCCTCTCATTAATATTTTTGTGGCATCATCAATATTTTTTAATGGCTGTGCTAACTCTATATCTTTATTTTGGTTTACAAGTGCTTTCCCTGTTCCTTTATGTATGCGATAAGCAACAACATTACTGTGATTAACATCAAATTCCCCTTCTTCAAACGAAACAATGCCATAATCATTTAGTAATGTATCTTTCTGCTCTTGTAATAAAATACGCCCATTTTTCATAAATACTAATTTATCTGCAAGCGTCTCAATATCCTCCGAAATATGTGATGAAATTAAAATACCGTTACCTTCATCAACAAAATCTTCAAGTATTTCTAATACTTCTTCACGTCCCGAAACATCCATCCCTGCCGTAGCTTCGTCTAGGATTAAAAGTTTACTATCATGAGACAGAGCAATAGATATTGAAATTTTCATACTCATACCACGGGAAAAAGTTTTAATTTGACGTTCTTTCGGTAATTCAAAATTCTCCAACATTTCAAAAAATTGTTGTTCATCCCATGTGCGATAAATATTAGAAAACACTTTACTAATTTGTTTTGCGTTAAGTTTATTAGGCAGTCGAAGATCATCAAATACAACGCCTAGGTGTTCTTTATACGCATAGTCATCGCGAGAAATCTGTGTATCAAAAAACTGAATGTCCCCAGCATCTGCAAAGCGATTTCCCACTAATGTATTAATCAACGTAGATTTACCAGAACCGTTTTTTCCAATAAGTCCTACCACTGTATTGGGTTCAATTGTTAGATTAATTTGATTTAAATTAAAATCTGAATCAACGTAAGTTTTGTTTAAATTTTGTACATTGAGCAAATACTCCATGATAACCCCCTATATTTCATTTTTTGATAAAATCTTAATCTTTTACATTAAATCACTTTCTAAATTAACATAATACACCTCGTTATAATACACAATACATTTTTCAAAAATATTTATTTTTATTATTTTTAATTAAATGTATATCTAAATACGTAATAACTAAAAGCCATTAACTGTTAATTGTATTTAAAATGACTACATCATTCCACCCAACAAAGATAATTAGAGTTCAATGGGATAAAAGGCTGAGACAATTCTTTTGTCCCAGCCTGTTGCATGTCATATTTATACATGAGCTATAATGTTTACGCTTTTCTAGCCAACTTGAATAGCATGAAATGACGAAACTATTTTATATAAGATAATGTCTCTTTTTACATCTTTTTAAAATATTACTTAATAATATCAATGAGTTCTTTCTTAGCTGCTGAACGCGCTGGAATCCAACCAAATACGATACCAATTAATGTAGAAACACCTACAGCAATGAGTACTGAACTTAGACTAACCGCACTCTTAATATAGTCTGGCGTTACTGCATCTACCAGGCTTGCGACAAGTATACCTATGATTAGACCAATGATACCGCCAATCACACATAGTACAACACTTTCTACCAAGAACTGGATTTCAATATCGCGCGCTTTTGCACCAAATGCACGTCGAATTGCAATTTCTTCTGTACGCTCTGTTACTGAAATATACATCACATTCATAACACCGATTCCGGCGATAAATAATGAAATACCTGCAACAGCAGCCACAAAGTAAGTAATGCCATCAAATACTTTATTAATATTTTTCATAAATTCTTCCATATCTGTGTAACTATAGTTACCATCGCCTGCGCCTGAACCTTTTTTATTCAATTCTTTAGCGACTTTGTCTGCGACTTCTTTCTTGTCAGCACCATCTGCTAATGATAATTGGAGTGATGGAAAATCTTGCGTTAATTGTCCCATATATCTATCAAATGTATTTGCAGGCATATTAACAGCTGATGGGTTCATAGCGTCGTTTGCTATGCCTACAACTTCAAATCCTTGATCATCAATATATAATGTTTTACCTATCGCATCATTATTGAATACATCTTTGGCAATTTTGTCATCGACTGTAACGACTTTTTTGTTCAGTTCATTATCGTCTTCATTAAAGCCTTTGCCTGTTTCTGGGCTAGTCATTTCTTTTTTCTTTAAAATGCTGACGTCGCCTTTTTTCTGGGCATTCGTCATTTTTGCAGAATAACCTTGATCGTCACTTTCTTTGATTTTTGCATCTGTAACACCATTTACTTGTTTAGCAATATCCAAATCTTGCTGGCTAAAAGGATTATCTTTCGCACCTTCACCACTACTCGTCATATAATTAACCGTAGCAGAATCTTTGCCTGCACCTGTATCTTCAAATTGTTCTGATGCCGTTTGTTTAAACCCATTACCTAGAGACATAATCGTAATGACTGCAGCAATACCAATGATGATACCAATCATAGTAAAAATATTACGACGCTTATTCTTTAAAATGGATTTGAATGAAATGGCGATGATATTTGATAAATTCTTCATTCAACCACCTCTTCTCTTTGGACACGACCATCTAGTATATGAATAATGCGATCTGCTTTATCTGCTACTTTGCGATCATGTGTTACGAGAATCATCGTTGTGCGATGTTCTTTATTTAATTTCATAAATAAATTAATAATATCTTCAGACGTTTTAGAATCAAGTGCCCCTGTAGGTTCGTCAGCAATGATAAATTTCGGGTTATTGATGATAGCACGTGCAATGGCTACACGCTGTTGTTGCCCTCCTGATAATTTATTAGGTACTAAATTTTCTTTATCATATAGTCCAACATCATGTAATGTATTGATTACTTTTTCTTTACGTGCTTGTGACCCTAATCCTGCATAAACTAACGGAATGCTCACATTTTCCAATATCGTATTGTTTTGAATTAATTTGAAGTTCTGGAAAACGAATCCTACTGTTTTATTTCTAATTTCTGCCAATTCATTATCCGAACTTTTTTTATAATTCTCTTTATTAAACAAATAAGCACCTTCATAGCCTCTGTCAATAAACCCTAATATGTTAATGAGTGTACTTTTACCAGAACCCGAAGGCCCCATAATTGCTATGAATTCTCCTTCTTTAATGTTGATATTGATGTCTTTTAAAATGTGATTTTCTTCATCGCCGTTTTTGAAATGTCTATTGATATCTACAAGTTCTATCATGATGACACCTCAACTTTGTCTCCATCATTCATAGATTTTTTAGGGTTTTTAATTAATTTGTCACCTTTTTTCAGACCCTCTTTTACAAAAATTTCACCGTTTACTTTATCAATTTTAATATCACGTTTTTCAACTTTATTGTCTTTACCTAATACAAAAACATTATTATCTTTAGTTAATACTGATTTTGGTAATTTAATGGCATCTAATGGCACTTCAACTTCCATGGAATAACCTGCACGTACAGGGATATCAATATCACTAATGACGATTGTATATTTCGATGAATCTGAGTCACTACCACTGCTTGGGTCAGAAACTGGATTAGAAGCTTGAGCACCGCCGTCTTCCTCACTACCTGAACCAGCTGCTGCTCCGCCTCCAGATTTACTTAAACTCTCTTCGTAACTTTTTGGCAACTCTGAAATTTTCTTGATTTCGCCTTTACCTTTTTTACCAGTACTTGTTACTTTAACGTCTACTTTGTCGCCTTCTTTAATCTTCCCTAAATCAAATTCAGTTACAGTTGCTTTAATTTGTGGTTCATCTGCAACAAGTTGTAAAATAGGCTCTCCGTCAGAAACGTTTTCTTTATTTTGAATATCAATTTTACCGTCAAAAGCAGCGTAAATACTATCGTTCACTTGACGATCATATTGGTTAAGTTGTTGTTGTGCTTCCGCTCTCTCATTTTCATCTTTTGCATTGTCCACTTTATCAACTAATTGTTGGCGTTTATTATTATTAATTTCGTAATTGATGAGTGGGTCACCTTGTTTAACTGATTGACCATCATCAACTTGTGTACTTACATACGTTCCCAATTGACTGTTGTTATTATATGTTTTAACTGATTTAGGTGAAGCTTTACCTTCTAAATTGAGTGGACTTTCTTTCTCCACTTTATATGTATCATAACCATCCTTTTTGTCTGAGCTACTATTTGCTTGCTTTAAAATTAATGCAATTGCAATTAATACGATAATGACAATAACACCGATAATCCACATCCACTTTTTCTTCAATGCTAAAACACTCCTTTAAATTATTATTCATTTTAGATACTATCATAATCACACAACAAAAAATATAATGCATAACATTATTTTATATACAATATTTTTCAGTGAATATATACCTAACAATATTGTAATATTGGCAATAGTAATCAAAAAGATTTTATTTTTTTAATTTTATTTAAAGTTTTTCTTAAAAGTGTTTTAAAATATTGTAGGTAATGTTATGCTTTGGAAAATAATATATATAGGGGGCAAGGGATTCATGGAAAATTCTAACTTACCATTCGCACAACATTTTTCAAAATTACGTGAACAACCTAAATGGGGACTCAAACTAATCATTGCAATCGTAGTCATTGCACTCTCAACTGCAGTAGGTGCTATGTCAATTGATTACAATGAAATTTATCAAGATGCAGGTGCAAGTGCTCAAGATATGGGCAATATGCAAATGATTGGTTTAATTGGTGGCATCGTCGCTGGTTTAATTGGTGGTATATTTGGTATTGGTATTACATTTTTAATCTTTTTAGTTATTTCTAAGATAATGAAATCTGATGCAACTGCAAAACCTATCTTTTCTGCAACATTAAGTTTTACTATAATTACTGGCATCGTAGGTTTAATTATTTTATTAATTCAATGGATTGCTGGTTTATCGCCTACAGATTATAATATTGCAAGCTTAAATGTCTTTGATAAAGGCAACCAAATGTTAGGCACACTTAACTTACAAACACTCATCAGCGCATATGTATTTGGCATCATGCTCTTTGCAACGAATCGCTTGTCTAAAAAAGCTTCAATTATTTGGGCAATTGTATACATCGTTGTATCAATTGGATTTGCCTTAATCGGAGCAAGTTTCCAATAATAAATATATTTACTAAAAACATGGAACGGTAGCGTTCCATGTTTTTATTTTGATATAACATTACTCACACACAAAACAAGCGCCCATCATACTGACAATAATAATGATGGGCGCTTTCTTTCTAATGAATCAACATTGATTTATAAATATTTTTCTTTTTCCGCTTCTCTTAATTCAATGCGTCTAATCTTACCTGAATTTGTTTTAGGTAAATCTTCTACAAATTCAATCGCTCTTGGATATTTATAAGGTGCTACGTCTTGTTTAACAAAATTTTGTAATTCTTTAACAATAGTTTCATCACCTGTAACATCATCTTGCAAGATGACAAACGCTTTGACGATATTCCCTCTAATTTCATGTGGACTCGCTACGACTGCACATTCTTTTACATATGGGTGTTTCGTCAGTGAATCTTCTACTTCAAATGGTCCTATGGTATAGCCAGAACTTATGATGATATCATCTCTTCTACCTTCAAACCAAAAGTAACCATCTTCATCCATTTTTGCTAAATCTCCAGTAATAAAGTATTCTCCAACTTGTGGGTCCGCAGTACGTGCTTCATCTTTATAATAGCCTTTAAATAATGCAGGTAAGTCTAACGGCACTGCAATATTCCCTACTTCATTGGGTTGTGCAGGATTACCATCTTCATCGATTACTGTAACATAACTACCTGGAATAGCTTTACCCATTGACCCAGGACGTCCTTTTGTATCCTTTAAGAAACCGATTAACAACGTACTCTCTGTCTGACCATAGCCATCTCTAACAGTTAAGTTAAAGTTTTGTTGGAATTTATTAACAACTTCTTTATTTAATGGTTCTCCAGCAGATACAGCACTATGTAAATGTGACAAATTATATTTTGTTAAATCAGGAGATTTTGCCATTAAACGATATTCTGTTGGTGTACAGCAAAGCACATTGATTTGATACGTTTCTAATAATTCAAGATATTTCTCAGCATTAAATTTACCATTATAAACAAATGCCGTTGCGCCTGAACCCATAATTGATAAAAATGGACTCCATACCCATTTTTGCCAGCCCGGTGCTGCTGTTGCCCATACGATATCATCTTCAGTTATACTTAACCAATGCTTGGGAGCCATCTGTAAATGCGCATATCCCCAACCATGAGAGTGGACAACTGCTTTTGGATTGCCTGTTGTGCCTGAAGTATACGATAATAAAGCGATATCTTCTCTTGAAGTTGCTTCTGTATCAAGCTCATCTGAGGCATCAGTTTGCGCGTCTTCAACGTTAATCCAATTATCTTCCTTGCTGCCAACTATAAATTTAAGTAATGAGTCATATTCTTTAACACCTTTGAACTCTTCGATGCTATCACCTGTGGCTACAACTGCCTTAATTTCACCATGTGTTATACGATATTGTAAGTCTTTAGTACGCAACATTTCAGAACTAGGCACAATAATAATACCTAATTTCCATGCGGCTAAATATATTTCATATGTCTCAATCGCACGTGGCATCATGATTAATAACTTATCACCTTTTTTTAGGCCATATTTTAAAAACATATGACCAACTTTGTTTGCATTTTTTATCAATTGGTTATACGTTATATCCCGTTTTTCACCAGTTTGATCATTAAAAATAATCGCTTTTTTTGACGGATTATTTGCATATTTTTCAATTTCGCTAACGATGTTATATGTTTCTGGAGCAATTAAATCTGCTTTATTCATTGGTTACTCTCCTTATTTCGGTGATTAATTTTACAATATACAGAACAATATCAAGTTGTATTTTGATTATTCAGAAAATAGCACTGCGTTCACATTCGTTTTTGTTATGAACTACATATTAACACATACTTGATTAGTTCATATATTCATATCATTTTTTCATTATAACAAATGATACTTTAATATACTTGGTACAAGCATTTTTATATTGTGTTTTATCTTTAGTATCCGTGGAATAAAATTTATAGTAAATAATATATGAGGTGGTATTCATAATATGAATTTCAAGGATTGGGAAAATGAAAAAGATACGCTACATTTATTATCACAGATTCTAGGTAAATATAAATTAGAAGCAAGTCATCAAGAACCTCAATGGTCACACGTGACGCTAAATATAGATGTCCAAGGCTTTTCAACTGGTATGTTAAGCTATGGAACACATACATTTGCATTAAGCGTTAACCTGATGCAACACCATATTGAAATCGTCATTGACCAACATGTACATGATATTGCCTTAAAAAATGGAAGAACTATACAATATTATTATAATGAAATTGAAAAACTGTTAAATCAATCAGATATTCATTTAAAAGTTAACACTTTGCCACAAGAAGTACCAAATCCGATACCGTTTGAAAATGACGTAGAACATCATCATTACGATGATAAAATTGCATCAGAGGCATTAGCATTGATGAAATTTGCTTACCATGCTGAGGCAAATTTCATTAATGGCTTAAGAGTAAGAAAATCTAAACCTGGCCTATTTTGGGGAACATTTGATATTTCTTGTATTATCGTCAAAGATAAATCAGCACCATTTGAAAATGATAGCATGGTCATTGAACGTGCGGCTTTTGATGAAGAAATGATTGAATTTGGCTTTTGGTTTGGTGATGACCAGTTTGAAGGTCCGACATTCTTTGTTTTACCGTATCCTTTTGCAGATCAACCTTTTGATACTGACCATCAATTTCCTAAAGATTGCTATTTTGATCAACAATTAATGGAATATCTAATCGAATATAAACAACATCATGATATCGATACAATAACTCAATTTTTCAAAGCGTCTTATTTAAAATTCGCGGATTTTCTAAATTGGGATAACGTCGATTATGCTTTTTCTCCTCTAAAAATGAGACCAAACCATTTAAATAATACACCTTAATTTAAAATCTATGAATTCAGCTACTTTTAATTAAATCGAGGGTATGAGACACCTATCATGTCTCACCCTCATTTATATTTTCATACAACTTTTTGATGCATAACAAAACTAAATTGCTATATACCCAACATAAGAAATCCCTTTCATGACAATATTCCAAACTTCTCACAGATAAATTTTAAAAAATAAGTTCAACTTTTAGATTTACAACGTTTCAAGTGCTATAATATTTAGATGTGTAATTTGTTAAGAAAGAAGTGAGTACATTGACAGAAACTGGAAATTTCCATGTTGAAAAGAGAATACCTCTGTTTATCGTTCTATTATCAGGGGCTTTTATAACTATTTTAAACCAAACTTTACTTGGAACAGCATTACCACCAATAATGAAAGATCTCCAAGTGTCAGAAAGTACAGTACAATGGTTACAATCTATATTTATGTTAGTAAACGGGATTATGATTCCTGTAACTGCATTTTTAATTGAACGCTTTACATCGAGGCAGTTATTCTTAACTGCAATGAGTATTTTTGCAGTAGGTACGTTGCTTTGTGCAGTCGGTATTGATTTTTCAATGCTATTAATCGGACGTGTCTTACAAGCAGCAGGCGCAGGTATAATGATGCCGTTAATGCAAACAATACTATTTTTAACTTTCCCTAAAGAAAAACGCGGTACTGCAATGGGTCTGTTTGGACTTGTTATCGCATTTGCTCCAGCTATCGGACCTACTTTATCAGGTATATTAGTCGAACACCTATCATGGAGAAGTGTCTTCTATGTTGTATTCCCTATCGCGATTATTATCATTATTGCTTCTATATTCCTATTGAAGAACGTTACAGAAACAACACATCCAAAATTAGATATTGCTTCAGTTATCTTATCTACATTAGGATTTGGTGGCTTACTATATAGTTTCAGTTCTGTTGGTGAAGCAGGTTGGACTAGCGTACAATTTATTGCACCGCTTGTTGTTGGTATCGTTTCACTCGTTATATTTATCCGTCGTCAATTAAACTTAAAAGAACCTATGCTTGAGTTTAGAGTATTTAGTTACGGTATTTATACGTTAGGTACGGTACTAAGTATGTTTGTATTTGGTGTACTTATTGCAACAAATATTATCTTGCCACTTTATATGCAAAACATGCTACAATACTCAGCCTTAAAATCTGGTTTAGTCTTATTACCAGGTGCAATTATTATGGGTATGATGAACCCAATAACTGGTTATTTATTCGATAAATTCGGTGGTAAATGGCTCGCTCGAATTGGCTTATTCGTACTAGTCGTTTCGACATTACCATTTACAATGTTAACAGAGCATACAACATTTACGTATCTCGCTACTTCTAATGCATTGAGAATGGTTTCAATCGCCATGGTTATGATGCCTATGACGACATTAGCAATTAACCAACTGCCAAATGATTTAATCGCACATGGTACTGCCATGAACAATACATTTAGACAAATGGCAGGTGCTATTGGTACTGCAGTCTTTATTACTATAATGTCAGTTTCAGCAATACCTCAAGACGGTATTACTGGTATAATTCATGGTGTTAACGTAACGTTTATCATTGCTACAGTTATCTCAGCAATTGGATTACTATTATCATTTAGACTTTCAGACGACAGTAAACCAAAACGTCGCACCTTATAAACACGTATAAATAACAATACAATGTCTAGAACATCAATATTGTTGATTAAAAAACGTCAATTTCTATATAAAATAGAAATTGACGTTTTTTGTTTACGCTTAAGCGCATCATTGTTCAAAGCATTTATATCAACTTTATCTTCATTCAACTCAATGTTCAGAGCATTCAAAACATGAACTACATAGGCATTTTGTTTACTTAAAATCCTGAAGCGATATAGTTCATCTAAATATTTTACAATAACCCTCTAACTCTTACATCAGTGACGATTAAATAAACTTTGCCGTCATCCATATCACTTTTAAAAGTAGCGATTTCACTTTCATCTACACCTAAATCAATCAACTTTCTTTTCAAAGCTTCTCTCTCAGAATCATTTTCTTTTTTAATATCTATACCTAAAATATTCGTATCTTCTACAATTTTTTCTGTTCGAGATTTATCTAAGGATAATACGTAAATGTCCTGATTACCTATACCTTTATCTTGTAATGCAGTAACATCCACTTCTAACTCACTATCATTCTTATAAGCTTTAACTACTGGTTTCATAAGAAAGTCCTCCTCTTAAAATATCCGTCATCATTTTTCATGGATACACATTAACCATTACGCTTTAGACTGAATCATTAAATGATCGAAGCGTTCCTTTGTCATATAAAAATACGTATTTTCTAAAATTTTATCAAATAAGTCTTCTCTTTCATCGTCTTCAGCTAAGCTAAAGTTAGTTTCAACAACTTCCTGATCTGCTTCGTCGACAAAAATAACCTGTTCACTTTTTACATCTAACGTCTTACGATTATAAATAAGCTCTAAATGATTATGTTTACGGTGAATTGCTTCAATGTTGTCAATTTTATATGCGCTCTGAATAAAATCTATCACTCGCTTCTCTCTATAACGTTTATGCTTTTGAGCTTTAAAATCTTTAGCAAAACTTTGTTTCACTAGTAAATAAATAATAATGATTACAGCTAGAATTAAAAGAAAAATTAACGTACTCATCTAATTGTCCCCCTTATCAAAAACACCTTAGTTGTGTTATTACGATATTATGCATAATTTTCCCATTCTGTATATTCTTAAACATGACAAATGCTTTTATCACAACCATCAAAGCTTTTCAATTTATAAGCATTTAAAGACAAAAAATGCTAAAAAACATAAAACCCCTCAGCAGTTTGGCTACTGGAGGGGTTTCATACTTCTACTTATTGTTGATGATAACGAATTTGCAATTTTTTAATTTTAGATGACACTGCTTCAAAAGGTCCTTCAACATGAGCATCTCTAATTACACTTTCAATAGGTAAATTTTTAAAAGGGGCAGGCGCAACATTGATGGCTTCCAACCATTGACTCAATTGTTTTGAGGAACTCGCATATACAATTTTATCTAAACCAACGAGTGCGTGTGCAGTTGCGCACATTGGACAATGTTCTCCGGAAGTAAAAACAATAGTATGCTTTCTTTCGTCAGGAGTAAGATGGGTTGCTGCCCATTTTGCGATAGCAATTTCTGGGTGTTCAGTCGCATCACCACTACTGATTCTATTATAATCTTCAAATAAAACATTACCCTCAATATCCACTAAAAGTGAGCCAAAAGGTTCATTCCCATAATTTAATGCTTCCTCAGCAAGTTCGACTGTCCTGTTTAAATATTTTTCATAATTCAATCAAATGACTCCCTTCATCATTCCATGTATGAATCAATAAATAATTTATAGATTAGCATTTAGCTTAACAAATCATTCGATTTTATCTAGTTTTTCGCTTGCATGATTATTGTAATTAAGTGATTGAATCATAACTGAAATCACTAATAAACTTCCCATAGTATCAGTAAAATAATGCGCGCCCACATAAATACGGGATACTATAATTGAAGCCACTAAAATAATGGCTATACAATATAATGTTTTATTCCTTTTTATTAATAAAATTAGGCTCACTAATATACATACACTTAAAACATGCATGCTGGGAAAACTATATCCGTCAAAATGTTCGGATGGTCTCGACCGTTGAATGACATATTTCATAAAAGTACCTATTAAAAATACTGAAAAGCACCAAAAGCCATACCACAAAAATTTAAATTTATGATAGAAAAACAAAACAGCCAAAACACATAATGTTAAAATCAAACAAATTTTAGGGTCAAAAATAGTTGAAACAAAATATAGATATTGTTTTATAACATCTATAGTTAAATATGTATGTAACATGTTATAGATCCCTTGATCTATAGGTTTTGCTATACCTATTGCAATACCAATCAAAATAGCAATAAGCAAAATAACTGGTAGTGTAATTTTTAAAATACGGGTCATTTTAAAGTTTCCTTTCTGTCGTTGTTAATTCTTCTAGCCACTGCTAAAAGTGCGCCAAAAGCTATACTGATACTCAACATAGAAGAACCACCATAACTCAACAAGGGCAAAGTCACACCAGTTAATGGAACAATACTAGATATACCAGCTAAATTAATGAAAACTTGCATAAATATGTAACTGACTACACCAACACAAATCAATTTATAAAATTGATTGTTCGTTTTATTCGCATAAATAAGTCCTTTTATTAAGATATAACCATAAATTATGAGCGTAAATAGCACACCTAGTAGCCCCAATTCTTCTGAAATAACGGTAAATATAAAATCAGTGTGCGGTTCTGGTAAATAACCTAACTTTGCTAGACCATTTCCTAAACATTTACCAGTCAGGCTGCCATTACCAATCGAGGTTAACGCGCTCGTTAACTGATAGCCATCAATTTTTGTACATGCGTGTTTTTAAAAAGTTTATATTTATGCATAATGCAATAAATATAATCACTAAAATACCCACAATCAAAAAGATAAATTGTTTTTTCATAAAATAATTACTTTCAATTGGAACGCCACCAGTTAATGCACCCTTAGATGCTGATACCATACTCGCACTATATATCATGATGACACCTAATATAATAAAACTAATTAGCATCCCGTAATCTAGACCTTTTAACCGCCGCCTAATTACTCTCATATTTTTCTTCATCTCTGCACCTCGTTATAAACGTCCACCACCTAGTAAACCAAATATAACAGCCATACTCAATCAGACTTTAGGCTTACCTAATTTAATATACTATTAGTATATTATGTAATTTTATTTAAATATTTTATCCATACATAAATTGAACAAATATACTTTTTTAAAATAACCATTGATTATCTATAATTTTAAATATTACAAGACAACTTGACGTCATTTAATTGAAAAAAATTTGCCTACTATGCTAAAATCAATTAAAGACTTTACAAATCTATAATAACTCTAAAAATACAAAAAGAAAATCTATTCTAAAGGATGATGAGCTTGAATCAATCTCAATTTAATCAAATAGCACAAAATTATGATAATGACGAAAGAATTAAGTTAGCTAAAACAATCTCTTCCGAATTAAATTTACTGTTTAAAAAAACTACGTATGATTCGTTATTAGATTACGGTGGTGGCACTGGGCTTGTCGCATTCGATATCGCACATCATTTCAATCACATTACTATTTTAGATGCATCACCTAAAATGGCTGAAATATGTAATGCCAAAATTAAATCATTAAATAAAACAAACATTAAAGCCATTGAAGGCGATTTACTAGATCCAAACAAAACAAAACTTCACCAATCATATGATGTGATATTACTCTCACTTGTACTACTTCATAGCGGAAATTACATGGCGTTACTGCAACAATTAGCTACTCAATTAAATCGTAATGGCATACTAATCATAGTAGACTTCGATAAAAATGAAAATGTTAATCACCCGAATATATATAATGGATTCGAACAAAAAGATATCCACAAAGCATTACGTAAAATAGGACTTTCAAATATAAATAGCCATACTTTTTATCAAGGCAAAAATATATTTATGAACAAAGATGCCAGTCTATTTTTAGCATCTGGGCAGTTAACCTAATCTCTCTGAAATGTATAATTATACAAAATATAATGTATATTATTTGTATAGTTATTCAAAAACAAAAGTTACTTTTTTAAATAACTTAACAACAAAAAAACTACTGTTTTCTAACACTTTACGTGTGAAACAGTAGCTTTTTTGTTAAGTATATGTTTATTTAAAAATATGTTTATTAACCAAAGAATCCAGCGATGAAGTCTGCACCTTTAGCTACTACATCCGCAATGCTAGTTCCCATATTTACCCAGTCGTGATCTAAACCTGATTTTACTGCATTTGAAATTGCTTCTACGATACCTGACATAATGTAAGCACTCCTTTAAATTGATTTAATTAGTTATTTAAAAATTACGCGAAAGTGTCAACTAAAGTTTTGATTAATTTAATGATACCACCGATAATATCTGCAATCATCATGTCAATACACCCCTTTACTTGTTTGTGTAATTACATTGTATGCTAATTAATAATTTAAATGTTAAATTTTTCTCAATTCGTATAGTTAAGTTCCTAACTGTCTTAAATTAATAAAAAAAGTACAGTTAGGCAAAATACATACGTATATCGATATCACTTTTAGAGATATCAACCATCTCATTTTGTAATTTTACACTAAGACTAGTTGCTATTAGACTTGAAATAAATACTTGGCAAATATTAAATTTGTTTCAACTAAGGAGAGATGGAAATGAGAAAACATTACGATGTCATCGTTGTCGGTGCCGGTTCTATGGGTATGTCAGCTGGATACTATTTGGCAAAAAGTGGATGGGATACTTTAATGATAGATGCTTTTGACCCACCACATGAAAATGGTAGTCATAGTGGTGACACAAGATTAATAAGGCATGCTTGTGGAGAAGGTTTAGCGTATGTACCTATTGCTTTGAGAGCACAAGAACTTTGGAATGAACTTCAAAAACAAACAAATGAACGGATATTTTTAAATACTGGTGTCATTACTTTTGGCCCAAGCGATTCATTGTTTGTACAAACCGCAATCAATGGTGCTCAACAATATAATCTAAATACTGAAACTTTATCAGCTAAACAAATTAACGACACTTGGCCAGGTATTACAATACCTGATGACCAAATTGGTTGTTATGAACCTGAGGCCGGAGTGCTATTTTCTCAAAACTGTATCCGCGCATTTAAACGACTTGCTTTAAATCATGGTGCTGAATTAAAAACCAATGCGCCAGTCATGAATATTGATATTTTTAATGACTCAGTCGAAGTTCAAACCAATTCCGAAACATTCACCGCAAATAAATTAATTATCACTGGTGGTGCTTGGAATAAAAAAATTTTAGATGATTTAGATTTAAAACTTCAACTCCAACCTTCTAGACAAACGATTGCGTGGTTTGATTCCAACGATATTTTGTATAAGTCAGATGGGTTTCCGGGCTTTTTTGCCGACGTCCCAAGTGGTGTATATTATGGATTCCCTTCTATTGATGGCACTGGTTTAAAAATTGGACGTTACGATAATGGAGACCCTATCGACCCAACTTATTACAATAAATCATTTGGGTCTTATGAAAAAGACGAAAACGATATTAGTGGTTTTTTGAACCAATACATGCAACAAGCGAACGGAAATATTAATGTTGGTAAAACGTGTATGTTTACAAATACATTAGACGAACACTTTGTGATAGATAAACATCCCGAACATGAACATATTGTCGTTGCTGCTGGTTTTTCAGGACATGGCTATAAATTTTCAAGTGCAGTCGGAGAAATATTATATGAATTAACCACTAAAGGTAAATCCAAACAGGATATATCACTGTTTAAAATAACACGTCCAAGTTTACAACCTGAAAATAAAGACAAAGTTTTTAATAAAGCTAGGGGGGTTTGAACATGACACAATCAAATTTAGAATTCTTACAATCTCTCATCAATGTTGATAGCACCAACCCACCTGCTAATGAAAATAACGTTGTAAAACTTTTTAAACAACGGTGTGCGTCTCGAAACATTCCTTTTAACATTACAAATTTAAGTGATAATAGAAGCAATTTTTCAGTAACTTTAAAATCCAAGCAGCCAAACGCTAGCAAACTCATATTATCCGGCCATACCGACACTGTAAAGATAGGTGCACAAAAATGGGATTATGACCCATTTAAAGGTGATATTGATCATGGAAAATTATATGGAAGAGGAACAACAGATATGAAAAGTGGCTTAGCCGCTTTATATCTCGCATTAGAATCTTTAATTGAGGAAAACTGTGAATTAAAGAAAGATATCGAATTTTTAGCCACTGCAGGAGAGGAAGTAGATTCAATAGGTGCGGAACATTACGTCAAAAACACAAATATGGATAATGTCGCTGCTATCATTATAGCTGAACCCACGACTGAGAAAGTTGCAATTGGACATAAGGGCGCATTATGGATAGAAGTCACTTTGACTGGAAAAACTGCACACGGCGCGATGCCAGAACAAGGTATTAATGCAGTTGAAGGCATAAACAAAGTCATTCAATTGATAAATGATTTAAAAGAAGAATGGTCAGAAGAAACTGCAGCATTAGGTAAAAGTAGTATCTCTGCAAATATGGTCAATGGTGGTATTCAAACGAACGTGATACCTGATGAATGTGTATTAAATGTTGATATACGAACAGTTACACCGAATATTCATGACAAACTGTATAAGCAATTTAATCAACGTTTAAACCAGATATTTTCTGATAGGAACGCTCCAAAAGTAAGCACAAAAGTATTGCTTGATCGCGCTACGATTCTAACTGATGAGGACACTGAAATTATTCAAAAAGCCTTAGATACTTCTAAAGAAAATAATATTACTGGAATGGCTTATTACACCGATGGCTCTGTGCTAAACCCTAATAGCAACATTCCTACATTAATTTATGGACCTGGAATAGAAACATTAGCACATCAACCCAACGAATATGTAGAAATAGAAGCATTTGAACGATCTATAGACTTCTTCAAAACTTTAATTAAAAAATATGCAACATAATAAGACTGCCGTCATAGTGACGGCAGTGCTTTTTTTCAGCATAAAAGAAATGGTTTCATGTATAATAGCCTCAAACGAAAAGTCGGGTGATATTATGGAAATCAAAGATTTTAAAATTTTTCAAAGTGTTAGTCAACATCAAAGTATTAGTAAGGCTGCTAAATCACTTAATTATGTGCAATCACATGTTACATTTCGCATAAAACAGTTAGAGCAAGAACTCAACACACAACTTTTTTTACGTCATAATAAAGGTACGACCTTGACGACAGATGGTGAAAAATTCCAAACGTATGTTGAAAAAATTTTAGCTACATTAAATGAAATAGAACGTGATTTTGACAAACAAGCATCATCTAACGGTAAAATTGATATCGGGATTGTCGAAACGATTACTAAATTACCTATGCTATTATCAATGTTTCGGAAAAAATCGCCACAAATTTCTCTATCATTACATACTGATGTTACTGCCAATATTTCTAAAAAAATAGTCAATCAAAACTTGGATTGTGGATTTGTCACAGGCTTCAAACATCATCACAATATAAATAAAGTAGAGTTATTTAAAGAAAAACTTGTGTTAATATCCAGTACAGAAATGACACAATTAGAAGATATAACATCCGCTGTATTTTTGGTGTTTAAAAATGGATGTAATTATAGAAGAAATCTTGAAGCCTGGTTAAAATCCGAAAATATTAAAAAGCCATTACTTGTAGAATTTGGTACGATGGAAACAATTATTGGTAGTGTTAAATCTGGTATCGGTATCAGTTTAGTTCCAAAATCATCCGTACAAAATGACTTAGAAAACGGGTCATTGTATAGTTATCAATTGCCTGATAACTATAGTAATATCTCAACGGATTTTATTTGGAATAAAAATTATCATTTAAGCCCTGCTATGACTCATTTTATTCAAACTATCAAATCTGTTGCGCTTGAATACTAAAAATAAACAGTAGTGTATATTTTTAGTATTATAAAATGTTAATGATTAACGCTTCATATTGTGTAAAGTGTATACGCGTTATGACATTGATTGAAGCACTTGACTTTTTTCTTCTTCGGTTAAAAAGGCATATTGAACTGCACGCTTATTAATGTATTTAATCTGGTTTATATTTATTAACTGATGTTTTAATAACAACGTATATTCTTCATTTAATGAAGTTTGTGTCACCATACGATTATCTGTATTGATAATAAAAGGTATATCGTTTTTTAATAAGTAAGGGATGTTTATTTGTGACAATGTCTCTATAGCTTTGGTTTGCAAATTACTTTTAGGACATATTTCTAACAATACATCCTTCGCTTTAACTTCCTTTAATACAGCTTCATCTAAGTTAGCAGCAACACCATGACCAATACGCTTAGCCCCTATTTTGATCGTTTCTAAAACGTTATGTATACAACCACACTCACCTGCATGGAGTGTTAAATTCATACCTTTTTCTAATCCGTATTGAATAGTATCTTGAATTTCATATGGAGGAAATCCTACTTCAGGCCCCGCAAAATCTATACCACATATTTTTTCGCTATTATATATAGACACATCATCAAATAATTGTTTATTCACAGACGATGCATGCTGCCTCATTGCGCAAATGAGTAAATTCACTTTCATATGCAATGTGTCTTGTATGATATTAACCCCCGCTTCTACAGCTTTTAATACATCTAAAAGCGTCATACCTTGTTCCATATGTAGCAACGGTGCAAAGCGAATCTCTATATATTTAACATTATCCTCATAAGCTTGTTGCGCAACATCTACAATTGCACGCTTTAGGCTATCTGCGGTTTGTAATACTTTTAATACTTCATCAAAACACTTCAAATACGCTTCTAAACTTTCACAATCTTCATGCACCGTAAGACAATCCTCGTTTAAAGGTATGCGTTGTTCTTGTGCCAATTGTCGAATTAAATGTTTACTGACTGAACCATCTAAATGACAATGTAATTCTATTTTAGGAATATCCTTTATACTTTGATCCATTTTGATAAATGTCCCTACCTTTATATTGTATTCATTACGTTTAAAACGCCAATCAGATAAATTTGATTTACTTAATATAACACTTTAATTTTCACTTTACTATAAAACATATAAGTATCATTGATACTGTTTGCTTATCTACAAAACAATATATAATAACGATTGTTAAATAGAAATACACTTATTTAAATATAAAAACAGGGTGAAATCAAACTTGTCATTTGATTTCGTAGCCCTGTTTATCAATGCATATATAATTTATAATTGATGATAATAACCTAGTATTATTAGTGATACACCTATGCCAATAAAACATATTACCATAATTGTGACCATCACTTTCAATTCTACAAAAAAATGTTTTCTACTTTGACCTAAACGCACAAGTAACAATCCGCACGATACTACTAAAATAAATATAATAAATAATATTATGGCAATGATATTTAATATCTCCATTCGATTGCCCCTTCAATTTTTTATTATTAAACTTAAATGTCATCGATATACTGATGTTTTTGTAAATAATCCATAATTTTGGATACTGATGCTTCCACAGAAAGTGTTTCTGTATCTAATGTAATCTCTGGTTGTGTAGGGGCTTCATATGGCGCATTTACGCCAGTAAATTCTGCGATTTCACCACTTCTTACTTTTTTATATAAACCTTTCGGGTCTCTATTTTCACATTCTGATAGACTACATTGCGTATAAACTTCTATAAAATCATCTGTATCTAATAAATGGCGTACTGCTTCTCTATCTGATTTATAAGGAGAGATGAAAGCTGTGACTGTTATCAAACCTGCATCTACCATCAATTTACTAACTTCACCTATACGTCTTATATTTTCTTTACGATCTTCAGGTGAAAATCCTAGATTTCGATTCAATCCATGTCTAACATTATCTCCATCTAAACGATATGTATGGATTTGGTGATTAAACAATGCTTTTTCAAGTTCTACAGATATCGTTGATTTTCCTGAGCCAGAAAGTCCTGTAAACCAAATAACTGCACTCTTATGTTGATTACGCTGTAATCTTTCATCCTTGGTAACCTCTGAAGCATGCCATGTTATATTTTTAGATTCTCCCATTACTACATCTACACTCCTTTATTTCTGTTCTTTCAATCCATTTATAAGGACTTGAGCTACTTCTGGTCTCGAAAATTCTTTCGGTAGCGATTCTCCCTTTTTCAATTTTTCACGAACTTTCGTACCACTTAAATGCAAATGTTCTGAAGCATCATGTGGGCACGTTTTTGCTGTAGCCATATTTTCACACGTTTTACAATAAAAGGCGTGTTCGAATTTTAATATTTGTATACCTAATTCTGCTTCGTATTTAGAAATCAGTTCTTGCGCTTCATAGGTGCCGTAATAATCACCTACGCCTGCATGATCACGTCCAACAATAAAGTGTGTACATCCATAATTTTTACGTACTGTAGCATGTAATATCGCTTCTCTAGGTCCTGCATATCTCATTGCAGCAGGGTAAATAACTAAACGCGTTTTATTTTCCGGGTAATAATTTTCTAATATAACTTTGTAACTTTCCATACGCACTGATGCTGGAATGTCATCAGATTTTGTTTCACCTACTAAAGGATTCAACAACAAGCCATCCACTGCTTCTAAGGCTGCTTTTTGAATATATTCATGTGCGCGATGTACTGGGTTTCTAGTTTGAAAACCTACCACAGTTTGCCATCCTAAGTCTGTAAAGAGTTGTCTTGTTTCTTTGGGGTCTAGATGATAATCCACAAATTCGTCGTGTTTAGGTCTGTTTAATAAATAAATTGGGCCTGCGAGATACACACCTCCTTTTTCATAGACCTTTTTGACACCAGGATGATCAACATCCGTAGTTCCGTATACAAGTTGCGCTTCTTTTTGTTTGTCATACGTATACTTTTCTTCTAAGTCAATCACACCATATAAAACACCATCTTCACCATACAAGGCAACACGAGAGCCAATATTCAAATTTTGAGATTGTTCTGTTGTCACAGGTAATGTGATTGGGATACTCCAAACCAAACCATTTTCTAAGTGTATGTCTTCTACAACTTTAGAATAATCAGCTTCTTTCATAAATCCTGTCAATGGACTAAATCCACCGATTGCAATTAATTCCAAATCTGATAAACTCCAAGGATTTAATGTGATAGATGCGAGTGTTTCAGCTTCTTTAAGCAATTGTTCTCGCGCTGCACCGTGGACCTCTCTATTGATAAGTGAACCACCATGAGGTTGGATGGTAGATTGTTCTTTTTCGTTTATTAATGACATGTCGTCACACTCCTTAATGAATTAATCTAATTTATTTACATTTGTTTCATCTTTAAAAGTAGCAAACGGTAATTTATTATTTTGGTATAAAGCATACAGAATTAATCCGAACCAAATCACAATCAATGCAATTTTTATTGTGATTGATAAAGCATGATTGATTTCAACGACACTAATCAGTGAATTTGTATTTGTGAAAATAATCAATCCACTCACACAAACAGCTAAAATATTCATCGGTAACAGTCTAACTAACCACGCTGCAAATGGTGCTGCAATCATACCACCGACACTTAATGATACGACAAGCCACCAATTAATTTGGCTCCAGCCAAGAAAAATAATAAAGCTTAGAGACGCAGACACCGTTACGAAAAACTCACTTGCGGATACCGTACCAATCGCATACCTAGGTTCTAATTTCTTTTGAGCAAGTATCAATGGCGTATTGACTGGTCCCCAGCCTCCACCGCCAATTGAATCTAAAAATCCTGCCACTGCACCTTGTGGTATTAACACAAGTCGAGATGTCTTTTCATTCGCTTTCGATAATGGTTTTTCTTTGGTAAATAAAAATTGGTATAAAATATAGAGCCCCATTGATAACAAGAAAATAGCGATAAATGGTTTAATAAAATCACTGTGTATATGACTCAATATAGCAGCACCAATAAATGCTGTTATCGCTCCAGGAATCGCTAATTTGATCATCGTAGGTTTATGTACGTTTTCAAATTTCCAGTGCGACGTTCCTGAGGCAGCTGTAGTAGCAATTTCTGAAAAATGAATTGTTGCTGATACGATTGCTGGCGCCACACCAAATGTCAATAATATCGAAGAAGACGATGCGCCAAACCCCATGCCTAATGAACCATCAATTAACTGAGCGAGAAAACCAGCCAGTGCAAAAACAAATAATTTATACATATGATGTCCCCCTTTCCTTTCAATTTATTCCAGCGCTGATAACCACTTTCTAACTTCATTTTGCTTACTTATTTTTAAATATTTTTCATTTAAGATTTGCTTCAAAAACCGTTCTTTTTCCTCAGGTGAAAGTGAGCTACGTTTAACTTGTTGCCTACATTCATATAGGAAATCAACATAATCACCATATGCACTATTAAAATGTTGTTGTAACTCAGCTAAAATTTGGCTTGTCAGTTTAGGACTGGCGCCTTGTGTTGAAACACTGATCATTAACTTTCCACGTCGTAATATACTTGGAATGAATACATCGCCAGCTAACGCTTGACCCGCCATATTAATTAATGCCTTGTCTGGCTTGGCTTGTAATATGGATTGATTTACGTCTGTATCGTTCGTCGCAGCAATAATTAAATCCGCGTCTTGCACATCACTACTTTCAAATGTTTTATTCCGCCATTGAATGACTTGTTTATCAACAAGATGTTCTAAGCTATTTGTTAGCGTGGGGCTAATAATTTGAATTTGTTTTGTATATGTTTTTAAAACATTGACACGTCTTTCAGCTATTTTTCCGCCACCTATAACAACGATTTGTTTTTGTGAAATATCAACCACTAAAGGGATGTAAGACATGATGTCACTCCTCAGATAAGTACTTTCAACTTTGATAAAAATGACTAAACTGTATCAAACGTCTCTTCAACACGTTCTTTTAATGCAATTTGTAATTGCTCGTGATGGCTTAGATGAGCTGCTAAAATAATGTCACTTTTTAATTGGTATGCACTCACAACATCAGCGATATGTTGGTCTAAAATACCTGTAAACCAGATATACGGTAAAATAAATATTTGCGAATGACCTGCGTTTACTAAACGGTCCAACGCATCTTCAAATAGCGGTTCACAAGCTGCCAAATAACACACTTCTATGCTTTTAGAAGGAAACATTTCTGATAATTGTGACTTTATTATCGAAAAATCTTGCTTCGTTTGTGGATTATAACTACCTCTACCAATAACTAATAATTTAGCGTCAGCATTAGGCGTGATTTCACGCTCTTCTAAACGTTGTTTAAGAATTTCAGTTAATCGTTTTTGTACACCCAAAGGCTTACCGTAATTGATTTTTATGTTGGGAAATTGAGTTTTAATACGTTCAATCTCTACAGGTATATCTTTGTAGTAATGACCTGCGCTAAGCAGTAATACAGGGATCACGGAAATTTCAGTTGCACCTTGATGCACTAATTTCCTAAAACCTTCAGATATATCTGGGTCTGCAAGTTCTAAAAAACATGTTTCTTGTAAAGGAATATTAACTTTTGCTTGAACACGCTCAATCAATGACGTTGCTTCTTCAACTGCTTCTGCTACACGGCTACCATGACTAACATATAAGACGCCTTGCATATAATTATCCCTCCAGCCACTGTTATGTGAGTTGTGTTAATAATTCATTTTTATATGTTTCCTCAAACCAACTAATGCGGTTACGCAATTTCACGACTTCACCCACAATAATCATCGCTGGGTTTTCAACATCTTTTGCACCGTGGACAATGGTTTCTAATGTGCCAACAACGGTTTTTTGTAATTTAGAAGTACCCATATGTACAAGCGCTACTGGCGTATTTTTATTACGCCCATTTTTAGTTAGCAACTCAACAATCTCTGGCAGCTTTTTAACGCCCATATAGATACATAACGTTTCCGGCCCTAAAGCTAGATGTCTCCAGTATTCATCCTTGTCAATTTCCTTGTTGATAACACCCGTAACAAATGCAACAGAAGAGCTGTAATCTCGATGTGTTACAGGGATACCTGCGTATGCAGGTGCTGCAATACCTGCAGTTATACCTGGTACGATTTCAAATGAAATATTATTGGCGGCTAATACTTCTGCTTCCTCGCCGCCTCTGCCATAAACGAAAGGATCTCCACCTTTCAAGCGTGTAATCGTGTGACCTTCTTGAGCCAAATCAACGAGTAGTTGGTTAGTATCTACTTGCGAAACAGATTTATGGTTAGGATTTTTACCACAATATATTAACTGCGCAGTTATAGATGCGTACTCCAATAACTCAGGATTAACTAAACGGTCGTATAAAATAATGTCAGCTGTTTCAATCGATTTTTTACCTTTAACTGTAATTAAATCAGGATCACCAGGTCCTGCGCCTACTAAAAAAACTTTTCCCATCCTAACACCACCTTTTTAATTGATTAACTATGGAATAATTGACCGTCTGTGACTGCTTCAACAATCCCTGCTCTGACTACAAAATTACCAAAGCGCTCACCATCTGTTCTTTCTTGTGCATATTGCAATAAAATGGGTCTCAAACTTTCTAATATTTCTGCTTCATCAATATTTTCTTTATACAATTTATTTAAACGATCACCAGCGAAACCGCCACCTAGGTACATATTGTACTTACCTGGTGCTTTACCAATAAATGCAATTTCAGCTAATGCCGGACGCGCACAACCGTTAGGGCATCCCGTCATTCTAATAGTTATTTCTTCTTCATTTAAGCCCGCTTCATCTAACAAGCTTTCTATTTTGGTAATTAATGAAGGTAAATACCGTTCAGATTCTGCCATTGCTAAACCACAAGTAGGAAAAGCGACACAAGCCATGGAATTTTTCCGCAACCCAGTATAATGTTCACCATCTGTTAAACCATATTGCTTTATGAGTGCTTCAATTTCTGGCTTTTTCTCTGTTTCAACATTCGCAATTACTAAATTTTGGTTAGGTGAAAGTCTAAAATCTCCAGTATGTACTTCAGCAATCGCTCTTAACGCTGTTTTCAATTTATATTCTTCCGTATCTTTAACACGTCCATTTTGAATAAATAAAGTGAAATGATGCTTACCACTGCCTTCAGTCCAACCATATCGATCACCATTATCTTCAAAGTGAAATGCACGCTTGGACTCTAATTCCCAACCTAAACGACGATTCAGTTCATCCGTGATCCATGCTACCCCTTTGCGATCCACAGTATATTTAAAACGTGCATTCGTTCTATCTTCACGATTTCCATAATCTCTCTGAATCGTAAGGATTTTTTCACAAACATCAATGACCTGTGATTTTGGGAAATAGCCAATCAATCGTCCAACTTGTGGGTACGTCGCAGTATTTCCATGTTTCATACCCATGCCGCCACCAACTGTGAGATTAAATCCAACTAATTCACCGTCTTCAATGATTGAAATTAACCCGATATCTTGTGAAAATACGTCGATATCATTAGAGGGTGGGACTGCAATACCAATTTTAAATTTACGTGGCAAATAGGTTTTGCCATACATTGGTTCTGGTTCTTGATCACTCGTATCTAACACTTTCTCTCCGTCTAACCAAATTTCATGGTAAGCCTGTGTTTTAGGTGAAAGGTGACGGCTAATATCACTCGCAATCTGATTAATTTCCGCATGCACATCAGATTGATAAGGGTTAGGGTTACACATCACATTACGATTAACATCTCCACATGCTGCAAGCGTGTCTAATAAAGATTGGTTTATATCAAACATCGTTTGTTTTAAATTTCTTTTTAAAATCCCATGGAATTGAAACGCTTGTCTCGTCGTTAATTTAATCGTTTGATTTGCATATTGATTCGCGATATCATCCATCGCAATCCATTGTTCTGGAGTCGAAGCACCGCCCGGAGCACGCACTCTTATCATGAAACTGTATGCAGGCTCTAACTTCTGTCTACGGCGTTCATCGCGAAGATCTCTGTCATCTTGCATATAACTCCCATGAAACTTTAATAATTTAGTATCTTCTTCTGAAATAGCACCTGTAATTCTATCTGCTAACCCTTCAACAATTGTGCCACGAAGGTAGTTACTATCAGCTTTGATACGTTCCATCTCATCAAGTTTTTGAGAAAAATTTAAATTTGACTCTGTCACGTGATCAGCTCCTTTTCTAATAAACGTCTCTTTGATATCGTTTGTCTTTTTTCATTTGTGTCAAATAAGTCTCAGCTTCTTCCTCTGACATATTACCTTCTTTAACTAAGACCTGATGTATCGCTTTATGTACATCTTTAGCCATATTTTGTTCATCGCCACATACATATAAAGATGCACCGTTTTTTAACCACTCATAAAAAGTTTCACTTTGTTCCACAATCTTATGTTGAACATAAACTTTTTCATCCGTATCTCTTGAAAATGCTAAGTCCAACTTACTCAACACACCTTCTTTAAGCCAATCTTGCCATTCTGTTTGATATAAAAAGTCTGTTGTAAAATGCTGTTCTCCAAAGAACAACCATGTTTGGCCTGATAAATCTAACTCTTCACGTGCTTGTAAATAAGATCTAAAAGGTGCGACACCTGTTCCAGGGCCAATCATAATGACGGGTGTAGCTTCATCGAATGGAAATTTAAAATTCGGGTTTTTCTTTAGATATACAGATATAGATGTTCCAGGTTCCATGCGTTCAGCTAATTGAACTGAACAAACACCTTGGCGCTCACGTTGGTGTGCTTGATATCTTACAGCGCCTACAGTGATATGAACTTCATCAGGATTTGCTTCATAACTGCTCGCTATAGAATATTCTCTAGGTGGTAATTTTCTTAAAAATTGATATAGCACCTCAGGCGCCAGGTTTTCTGGTTTAAAGTCTTGAATTAAATCAATTAAATCTCGACCATAAACATAAGATTTAACCCACGCTTGATCTAAGACGTTTTCTGCCAACGCTTCATTTCCAAACAACTCAGCTGCTTTTTGTAGTAGTGGTTTAGTTAATTTAGTAATTTCAAAATGATGTTGTAGTGCATCCTTTAATGAAAGCACATCGCCTTTGTCGTTGATTGGTATTTCTGTTTGAGCATCCCAATCTAATTTATCCAGTAAGACTTCTACTAGTTTTTCATCATTTTCTGGAATCACAACCAAGCAATCACCTGGCTCATAGTCTTCACCATAATCTTCAAATTGTAATTCAATATGTCTAACTTCTTTATTAGAGCCTCTACCATTCAAGTTAATATTTTCTAATATTTCAGCTTCATAAGGTTGTGTTTTTGAATATCGTTTTTCATTTGTCAATTGTACCGCGTTCGTTGTTGTCACCTTTTCTTCACTCAATGAGGCTTCGCTTAACTGCTCAATAATTTGATCCATCCAAGATTCAGCCATATCATCAAAATCCAAGTCACAATCTCGTCTATCTACTAAGCGGGAAGCTCCTAAATCTTCTAGACGTGCATCAAAATCCTTACCTGTTTGACAGAAGAATTCATATGATGCGTCCCCGAGTGATAAAACTGAAAAACGTACACCTTCTAACTTAGGTGCTTTTCTACCATGTAAAAATTCGTGAAAGCTAATGGCATTATCGGGCGGATTTCCTTCACCATGAGTAGAAGAAATAATAAATAAATCTTCTACTTTTTTTAGATCTTTTGTTTTATAATCACCCATTGCACTCAATTTCACATTGAAATTGAGTTCGACAAGGCGATCAGCTAACTTTTCAGCCAAACCTTGTGCATTACCAGTTTCTGAACCATACAATACAGTGATATGTCTCTCACTATTTGAAGTGTTTTCTTTATTTAATACAAACTGAGCTACTTCCGATGGTGTTTCTTGTTTTGTAGTAACACTTTGTAAATTTGCAGTTAAATAACCGCTTAACCAAACTTGCTGCTCAATCGTAAGATTTTGAATAATTTGGTTTAGTTGTGTGGCTTGATTTTCATCAAACGGACTATTTATTACGGATAAGTTCACAACCATTTCACCTCATTTTAATTTTTTATTTAACAATCATTTTGTTTAAACTTACTCAACAATTGACGCCATACTCTTTTCAGAAAAATTTTTAACCATCACCTAAGATTATTTTGTTTAATCACCCTTTAGATATATCTATCCGATGGGAATACTAGGATTTAATGTCAAAAAAATTTATTATTATAAAGATGTATGGTCTGTGGTATGAAGGCCGCATTCTGTTTTGTTTGAATTGGTCCATCTTCCCGCTCTTGAATCTCCTGATCCTTCAACAGCTGTCGTACACGGTATACATCCTATACTTGGATAGTTAAAATCATGTAATTCATTATAATGCAATTTATATTTTTTAATATATTGCCATACATCATCCCATGTCCAATGTATCAATGGACAAATTTTAACTGATTGGAAACGTTCGTCTTTATTTATAAACTGCGTATTTTGACGGCTTGGCGATTGCGCTCTACGTAACCCAGAAATCCAAGCAGTAGCACTAGACAAGACATCTTCCAATGGTTTGATTTTTCTAATATAACAACATTGGTTTGGATTGTTTTTCCAAAGTGCGGGGTTATATTGTGATGATTGCTCTTCCAAAGTTAATTCCGGTTTTTTTAGTTTAATACGTAGTTCCGGGTAGCGTTTTTGAACACGATCAATTAAATCATATGTTTCTTGAAAATGAAGGCCTGTATCTAAAAATACAATTTGTGCATCCTTCTTAACACTATAAATCAAATCTATTAAAATCATGCCTTCCGCGCCAAAACTACAGGCATAAATAACCGAATCTCCATAGGTTTGATAAGCCCATGAGACGATTTCGCGTGCACCTTTTGTTTCATCATCAATATCTATTGACTCAAAGACATTTGCATTAAAATGTTCATAAGTAACTTTTGGTTCAAACATTAATCTATTCGCCCCCTCATAACGTACATGAATACATTATAATTAGATTTATTATAAATTTAGAATTATTTGAAAATAATTATGATTTACACTTTACTCATTGTAAATTTTTATGTCAAGTGTATATTTGAACGCGCGCATTAGTTACATTTTTTATTAAATTTGTATAGAAAGTGCATAGTCATAGTATTTTAGGCACTTTTAATTTCTAAGTTAATTCATTTTTATAACAACCTTGTTATATTGAATTTTCGCCTTTTCTAACATCTTTTCACATTTTTCTGAAATTTTTTAGATTTTTCATTTTTGACTGTATTTTAAAAGCCATCATTTTATAAAAGGTGATTCAGAACGTAGACAAACCCTTCGCATTAATTTGCGAAGGGTTTGTCTACTTATATAGTTTTTTCAAAATAGTAGTGGTATTTCAAACCATTATTGGCCATTTTACTAACCATATTGCCAATTTTTAAAGATTCATGGCAACACAAATTAACATGGTCTCCATAGAAACTTTGTCATGGTGTCTATATTTCGTTCATCGCATACCATGCTGTTCTTTTATATCGCCTAAATCTTCTCTCAATTGTTTGACTTCGCAAATTATATTGTTTCTTTACAGTATCAACAGTGCTTTTCAATGATATAACCATCTTTATCTACACATGCATGTAGACTATAAGCAAATTGTTTTTATCGTTCTCTTTTAACATATTATCCCACTTCTAAATCAGTAATACTTTTAGTGTGATATTGGCAGTGATTTGGGCCGACTCCTGCGGGAAGCGCACTAGCCGAAGACTACAGGCTAAGGCAGTGCCCGCGGAAAGCATGCACAAAAAACTGCCGACAAAGTCGGAGACTTTGTCGACAGTCTGAGCCACCTTTTATAAAAAGGTGGCTAGCTCATTTCAATTTTTAGAAATTCAAATCAATGGTTAATTAAAATATAATAATATGCAATGTTAAAGTGGGTGGTTGTCCTTCGTATCAGTTAATAAAACTAAAGCGTTAAGTAAATCAATCCTATTTTATTAATGCATATATTTTATAAAGTAAAGGTCTTATTGGTTTAATAAAATCTCCAATATACTCTTCTATATGCGCGTTGAAGCCTGCTTTGAATTTTTGTACACCAGCATCTTCAGCATTTTCACTGAAATCTCCTGTTATACCGTAAAAATTATAACGATGGATATTGTGCGCTTTCGCAAATTTTATCATTTCCCATTGCAATCTATAGGCACCCATATATGTATTGTATCTAGGGTTGGAGCCGCTTGAAAGATAATAAACTTCATGATCGTTGTAAATATAAAGTGCAGCTGCTAAATCCAATATGGTTCCATCTGTTTTGATTAATGCTTCTGTTTCGGTTACTTTTCTTTGTTGTGCTTTTATTTGTTGTAAACCCTGCTCATACTTATTTTTTTTCGAGTTAGGATTATTTTCTAAGCGCGCTTTAATATTTTCTAAGTCTTCATTTAATTTTTCTAATTGTTTATTTTGTTTGACTAACAATGCTGACAAATCGATATATGCTAATTTTAACATGCTATTATCATGATAAATATTTTGCATTTCTTTAAAGTAATGCTGATCTCTAAACTTAAAACCATGTTTTTCTTCAGCCATTTTAAATAATTTAAAAAATCTACTAGTCTCCTCAATAGGGAGTGTACGTATTTGTACATCCATCTCGTATGTTTTCTTAATATTTCTACGTGTTTGATAATCCATTTCTTTAAGTAGGTCATCTTCAGTTTTGTTCTTCAAATCCAGAACAAATAACCAACGAATTTGACTTATTTGAGAATACCCTACTGTATACCCTTGATGTTTATAACCGATATCTTCCATAGTCTTAATAAGTGGTTTATTGTTATAACTTTCTAATATTTCACCTTGAGTATTTCTTATATTTTCTAACGTGTATGGATCTGTTAAAACATATAAACCACGATGCTTTTTTAAATATTTAGTTAAATTTTTGTAGAAAAACCTTACTAACTGATAATCCGAAAAATCCAAAACAGGTCCTCGATGCGTATAAAAATATTTAAAAAATTTAAAGGAACGTGCTTCAGTTAAAAGGCATGCTGCTATAACATTATCTTCGTTATCTTTAACACCTACAATATGCACATCGTTTTTATGTTGGTTTCTGTAATGAAAATGGTTGGCACTTTGTGTGTAATGTGAGGCATGATTATGAGTAAAATTTTCAAATTCATCAACTTTCAAGTGAGTGAAATACATTGTAAACCTACTTTCTCTTAATTTATAATGCATTGAACAATATTTATATATCATTAAAAAAACCAAGCACTAGGAAGGCTTGGCTAAATGATTTTCAACGGAGGGAGAAGGATTCGAACCAACGCAAGCAAGATGCTTCTAATTAATATTAACTATTAATTTCCCTTAAGCCAGACTTGGGTATCCCTCCAAAATTTTAATTATTTGATTATATTGTACTACTCATTTACAGAAAATGAAAGTATTGTTTAAAATATATTAAAACCTTTTTTCATTGCAAATCCATATCTATAAGGCACCATCTTTTCACAACAACAAAGAAGGAACAAGTAACCGTTCTTACGTTACTCGTTCCTTCTTTAATATCATACATTTTCATTTTCAATAAGTGTTATTAGTTTTTCTAAAAAATGAATTGTATTACTTGTTTTAGTGGTAAAGTGATCCGACATAAAATTTAAAAGCCCTTCATTTTCAGGCGTTACTTGAATTTTGTGCTTTATCTCTTGTGCTTCTATTAACATTTGTTTATTATCTTGAATCTTGCTTTCCAAGATATTGATTACTTTTTGATTATCTACAAATTTAAGGTAAGCAACACCAACATACATTTCACTAATTTCTTTAGTGTTCTCGAACAACTTATATATCAATTTAGGCAAAGTTTGTTTACCTTTTTCAGTAATTTGAAATACTTGCTTATCCGGACGATTTTCTTCTTTAATTGTCTCCACTATTTCTACAAGGCCTTTTTTGGATAATGCTTCAAAATTATAATAAAGTTTACTTTCTGTTAGTCCGCTCATTTTATCAAAAGGTATTGGTTCTGATAGCTGTTTTTTTAATAAATAAGGATAACTGTTTTTTTCCATTAATTTCCCTAATATAAATATTTGGATAGACATTATTAAAGTCTCCTTTTCTCATAATACCTTTATTTTAACAGAATCAAAGAAGATATTAATAGTTTGCAAGTGTTTCGTTAGTATTTTTGTAATGCTCAAAAACAACATCGGGTTCTTTTTTATAAACAAAAGTTACGATAACAATATTAACCAACATGGCAACGACACCTACAGTTACCATAGATAAAATATATGGTGTTTGTGACACACTTCCAAAAATGTTTGCAAAATGACCCTGCACTGAATAATACATTGGTGAAATATGACTCATCCAGTTATAAACTGTAGGCATCATATCACGACTCATTGTTGCCCCATTAGCAATTGTTTGTATGAGTAAAATAGGAATATTTAAAATCATACCTGCCTGACCTATTAGGAAAACGACGATTGCAGTAAAGTTAAAGGAAACCCAATAATTCAATACTAATTGGCCAAAAATACTTAAGAATTTATCAGCTTCTAAATCATTTACTAAATAAGCAATACCTAACGAAATTACAGAAGAAGCTAGTCCAATGATTAAGGCTGTTAGTTGAACATAGATGAACAATTTAGTTTTACTAGCCTTGTTTCTGTTTTCTTTAAATGCACTAACTAATTGCGTCGCTCCAATCATTGCTCCTACATATCCAGCTAAAGTTAAAAACATAGGTAACATTTTAAAATTCATGCTTGATGGCATTTTATTCATATGAGTAATGTCACCAGAATATGAGGCATTTATTTGCTTAATTAAGCCGTCCATTTGTTCATCAGGTATTTTTGCTTGTTGTAAAACACCTTCTGTAGTTTGGTTAGAAAATTGTTTACTAAGCTGACTATTAATTTCACTTCCGATTGAATCCATAGATTGACTAATCATCGTTGGAGAAGCGTCATTCACTTTAAAATCTAGTCCTGGTGTAGCTTTTTCAGATTTTAAATCACTTGAAAAATCTTGAGGTATATGAATAACAAGATTTAATTTATTATGTTCCAACTGATTATTTGCTTTCGCATTAGAAATATCTTTTTTAATATGATCGAACGGTAAACTTTTGTTCAATTGTTTTGATATTTGGTTACCGTAATCCCCTTTATCGTCGTTAACAATCGCAATCGGTAATTTATCAATATTACCTGGCATCGCTTTGTAACCAGGTAAAAAGATGGCCAACATCACTAATCCATAAAAAATCCCCATGAATATTGCGCCAACTGCCCCTTTTGTTTTTAAAAAAGCACTAAATTTCATCTTAATTATCCTCTCTAATACACATATATAGTTTTATAAAAGTACTTTTAACAAAGTACTTTTTTTATACTACTCTTTTGGATTTAATAGGTCAATTATATAAACCTAGAATTTTCATTATTTTACGAAACGTTATACGACAACTGAATGTCTATTTTTATGTGTATAGAGGGTAAAAATGCTTTGTATACATACAATTTATGCTCAAATTGTTTTGCTAATTACAAAGTATACTTAACTGGCACTATATCTTTATATTTTTGATTTATTTGAAAAATATTTGCGCAGTGTAAAATAAAAAAACCCCCGACTAAGCTATTAAGTCGAGGGCTTTATTTAATAAAAATGAAAGGTCTTCAGATAAATAAAATACCATGTTTATTTTATAATATTTTTTGAATCTATATAAAATGTGTAAACCGAGTTAAATTACACTGAAAAGCTCAATCTTGGGATAAATGTTTCAAAATGAATATGCTCCATTGGTACTTCTAATTTTTGTAATTCTTGAATCATAGCTTTTAAGAATGAATTACCACCACATACATAAACTTCTGTTTCACCATCAAGGTATTGTTTTAATTGTTCAGCGTCTATAAATCCGTCTTGATCACGGAAATGTTTATCAAATTGTGCTACTGAAGATTGTGCTGTGATTGCTTCTAAATTTTCTTCAAATGCTACATTTTGAGCATCGGATGTTGATTGAAGGAATGTTGAAGTTAAACCAGCATCAACTGCTTCTTTATACATTGAAACGAGAGGTGTAACACCTACGCCAGAGCCTAAGAATAATTGTTTGTTATCTTTGTTTGCCAATCCAAATCCACCAACTGGTGCAGATAGCAATAGAGTGTCTCCAACGTTCACTTCATCGTGTAGCACTGTAGATACTTCACCTTCATGTTCTTCCGTAACGTCTCTACGTACACCGAATGTTAAGAAATCCTTGTCACCATCTACAATAGAATAATGTCTTTTAGCTCTGTATGGCAACTTCTCACTAGATATGTCTACTGTAATATATTGTCCAGGTACAAATTGACTTAAATCAATGTCGTCAGATGTTACTGTGAATGATTTAATTATTTCAGTTTCATCAGTGATATTTGTTACAGTAAATGGTTTAAAACCATCCCAAGCCATTTTACTGTATACTTCTTTTTCTAAACCGATAAATGCATCAGCAATTTCTCCATATGCTTTAATCCAAGCTTGGATAATAGGATCGTCTTCTTTTAAACCAGTCTCTTGTTGAATTGCCCAAATTAAATTTTCACCAACGATTGGATAATGCTCAGCTTTTACTTGTAAAGCACAATGTTTGTAAACCACAGGCATAATTGCGGGAACAATCGGTGATAAGTCTTCGATATTTTCTGCCGCTGCTAACACTGCCATCGCCAATGCAGAAGATTGTAACCCTCTTTTTTGGTTAGTCTGATTAAATATATTTTTCAATTCAGGATGTTGTTCAAATAATCTTTTATAGAAAGTTGATGTTATTGTCTGCCCTTTATCTTTTAATAATGGTATCGTTTCTCTTATAGTCTGTATTTCTTCTTGATTTAACATAAAACCCCTCCTAGTTATTCCTTCACCTCCATTATTGTACGCCATTCGTTTACTTACAAGAGAATGTGTTTTATTTCACATAATTTTCACATTCAATATTCATTAATTTGTAACTATTTTATGATTAACAATTTTTTAAAAGACAACATATAGGAAATCATTGCTTACTTTCATTCATAATATAATTTAAAATAAAATATATTTTTTTAGAAATTAGTTTTAACAAAAATTAAAAACCACATGCACCGGACGATAAATGAGTTGGCTTGTGGTTTTAACTTTTTTATTTACTCTTATTAATATGTTTTAAAAATGCTTTACACTTATTAATTAACAGATAAAAATTCTATTTTAATTATATTTCTCATTCAATTGGTGTATCAACCTTCTGAACTCCGTTTCGGATTTAAATTCAAAGGTGATATAACCTTTTTTATTTTTGTTAGAAATCGTCACAGCTGAACCATATTGTTCTTTTAGTTGTCGCTCTTGCTGTTGAATAAACTTTGGTTTTTTAGTTGCTTGTTGTTTTTCTATAATCTTTTTTTTATCTTCATTGTTTTCATTTACATACTGTTCTAATGTACGTACACTCCAAGACTCCTGGAAGGCTTGCTTAGCAATGCTTTTCATCTTTTGTTTATCTTTTATCCCTAATAATGTACGTCCATGTGCACCTGATAATTTATTATCTTTAACCATTTGAGTAATTTCCTTAGGCAATTGTAGTAAACGCAACATGTTGGCAATATAAGGTCTAGATTTACTTAATCGCTGTGCAACTTCTTGTTGAGTCAGCTCTAAATCATCCATTAGCTTACGATAACTTTCTGCTTCTTCAATCGCATTTAAATCTTCGCGCTGCAAATTTTCAATCACAGCGAGTTCCATCATGTCTTCATCAGATAGCACTTTTACAATAGCTGGTATTGTCGTTGATCCTGCTAGTTTTGAAGCTCGATAACGTCGCTCTCCAACTACAATGTTATAACCAGATATTGTTTTTCGTAACACGATAGGCTGTAAAATACCATGAAGTTTTATCGACTCAGCTAAATCTTCTAAACGTTCTTGATCAAATGTTTTTCTAGGTTGATAAGGATTAGGTTTAATGCTGTTAATAGCAATTTCTTTTACGTGCGCATTGTTATCTACTTTGAGTCGTTCATCTATAGAATCATTCATTTTTTACACCTACTTTCTTAAATAAAATAATTTTTTTAGTTAAACATAGTATATCATCACAGTAACAATGAAAAATATTATTTTAAATTATCGGTTAAATCAAAATTTTCAGATAAGTTATTGACAAAAGTTATTTTAATGTGTAATCTAAGTGATAACAAATTCGAAATAGCAACACACAGTAATAAGGAAAGTAGAACTTACACTGCTGACACAGAGAGTCTTCACCTGCTGAAAGAAGACACAGAAAGAAAGTTTGAAAATGGCCTTTGAGTGTTGATGCCAATATGAGGTGTCAACGGGATCGCCCGTTATAGCGATACAGTATTAACATTTTGTTTAATGGCGTACTGGATTATTCCAAGCGTTGCATATGTCGTTAATACTCATTTCACTTTCAGTGGCAGTGAGTTTTTTATTTGGACATATTACGGTAGCGCAAGTTCAGTACAAGTAATTAATGCAATTTGGCGTACTGGATAAGGTTACTTTAGTGATAAAGTAATGAACAAAGGTGGTACCGCGAGCTAAGCTTTCGTCCTTTACATCCGATTGAGTCGGGTTTAAAGGACGGAAGCTTTTTTTATTTTTTAAAGGAGGTTATCTGTATTATGAAAAATACTGAGTTATCACAAATTGCACTGACACAAGATGCAACAGGAGCGATTGCAAATCCAATCTATTTATCAACAGCATATCAGCATCCTCATTTAGGAACATCAACTGGTTTTGATTATACAAGAACTAAAAATCCTACCCGTTCAGCTTTTGAAGAATCATTTGCTAAGTTAGAACGTGGTACTGCTTCATTTGCAACTGCAAGTGGCATGGCAGCCATACAATTAATATGTAATTTATTTAAAGCTGGCGATGAAATACTCGTTTCATTCGACCTTTATGGTGGCACATTTAGACTATTTGATTTTTATGAGCAACAATACGGTGTACATTTCAAATATGTAGATTTCTTAAACTATGAAACAGTCAAAGAAAACATTACAGAAAATACCAAAGCACTATTTATAGAAACGATTTCAAACCCACAAATGCAAGAAGTAGATGTTGATCCATATTATATTTTAAGTAAAAAACATCACTTATTGACGATTATAGACAACACTTTTTTAACACCATATCTCTCAACACCACTTGAAGATGGTGCAGATATTGTACTACATTCTGCTACGAAATACATAGGTGGTCATAATGATGTACTTGCTGGTGTAGTGACAGTTAAAGACGAAAATTTGGCTGAAAAATTAGGTGAATTTCATAACATGATTGGTGCAACTTTATCACCTTTTGACAGCTACTTACTACAACGTGGTTTAAAGACATTGCACTTAAGAATGGATCGTTCAGAATATAATGCTCAATTATTAGCCAAACGATGTTATAACTTAAAAGGCATTGACCAAGTCTTATATTGTGGTCGAACAGGAATGATGAGTCTACGTTTAAATAAAAATTATAAAGCCGATAAATTTTTAGAAAACTTAAAAGTATGTATTTTTGCAGAAAGTTTAGGCGGAACAGAAACATTTATAACATTTCCATATACACAAACACACGTTGATATGCCAGATGAAGAAAAAGAAAAACGAGGCATTGATGAACATTTACTAAGATTATCCATCGGTGTTGAAGATTACGAAGATATTGAACAAGACATTATACAAGCATTAGAAAAATCTAAAGAAAGCGTGATTATATGAGTTTATCAAAAGAAACAGAAGTGATATTTGACGCACAAAGAGGTGTTGAATACGATTCAGCTAACCCACCATTATATGCTTCTTCGACATTTCATCAAAAAGGTTTAGGTGGCGATGCTAAATATGATTATGCGCGAAGTGGCAACCCTAATCGTGCTTTGTTAGAAGAAAAATTAGCAGCACTTGAAGGCGGCGATTACGCATTTGCTTACGCATCAGGTATTGCAGCTATTTCAGCTGTACTGCTTACATTAAATGCAGGTGATCATGTCATTCTACCCGATGATGTCTATGGTGGTACTTTCAGATTAACAGAACAAATCTTAACACGTTTTAATATTCAGTTTACGACGGTAGACACAACGCAATTACAAGAAATCGAGGAAGCCATTCAATCAAATACAAAACTAGTTTATATTGAAACACCATCTAATCCATTATTTAAAATCACTGATATTAAAGGCGTCTCTCGTATTACACAACAACACGAACTATTACTCGCTGTTGATAATACATTTATGACGCCACTTGGTCAGTCACCTTTAGCTTTAGGTGCAGATATCGTCGTACATAGCGCTACAAAATTCTTGGGTGGCCATAGTGATATTATTGCTGGCGCTGCTATCACAAACAATAAAGCAGTAGCAGACGCACTTTATCTATTACAAAACGGTACTGGAACTGCACTATCTGCACATGATTGCTGGACATTAGCACAACACTTAAAAACATTGTCTGTACGTTTCAATCAATCTGTGGAAAATGCACAGAAAGTTTATGATTTCTTATCGCAGCGTGAAGAAATTGCAGAAGTTTATTACCCGGGAAATGACAAGTTACACTTGTCTCAAGCAAAACATGGTGGTGCTGTTTTAGGTTTAAGACTTAAAGATGAATCGAAGGCACAAGCCTTTGTAGATGCACTCACACTGCCACTTGTTTCTGTAAGTTTGGGTGGTGTCGAGACTATTTTATCTCACCCTGCTACTATGTCTCATGCTGCTGTACCAAAAGAAGTTCGTGAAGCACGCAATATAACGTTTGGATTATTCAGATTAAGTGTGGGCTTAGAAAATGCTGACGAATTAATTGCTGATTTAAACTACGCACTGAAGGAGGCTTTCAATGAGTCAACTCATCAACAAACTGAAACAGAACATTTTAGTCGCTGATGGTGCAATGGGAACCATTCTATATTCTGATGGTTTAGATACTTGTCCAGAAGCATATAATTTAACCCATCCTGACAAAATAGAACGGATACACCGCTCCTACATTGAATCTGGTGCTGATATTATTCAGACCAATACTTATGGTGCAAACTTTGAAAAATTAAAAGTATTTGGTTTAGAACACAAAGTTAAAGAAATACACAAAGCCGCAGTACAAATTGCCAAAAAAGCAGCTAATGACGAAACATTTATATTAGGTACTGTGGGTGGATTTAGAGGTGTGAAACAGGAAGATTTAGGTTTAGAAGCCATTCAATATCATACCGAAATCCAAGTAGATACTTTAGTTGAAGAAGGTGTCGATGGTTTACTTTTTGAAACCTATTATGATTTAGAAGAGCTTACTAATATTATTAAAGCTACAAAACGAAAACATCATATTCCTATCATTGCTCAATTAACTGCTTTAAACACAAATTATTTAAGAGATGGTACAGAAATTAATACAGCTTTACAACGGGTTGTTGACAGTGGCGCTGATATCGTTGGACTCAATTGTCACCATGGTCCTCATCACATGCAGCAATCTTTTTCACATATTGAATTACCTGACAATGCGTATTTATCTTGCTATCCCAATGCAAGTTTATTAGATATTGAAAATAGTCGATTTAAATATAGTGACAATGCCGAATACTTTGGTAAAGTGGCGGAACAATTAATTAAAGAAGGCGTTAGGATTATCGGGGGATGTTGCGGGACTACACCAGAACATATTCAATACATTAAGTCCTCAGTAGCCAATCTCAAACCGGTATCCAGTAAAAATGTAATTCCTATAAAAAAATACAATAGCCCTTCATATGCCAAGACACAGCAACAAAATTTAACAACTAAAGTTAAAGCACAACCTACAATTATAGTAGAATTAGACACGCCAAAGCACTTAGATACAGAAACATTTTTCAGAAATATCAAAAAACTCGACGATGCTCAAATTGATGCGGTGACCTTAGCAGATAACTCCTTAGCCACTGTGCGTATCAGTAATGTTGCAGCAGCGAGTATTATCAAACAACAATATAATATTGAACCGCTCGTTCACATTACTTGCCGCGACCGTAATCTCATTGGATTGCAATCACATTTATTAGGCTTATCCTTACTAAATGTGAATGAAATATTAGCCATTACAGGAGATCCATCAAAAATTGGTCACTTGCCAGGAGCAACGAATGTTTACGATGTGAATTCCAAAGGTTTAACAGAAATTGCATTACGCTTTAACGAAGGTATTAACACTGATGGTGATGCGCTGAAGACGAAAACAAATTTCAACATCGCAGGTGCTTTTGATCCGAATGTTCGTAAACTCGAAGGTTCAGTCAAACGTGCTGAGAAAAAAATAGAAAGTGGCACGCACTACTTTATAACACAGCCAGTTTATAGCACCGAAAAAATCGAAGAAATATATGAAGCAACCAAACATTTGGACGTACCATTCTTTATTGGCATTATGCCAGTCACTAGCTATAATAATGCACTATTTTTACACAACGAAGTGCCTGGTATTAAACTGTCCGAAGACATTTTAGAACAATTTGAAGCTGTTAAAGATGATAAAGAAAAAACGAAAGCATTAAGCCTTAAACTTTCTAAGGAACTTATAGATACCGTCCATAAATATTTTAACGGTTTATATTTAATTACACCGTTCCAGAAAGTAGATTACACTTTAGCACTTGCATCATATTCACAATCAATTACTTCAAGTAAACAGGAGGCAATATTATGACAATTCAAACATCAAATTTAGGTTTCCCAAGATTAGGTAGAAAAAGAGAGTGGAAAAAAGCAATAGAAAGTTACTGGGCTAATAAAATAGACGCCCCTACATTAAATCAACAATTAACAGACTTGCATAAAGAGAATTTATTGCTACAAAAGAATTATAATTTAACAAGTGTCCCTGTCGGAGATTTCTCTCTTTATGATCATATTCTTGATACATCTTTATTATTCAACATTATTCCAGAACGTTTCCAAGGCAGAGCATTAGACAATGATTTATTATTCGACATTGCCAGAGGTAATAAAGAACATGTTGCAAGTGCATTGATCAAATGGTTCAACACAAATTATCATTATATTGTACCTGAATGGGACAACGTAGAGCCAAAATTGAATGACAACGTATTATTAGAGCGTTTCAAATATGCACAATCTATTAACGTGAATGCACACCCAGTGATCGTGGGCCCAATAACATTCGTAAAACTTTCTAAGGGAGGTTCACAATCATTTGAAGAAAAAGTAAATACATTACTGCCTTTATATAAAGAAGTTTTACAGTCTTTAGTAGATGCAGGAGCGGAATACATTCAAATCGATGAACCTGTACTTGTGGAAGATGATAGTGCATCATTTGAAGATATTACACGTACTGCTTATAACTATTTTGACGAAGCAGGCGTAAGTAATCACCTTGTGATTCAAACTTATTTTGAACGTGTAAATTTAAAATTCCTAAACAGCTTACCTGTAAAAGGATTAGGTTTAGATTTTGTACATGATAATGGCTATAACTTAAAACAAATTAAAGATGGAGACTTAGACAAAAACAAATCACTTTATGCAGGTATTATAGATGGTCGTAATGTGTGGGCAGCAGATATTGAAGCTAAAAAATCATTAATCGACACATTACAAAATGCTACAAATAACCTTGTCATTCAACCATCTTCTTCTCTATTACATGTGCCAGTATCATTAGACGATGAAACATTAGATGAATCTATCGCAGAGGGCTTGAGTTTTGCCACTGAAAAATTAGATGAATTAGATGCATTAAGACGATTATTTAATGACAATGACAGCCAAAAATTTGATGAATTAAAAGCACGTTATGAACGCTTCCAAAATCAATCATTCAAAAATCTAGAGTATGATTTCGACAGTGTACACACTACACGTCAGTCACCATTTAAAGTGCGTAAAAAAGCACAAGATGCACGTCTTAACTTACCTGATTTACCAACGACAACGATTGGATCGTTCCCGCAATCGCAAGAAGTAAGAAAATTCCGTGCAGATTTGAAAAATAATCGAATTACAGATGAAGATTATAAAACATTCTTAAAAAATGAAATTGCGCGCTGGATTAAAATCCAAGAAGATATCGGCTTAGATGTCTTAGTACACGGTGAATTTGAGCGAAATGACATGGTAGAATTCTTCGGCGAAAAATTACAAGGCTTCTTAGTGACGAAGTATGGATGGGTGCAATCATACGGTTCGCGTGCGGTAAAACCACCAATCATTTATGGTGATGTAAAATGGACAGAGCCTTTAACAGTAAAAGAGACACTTTATGCACAAAGTTTAACGGATAGACCAGTAAAAGGTATGCTTACAGGACCAGTGACTATCTTGAATTGGTCATTTGAACGTGTAGACTTACCGCGTGAAACTGTACAGGATCAAATTGCATTAGCGATTAATGAAGAAGTTTTAGCTTTAGAAAAAGCTGGTATCCAAATTATTCAAGTTGATGAACCTGCATTGAGAGAAGGTTTACCATTACGTTCAGAATATCATGAAGATTATCTTAATAAAGCTGTGCGTTCATTTAAATTAGCTACGTCATCTGTTGCCGATGAAACGCAAATTCATACACATATGTGCTATTCTCAATTTGGACAAATCATTCATGCTATCTATGATTTAGATGCAGATGTTATTTCAATAGAGACATCTCGTAGCCATGGAGACTTAATTAAAGATTTTGAAGATATTACTTATGACTTAGGTATCGGATTAGGGGTATATGATATCCATAGTCCACGTATCCCTACTGAATCTGAAATTACAGAAGCGATTAACCGCGCTTTACAAGAAATTGACCGTTCTTTATTCTGGGTTAATCCAGACTGTGGTTTGAAAACACGTAAAGAGGACGAAGTAAGAGAAGCATTGACTGTGCTTGTGAATTCAGTAGACAAATTACGTAAATCAACAAATCCAGCAACAGTTTAATCATTAATGACGAAGGTGATATCAATGAATTATCCACTATGGGAGCAGTTAGAACAATTAAAAACTTCAACATGGGTAGATTTAACCCATACATTTGATGAAACCATTCCATGTTTTAGTGAATTTGAACGCGCAAAAGTCTCTACACTATTTAATGTTGCTGACGATGGCTTCTATGTCCAAAATTGGAATATTGTGACTCAGTATGGGACACACATAGATGCGCCGATACATTTTGTCGAAAAAACACGCTATCTTCATGAGATTGATTTAAAAGAACTCGTATTACCACTAGTTGTTTTAGATTTTTCACAAGAAGTAGCAGCTGATGCTGACTTTATTTTAACGCGTGAGCATATTAAGCAATGGGAAGCTGAACATGGTTCAATCGAACCTGGCACTTTTGTTGCCTTTCGTAGCGATTGGTCCAAACGATGGCCAGATATTGAACGCTTTGAAAATAAAGATGCAGAAGGACAACTTCACTTACCTGGTTGGGGCTTGGATGCCTTACAATATTTACTAGAAGATAGACAAGTCAAATCTATCGGCCATGAAACATTCGATACAGATGCTTCCATAGATGTTGCCAAAAATGGTGATATTGTCGGTGAGCGTTACGTATTAGGTCAAGATACTTTCCAACTTGAGTTACTAACGAATTTGGATCAACTGCCTACACGAGGTGCCATTATTTATGCTATTAGTCCAAAACCAAACAAAGCACCTGGATTTCCAGTACGTGCCTTTGCTATCAAACCATAAACATGATGCGAAACCGTCCATTTCGCCTCTATAATATGAAACTTATAAAACCTAGCCATTATAATATATAAGAAATTGAGCACTTCTTATATTGATATTTCTCTTTTATAAATAATAAATACATTCTAAAGTATGATCATGTTGATACGTAACTATTTGAAATGATACTACACAGATCATTATCATTTGCTGTTTATAGAAGCCAACATATTAAATCATATTACCAACTTAATTGGGGCGGGAATTTGATATCAAATACCATATTTGATTTCTATCCCGTCCCACTTTTATTGAATAAATACATAGGTCATAAGTTGGATTTTTGACAGATGATAATCTCTATCATTTAAAAAATTAAAATCAATGTTATACTTCAATTAAATTCTATTATATAAATAGCGTGTTATTGTTCATGCTTTACTATAAATTTTTAATACAATACGAGGTGACCTTTTTGGAATTAAATAGAACAAATTCCCCTTTTGATGAAAATCAATTGGAACTTATACAACAACTCATGCCAACACTGTCATCAAATCAACAGTCTTGGTTAAGCGGCTATTTGCTTAATGCTTCTACAGATGAAGGTGACCCATTACAATATACTGATCATCCTGAACCATCAGAGCACTCAAACGCAACAGCTGAATCAACATCATCCATTCACACAACTACTGCTGAAGCACCAACAGAAGATACGTCACATTCGACAATATCTACAGATGAACCCATCGAAGTTAACATTTTATTTGGTACAGAAACAGGCAATGCTGAAGAAATTGCTGATGAATTTGAAACGAAATTAAAAGAACACGATTTTACAGTTCACACGTGGGAAATGGATGACTTTCCTCAAGAGGACTTATCGAAAGTTAACCATGTGTTTATCATTACCTCAACGCATGGCGTGGGTGAACCTCCGATTAATGCGTTAGATTTTTATGACTACCTGCATAGCGATGAGGTACCAGATTTAAGTCATTTAAACTTCTCAGTACTCGCGTTAGGTGATCAAGATTACCCTGATTTCTGCCAAGCAGGTAAAGATTTCGACAAAATCTTAGGTGATTTAGGCGGTCATCGTTTAGCTGATCGTGTTGAATGTGACTTTGATTTTGAAGAAGTGTCTGAGCAATGGATTATTGACATGCTTGAACTTTTGTCTCAAATGTCTCCCGGTAATCAAAACAATGAACCCAAAGATGAAGATGTTGTTGTCGAAGAACCACAAGCAGCTTATTCAAAAACACATCCATTTTATGCTGAAATCATCAAAAATAGTGTGTTAACTGAACCAACTGCTACCCGTGAAGTCAGACATCTTGAATTATCTTTAGAGGGATATGGCGAAGCCTATGAACCTGGAGACAGTTTAGTAATTATCCCTAAAAACAATCCAGAACTTGTAGCAGAAGTGATCAATACATTGGGTTGGGATAGCACAACAACCATAGATATAGACAATAACGGCAATAGTGCTACTATACAAGATGCACTTACGAATGAGTTTGAAATTGCTAAATTAACACCATCTATATTAAATAATGCAGCTGCATTATTTGGAAATCCTATGCTAAATGCAAATGTACAAAACAAGGAATGGGTGCAAGATTATATTTATGGCAGAGATTTCATAGATTTAATTAAAGATTTTACACCTGTCGCGCTGTCACCTGATATGCTAAAAGACTTATTAAGAAAACTGCCACCTAGAGAATACTCTATTGCCAGCAGCAATCAAGTAAACCCACATACCGTCCATATAACTGTACGCGTGGTTAAATATGAAGCACATCATCGTGAACGCCATGGCGTATGCTCTGTACAACTTGCAGATCGTACACAATTAGGCGATAAATTACCTGTTTATCTTAAAAAGAATCCAAATTTTAAATTCCCTTATGATGAGCAAACACCAGTCATTATGATTGGAGCAGGTACTGGCATTGCGCCTTACAGAGCATATCTCCAACAAAGAGAACATTTAGGACTTAAAGGAAACCAATGGCTCATATTTGGAAACCAAAATGTTGATGCAGATTTCTTATATCGTAATGATTTAGAATTATGGCTAGATCAAGGCGTGCTTAGCAAACTAGATTTAGCATTTTCAAGAGATACAGAAAATAAAATCTATGTTCAACACCGAATTGAAGAAAATGGGGCAGATTTTTATCAATGGCTAACAAATGGTGCAACCATTTATCTTTGTGGTGACAAAGAAGAGATGGCAAAAGGTGTACACCAATCCTTTGTCAATGTACTCATTCAGCACGGTAACTTTAATCAAGCACAAGCAGAAGACTATTTAACAGAACTAATTAAAAATCAAAGATATCAACGTGATGTTTATTGATACTTGCGCCAGACACTACGCTATCATCCCATCGCTTTTAATCCTACAACCACCTCAGCGATTACTTTAAAGTCAATCGTACAGAAAATAGACAAACCCTTCGCATTAATTTGCGAAGGGTTTGTTTATTTTCTATTTATATCGTTTTTCAAATAGGACTTTTCCCCTTGAACTAATCTTTATTCGTTAATTTCATTATTTAATGCTTCTTGAAAATGGAGTGTGTCCTTCTCAGCTAATTCAGTAGTATACTTATTCTTATTTGCATTTGCTTTAATATGCATAGAATCAATAAATAAAGATGAGTGATCTATTAAATTGTTTTGATAGCTATTTCTTATATTTTCTCAAATATTTGTCTTCGACAAGTTCATATACAAAATTTAAATCTAATATCTCATCGACTTTACGTAATAAATGACTATTAGCGACTAAGTTAAAGATAGAAATCATTTCATATTGATCTCTTTTATCAATTGATTTATTTAACATAATAAACACCATCACTGCTTAATTTACATATATTATCATATTGGCAGTCATTTATGCCGACTCCTGCGGGAATAGCACTAGCCGAAGACTACAGGCTAAGGCAGTGCCCGCGGAAAGCGTGTATAAAAAACTGCCAACAAATTCGGAGACTTTGTCGACAGTCTTAGCAATTACTTTACAGTTAATCGTATTGAGGTGGTTTTTTAATGCTAAATGTACCGTTAATTATGCCATTTAGCATATGATTACGACCACTTATCCATTTAGTATGGTAACCCAGACATATATTTGTTTTACTTATCATAAGAAGGAGGCGAACTGAGCATGGATGTGAAAGTAATATATAATCAAAATTTAGACAACAATCAAATCATCATTGAAGTAAATGAGCACACTGAACACGTGAATGACATCGTTAACTATATTAACAAATTATCTAAAACCAAATTATTTCCCGGAAAATATAAAGGAGAAACACACTTTATAAAACAAGAAGACATTATTTCATTTCGCATAGAAAATAAAATCTTAACTATGATTACTACAGATAAACAATTCACCATGAATCAACGACTATACGAAATCAAATCTCAACTCAACACCTATTTTTTACAAATTTCTAAATCTGAAATAATCAATATTAATTATATTGATTATTTGAAACTCAATAAAAATGGCACAATTGAAGTTCGTTTTACTAATAATGATTTCACTTATTCATCAAGAAGGTACTTACCATTAATCAAGGAGGCATTAAAATTATGAAACGTTTATTACACGGCGCAATCACAGGTATTACTATTGGAGTTATAATTTCGTTATTGTTTTCAACTATTTTTTCACATAGCTCATTTCATCCAGTTTCTCCTGTCTCAACAATGGGTCATTTATACTTTCAATATTTAAGTGAATTACAAACGATGTTTATCGCAGTTACCATCTGGGCATTAATTGGTATTACATTCAGTTTTGGGGAACTCATATTTTCAAATTCTAGAAAATCTTTATTATTTAAAACTTCACTTCATTTCACCTTAATGTTCGTCATCATGCTACCTTTAGCAATACTAGCGGGCTGGTTTCCACTTAAAGTTTCAGCTTTATTATCTTTTGTCGTCATCTATACCATTGTCTATTTTATCATTTGGTCAATAGAAACGAAGCGTAACCAACAAGATATCAATGAGATTAACGCTATGCTTTCAAAAAGGAAGGATGAAAAACATGAATAAAGGTAGATACACTGTAATACCCAATTCATCGGTCACAGTTTTTCTAATAGGGCTTCGTATAAACAAATGGCATAAAATTCATAAATGGTTACCTGTACTCTTATCTATGCCACCTATGCTCAGAGAATTATCAAAAGACCAAACGCTGGGTTGTTTATCTTTTGAAATGCTATTTAAATATCGTGGTGTGATGATTGTTCAATATTGGGAATCTAATGAAAAATTACTTTCTTATTCAAAAATGCCTGTACATTTAAAAGCGTGGCGGCGATTTATGAAAGAACTTAAGCATAATGATGCTGTAGGTTTTTATCATGAGACTTATAATGTCGATGCGAACCAATATGAAAATATTTATATAAATATGCCAGATTTTGGTTTAGGAAAAGCGCGTAAAAATGAAAAAGTAACCAAAGCTACACACACTGCTAAACAACGCTTACGTACACAAACCTAACCTACCAATACTTATCATGTCTTATCGCTATAGATATGATAAGAATATGCTAAAATAATTTTTGGGCATAGAAATGCTCCCTCCAAGTTTCATTTTTTAAATGTCACTTTGAAGGGAGCATATTAATTGTCCTAGACGCATTCCTAACAAAATATTAATATTTCAGAGTTTTATTACTACTTAATCTTTAAATTATTACCTTACATATTCAAAGATACCTGCAGCACCCATACCAACACCGATACACATTGTAACCATACCATATTGTGTATCTGGGCGTTTTTTCATTTCTGAAAGTAATCTGCCGACTAACATCGCACCCGTAGCACCCAATGGATGACCTAAGGCAATTGCACCGCCATTAACATTTGTCTTTTGAGTATCTAAACCTGTCTCTCTCATTGAAGCGATTGTTTGAGATGCAAAAGCTTCATTCAACTCTACTAAATCAATATCATCTACATTCAAGTTTGCTTGTTTTAACACTTCAGGAATTGCATAGGCAGGCCCAATACCCATCAATTTAGGATCTACCCCAACTGCTTTAAAGCCTACGAATCTTGCAATCGGTTCTACGCCTAATTCCTTCACCTTTTCTCCTGACATAACGACTACAAAGCCTGAGCCGTCAGTCAAGGGTGCCGAGGAGCCTGCAGTCACTGTGCCATCTGCCTTAAAAACAGTGGGTAATTTAGATAATGCTTCTTGATTCGTATCTGGTCTAATCAATTCATCATCTTTAAATACTTCCTGCGATACGACTGGGCCATTTTCATTATAATCTACTTTATTTACTTCAATCGGAATAATTTCATCTTCAAATTTACCTTCTGCTTGTGCTTTAGCAGCACGAGCATGACTTTGTACTGCATAGGCATCTTGATCTTCTCTAGAAACCTTATAAGTTTCAGCAACCATTTCAGCAGTTAAACCCATCGGATAAGAAACACCAGAATCTTCGTCTTGCAGAATTGGGTTATTGGTCGGTTCATTGCCTCCCATCGGTACTGCACTCATTAGTTCAATACCTCCGGCAACAAGAATGTCCGCTTGGTCCGCTTTAATTTGATTTGCTGCATGTGCAATCGTTTGTAAGCCTGAAGAACAATAACGATTGACTGTTTGACCTGGTACTTCATTAGGCATTCCTGCTAATAAAGCAATCGTTCTAGCAATATTTTGCCCTTGCAAGCCTTCTGGAAATGAATTCCCAACAATGACATCTTCAACCATATTAGGTTCAAACGAACCTCCAACTCTTTCTAAAACACCTTTCAATACTTTTGCAGCAACTTCATCAGGTCTTTCATGAGTCATTGCACCATTTTTTGCCTTACCAGCTGCTGAACGTCCATAAGCTACTATATATGCATCTCGCATTTAGTTTCACCCTTTCTTCTATAATGTTCGATTATTAGTTGCGTAGTGGTTTTCCTTTTTCTAACATATGAGAAATTCTATCGTATGTTTTTTTATTTTGAAGTAATTCTAAGAATCTTTCTTTTTCAAGTTTTTGTAAATATCTTTGATTTACATAGGTGTTACGTGGAACATCTCCACCACTCAGTACTTCTGCAACCTTCAATGTTATTTCATAATCGTAATCACTAATAAAGTGACCTACACGCTGTGCATCTAATTGACCTTCTGCTAAGGCTTTAAAGTCTCGGCCTAAAGCGATGTATTGAGATTTTGGAAGTGGTACATAATTTGCTTCGGATTCATAGCGCGCACGTTTCAATGCAATTTCAATACGTCTTTCGGTATTTAAAATAACCGTATCTGTTTCTTTTAAATAGCCATATCTCTTAGCTTCATAAGCATTTGTAGACACTTTAGCAAAACCAATCTGCATTAAAATTTTAGTAATAGACGCTTGTTTATCATCATTTTTATGATTTGTACGCATAATGCGATCCGTGAGTTCTGCGAGTCCGCCACCTGCTGGCAATAAACCTACACCTGTTTCTACAAGACCAATGTAAGACTCACTTGACGCTACAACAATTGGTGAATGTAGTACGAGTTCGCAACCACCGCCTAATGCACGTCCTTGAACAGCTGTTACAACAGGTTTCAATGCATGTTTCAGTCTCGCAAATACATGATGTAATTGTTCGACCGCTTCACCTACTTCAGAAACTACTTTTCCGTCTTCATGTGCTTTCTTCATTTGATATAAATTAGCACCTACACTAAAGTTGTTACCGCCTGCGTAAATCACCATGCTCGTAAAGTCTTCATTTTCAAGCTTATCAATAGCTTCTAATAAGTCAGATAAAAAGCTATTTGAAATGACATTATTTTTACTTTGTAATTTTAATAATAGTTGATCTTTATTCGCTATAGATAAATTAGAATCCGATCTATCCCACAACTCTGAATCGATATAAGCTGTTACTGGTGTTACGCGTTCAATAGATTCACCTTCAGCATAAAATGCTTCGTTGCGTTGCTCAATCCAATCTGGTAATTGACCTAATTCTTCTTTCATACGAGATTTAACACGTTCATATCCCATTAAATCCCATAATTGGAATGGTCCTAATTTCCAGTTAAAGCCCCAAACTAATGCGCGATCAATATCTTTAAAATCTTCCGCAGCTTTTGGTACATTCACTGCTGAATAGTAGAAATTATTTCGCAATGTTTCCCATAAGAATACGCCCGCATCATCTTGCGCATTAAAGATAACATCTAAATTTGAGGCAAGATCTTTACTAAAGCGACCTAAAATTTCTAATTGTGGGTGTTTAGGTTCAACATAGTCATTTTGCTTATCATCATATACATAACGCTGTTTATTTACTTTTTTATAAAAACCTTGTTTTGTTTTATTACCTAATGCACCATTTTTTGCTAATTTTTCAGAAAGTGCTACATCCTTGAAGAATGGTTGCTCTTCTGGAATTTTTTGTAATCCTTTGATCACAGCCATAGCAATATCTAATCCTACTAAATCAGATAACCCATATGTTCCCATTTTAGGTCGACCAATACTGCGACCTGTTAATGCGTCAACTTCAGTAATAGAGAAACCTTGTTGTTCTGCTCGATACATAATATCATTCATTGTTTGTGTGCCGACTCTATTGGCAACAAATCCAGGTACATCGTTTGCTACAATTACACCTTTACCTAATACATCTTCTGCAAAAGCTTGTACCCGTTCGACAACCTCTGAATGCGTTTGTTTATTTGGGATAACTTCCACTAATTTCATTATTCTTGGTGGATTGAAGAAGTGCATACCGAAAAATCTTTCTTTATCACTATCGTCAAATACCTCTGCAATTGCTTCAATTGGAATACCTGAAGTATTTGTTGCAAACACTGCATCGTCATTTGCTACTTTTTTAACTTGATCCCAAATTTGATGCTTTATGTCCACTTCTTCTTTCACTGCCTCAATATATATATCTGCATCATCATCTTGTAAATCTTCATTGAAATTACCATATGATAAGTTTGAGGCAAATGATAAATCAAACAGTTGTGGACGTTTAGGATTTGTTATTACTTCATAAGCCTTTTTCGAGATTTTGTTTGGATCATTTTCATCAATGACAATATCCAATAATTTAACTTTTAAGCCTGCATTTACAAGTAGTGCAGCAATTTGACTACCCATTGTTCCTGCACCTAGCACTGTTGCTTTTCTTATCGTCATACTAAACCCTCCAATTTTTTCATTAACCATTTAAGCATAAATTTTTATATAAATGCGGAATCTCCTGTAATTGCTCTGCCGATAACCAGTGCGTTGACTTCGTGCGTACCTTCATATGTGTATATCGCTTCTGCATCCGCAAAGAAACGAGCAATATCATACTCTCCAGCTAAGATACCGTTACCACCATGAACACCACGACCCATAGCTACAGTCTCTCTTAATCTTAATGAATTCATCATTTTAGCTGTTGAAGTCGCTACTTCATCGTATTCACCGTTAGCCTGCATACGTGCGAGCTGTGCGCATGTAGCCATGGCTTGTGCTAAGTTTCCTTGCATCATTGCCAATTTTTCTTGAATGAGTTGGAATTTACTAATTTCTTTACCAAATTGTTTACGTTTTGTTACGTAATCTGTCGTTGCTTTCAATGCACCGGCCATTGCACCTGTTGCCATATATGCAACACCTGCACGTGTTGAATATAAAACTTTCGCTATATCTTTAAAACTATTGATATTTTGTAAGCGTTGTTCCTCTTTGACAACGACATTCTTCAAACGAATTTTTGCATTAGGTACGATTCTTAGTGCAATTTTATGTTCTAACAGTTCAATTTCTACACCTTCTTGGCTTGGTTCAATAATGAAGCCTTTAGGTTTTCCTGTTTCAACATCTACGGCATAAACTGGCATAACATCTGATACATTTGCTCCACCAATCCATTTCTTTTCACCATTAATAATCCATTCATCGCCTTGACGTTTTGCAGTTGTTTCTAATCCACCTGCGACATCAGAGCCATGTTCTGGTTCCGTTAGTGCAAAGCAAGTACGTAATTCATGCGATTGTAACTTTGGTAGGTAATATGCCTGTTGCTCTTTACTACCGCCAAACCAGAATGAATTATGCCCTAATCCTTGATGCACACCTAGCAACGTTGCTAAAGATACATCAAATCTTGCAATCGTATATGACATGAAAAATTGGAACATTTGACTCGGTGTACGAGCGCCTTCACGTCCTTCAAAAAGCAATGGATTATTAAAATAGTTAAGTTTACCTAACTCGTTAAAATAATCTTCTGGCTCAGTGGCATTTAACCAATGTTCATTGACAGAATCACGATACTTTTCTTCTAACATGTCATTCAATTGTTTTAATAATTTAACTTCACCTTCTGTTAAATCTTTTCCAATACTTAAAATATCTTCTGGGTACAATGCTTTTAATGTTTCTTCTTTTGTTGGCATAATAAAAACCTCCATTTTTTGATAGCGCTTACATTTATAGTAAAAAAATTTTGTGCTTTTCAGCATTTTATTTTAATTCAAATCGTCAACATCTTTTGCTTCTTGTTGGGCTTTCTCATTCATGTATTTCTGAAGTTCTAATTTGTCTGCTTTTGACGTTGAATTCAATGGCATGTGTGTCAATTTCAGATATAATCTCGGTATTTTATAACCAGCTATATTTTCACGCATATGCGCATCTAATTTTGCTTCAAAATCCGGGTCATCTTCGGTAAGTACAACTGCTGCAGCAACTGATTCACCATATTTAGGACTGTCATATCCAACGACAACACCTTGAGCTACGAGTGGGTGTTCTGCTAATACCGTTTCTACTTCGGAAGGTAAGACATTTTCACCACCAGTAATAATCATTTCTTTACGACGATCAACAATATAGACATCACCATCTTCGTCTACTTTTGCTAAATCACCTGTTAAGAAATATTCGCCATGAAATGTTTTTGCAGTTTCTTCCGGTTTGTTCCAATAACCAGGTGTTATATTATTACCGCGAACGCCAAGTTCGCCAATTTCACCAACTTCTACTTCTTCAAAATTATCATCAAATATACATATATCCATAAACATGACCGGCTTACCAATACTGCCTGGTTTCTGTGCACCATTCTCAGGTGTATTCACCATGACAAGCGGTGCTTCAGTTAAACCATAACCGTTAATAATTGAATAGCCTAAGCTATTAAATTTCTTTTGTACCATTGGTAAAGGTGATGAACCACCTTGAATTAAGAAATCGATACTTTCAAAGTTTTTTAGATCGAAATTTTCAGCTACTAACATGGCATAATACATCGTTGGAATCTGAATTAAATAATTAGGTTGGTACTGAGCCATTAAATCATTTAACGCTTCGCCATTAAAGTAACGCTGTAATATCAGTGTGCCGCCAGCCATTAATAAAGGCAGTGTCAAATCGTTAAATCCTAAGACATGAAACATTGGTGTGGAAACAATTGTTGTATATGTCGAGTTAATTTTATAAGTCAGTGCTATATTAATTGGGTTATTTACAAAAGAATCGTATGAAAACATAACGCCTTTAGGTAGCCCTGTCGTACCACTTGTATACATTAATGACGCTAAATCGCTTCCTTCCACACTAACAGTATTGAATGGGCGGTGTTGCGAAGGATCTACTATTTCATCGTATGCTTTTGAGTCAATATCCATGTGTAGCAAATCATCTGCAATACCTTCTAAACTTGAAACATGCTTCTCAGCATAAAAAATGAGTTTGACATTGGAATCTTCAATCACACTTTTTATTTCCTGTGTTTTCAAACGCCAGTTAATTGGCAAGTATACAGCACCCAATTTAAATGAAGCGAACATCAAATCTAATAATGCTACATCATTAGGAGTGAATATACCGACGACATCACCACGTTTTACACCTTGATCTTGTAAATAATTAGCTAAATTTTCTGCACGAATATTCAAATCTTGATAGGTCCATTCTGTGCCTTTGAATGGGTCAATCACTGCGGCTTTTTCATCGTCAAATGTCGCTCTCGTTTTAATCCAGTCGTAGTTCATATTTTTCTCCCCCTTAGTTTAAATACGATAATCCGACTTTATTGCATCAGACAATCCTCCCCACTTATCTTGATAGATATCGCTATTCATTTCATTCAAATGTGTTGCAATGAGCGGCTTGAATTCCATATTTGCTAGAACATCCCGCTCTAAATCAAGACCTGGAGCTATTTCAATGAGTTTTAATCCTTGTTGTGTAAGTTCAAATACAGCCCTTTCGGTGACAAAGTACACCTCTTGATCAAGCAAAAACGCATTTTCAACATTGAAATCGATATTATCAATTTCATTGATAAATTTTGGTATATGACCTTCTTGTTCTACATTTACCTTGCGCTGTTCATAACTTAGTTGACCCCCGACAACTAACGAACCGGAAAAGACAATTGTTTTTACCGTTTGACTTATGTCGATAAATCCACCACAGCCATTCATTTTATTGCCAAATTTTGAGACATTTACATTACCTTTGGAATCTACTTGAGCAAAACTTAGAAATGCTATATCAACACCTCCGTTATAAATGAAATCCCAAGTCATATCGTGTCTCATACGTGCACTTAAGTTATAGTTCATACCAAAATATTTTCCGCTGCTAATCAAACCACCAAACACGCCTGTATCTATATTGGGCTGTACTAAATTATTAACGCCTTCTTCAGTTAAAAGATTGGATAACTCATTATTTATGCCAAAACCAATACTGATGACATCACCTTGAAGTAAAAATTGAGCAGCACGTCTCAAAATTACTTTTCGAGTGTTCAATGCTATATATGGTTCTCGCATCTCTGTAATTTGATAATGTCCTGAAAGTGCCGGATCATAATACGTTTGAATCACTTGTCTATGATATTTTGGATCACGGTTCACCACAATATAATCTACTAATTTACCAGGTATAAACACTTCATTTGGATTGAAACGACCACTTTGAATCACTTCTTTAACTTGAACAATGACTTTACCCTTATTTTTATGCGTAGCTGCTGCTAAACTAAAACCTTCTCCTAAATGTGTCTCATGCTGCATGTAAATATTGCCCTCTTCATCAGCATATGTACCTCTTAGTAAAGCTATATCAATATCTGGAAAACGGTAGTTCAAATAAGTGTCATCATTTATATTTATTAAAGAAACTAAATCATCAGTCGTACATGAATTGACTTTGCCACCTGAATAACGTGGATCCACGTTTGTATTTAATCCAATTTTAGTAATCGGACCTGGAAAAGCTTCCGTACTTCCACGATAATGTGTGGTTATTACACCTTGAGGCAGGAAGTAAGCCTCTATTTCATTGTTTTGCATTGCTTGAATCGTTACTGGTGAACCAGTAATAATACTCGTGATTAATCGTTTGACCATACCCCTTGAAACAAATGAATCTAAATCATAACTGTCTCCTCTATAATCACTAATATCATTTGCAAGCATGAACGTTAAATTATTAAGTGATTGATCTTCATCATATTGTTCGACTAACGTTTTAAGTATCTCAGCTGGTAAATTTGCTGTAGATAAGGCTGCCAGAGCTATAACATCACCTTCATTTACGATGTCTTTCAAATCTGAAAATGGAATAATTTTCATACAGTTTCTCCTATCTATGTTTAATCCAACTATTAAAGTTTTGAGTTATAAATATCTCCTTTCTTTATGTATGTAAGCCCTTACATGTAATATACCATTATTTTTGAAATTTATGCAAAAATTTTAAATTTTACGTTTATAGTGAATTGTGAAAATACGCACAACATCTGCTGTGACAGTTTTAGAAGTGGGTTAAGAAAAATATGAAAATAGTTGAACGAGGGGTATATAAATCAAATAGTTTATCAAAAAAGTAAATATGTCTTAAGATGATAAAAAAGAATCTGGGACAACATTGATTCGTCCCAGATTCTTTTTTATCGTATAGATTTTCTCTCTTGTACTGTACTTTTATCTATTCATTCTCCAACAATTTAAATTTTTTTTCTAGAGTTTGAAGTCCTTGATCTATAATCTTTTTTTGTTCAATTAAATTTTTTTGATGTTCCAAAAATATATTTTTTCGCTTCGTTTTTGTGTCACTTCCTTGATGATATAACTCCGCAATTTCTTTTAACGTTGATATGGGCATATGTGTCTGACGCATACATTTTATAAATTCAATCCAATATAAGTCTTCTTCTGAAAAATCTCTATAACCATTCTTATTTCTCTGAACAAATGGAAAAAGTCCTGCTTTATCATAATATCGAATGGTATGTTCACTGATGCCTAAGTTATCGGCAACTTGTTTTACTTGCATAATTTACCTCCTAAAAAAAGGTGACTTTATAAAGTCACCTTTTTGTCTATTTCATAAGTTGAACCAGTAAATCTTCATAGTCATTATCAATGATAGCTTCAAATCCAAATGTCGATGTCATATCGTTCTTTAATGACTCCACACTGTTATAACCAATGTGTTCAGGATCATCTATATTTAAACCAATGCCTTTAATATCATTATGGAATAAATTATTTTGATGCGATAGCTCAATAATCTCTTCAGCTAATGATTTAACGTAATTATGACTTGGCACAGATACACTTTTTTCATCTATTACCTTTGCTTCTGTAATAATTTTGATATCTGTTTCTTTCCCTTTAAATATTGCTAAAAAGTAATTCATATCAAAATGACCTCCTCATGATTAATAAGTAAACTAGCGTGTCGTATAACCGCCGTTAGCAAATAATGTTTGTCCGTTGATCCACCATCCATCTAAAGTTAAGAAAATAATAATTGGCGCGATGTCTTCTATTTTTGTAAGTTGGTTATGAAGCGCTTGAGATTTATGGAATGCTACAGCATCTTCGCTTTCTTGTGGATAGAAGAATGGCGTATCCATTGGTCCAGGAGCGACCGCGTTTACTGAAATGCCTCTATCCATAAACTCTGATGATGCTGCACGTGTATAATGCTCAACAGGCGATTTGCCTCCAGCATAAGTTGAATAAAAGCCTGTGTATGCAGCAAGCAATGCAGTGGCTAAAGTGATGATTTTACCATTATCATTCATAGATTTTTCAGCATATTTAATAAAGAAATAAGCTGATTTCGCGTTGATGTCTGCCATACTATCAAATTCTTCTTCAGTCGTTTCTGAAATAGGTTTTTTAAGCACTTTACCAACAGTATTTATTGCAATATCAACTTTTCCAAATGTCTCTTCAGCATGTTGAAATAAAGCTTGGACATTATTAACGTTTGTCAAATCACCAGAAAATAATGTACCTTCTCCGCCTAAGTTTTCAACTTTTGTAAGTGTCGCTTTTGCATCATCTAAAGATTTTTCATCATGGTGATGGATTACTAATTTGGCTCCTTCTTTAGCGTAAGTAGTACTTAATAAACCACCAAGGTTCTTAGCACCACCAGCAATAACTACAACTTTGTCCTGTAGACTATTAAATTTACCCATATTATATAACCTCCTTTGAATATATTCCAACCATAAACCTTAGAGTGCGATATCAAGCAAGAGATTATTGAAAAATACTAATTATTTTTTGTGGTATCTTTGTATCATTAGGATGTGCTGTAACTATCCAATTATAAATATTTATGTTATTTATACAATGGTTTTTACATACTGTTGGCATATTCTTATATAAATCGGTATATTTTTGTTAATTCGACAACTCAACTTACTGATTTTAGTAAATAAGATTCACAGATGATTAAGTAAATTAAAATCGAAAACCACGAAATTGTGATTAGAGAAAAATAGAAATACAATTATTCAAAAGGTAAAAGAGTTGTATAAATGTGCAAAATAGGAATAAATTAATTTTCCAAGTTCTTTTGTTATTTTTAAAAAGTAAAAATAATCTGATAAAATATTTTACTTTTTACAATTATAACCAGTAAAACATTGCTAAGCAAACTCATGTAAATTGTTCTACAATTTATAGAGAATTAAAAATCAGGAGGAATAAGATGGTCAAATCCGTGCAGGTTTATCATTACGATTCATTCAGTACAGAAGCCAATAAAGGGAACCCTGCTGGCGTTGTATTAGACACAGAAAATTTAACAGATTGGGAAATGCAAGAAATTGCATCGAGAGTTGGGTTTAATGAAACTGCGTTTCCTGTTAAATCTGATAAGGCAGACCATAGAATACGTTTTTTCACGCCAGGTCATGAAATGAACCTTTGTGGTCATGCAACAATTGCCACGATCTATGCTTTAAAAGAAAAACAATTACTAAAAAATAAAAACGAACTTACAATTGAAACTAAGGCAGGAATTTTAACTATTAGAATGAATGTATCTCATAATGACCAAATATATATCACTATGCAACATGCCACACCACAATTTGAAACATTCCATGGTTCTAAGAAAGCATTAGCTTATGCGCTAGATATCGAGGAAGAAGATATCGACGAAAATTTACCAGTTTTATATGGAAGTACAGGTGTTTGGACACTACTTGTTCCAGTGAAAAGTCTAGCTGTTTGTCAGAAAATGAAACCCAACAATGCCCTATTCCCTTCTATATTAAACGAAAAGCCTAAAGTGTCTATTCATCCATTTTGTTTTGAAACATATCATCCATATTCTAATATGCATGCGCGTCATTTCTCTTCACCTTTCTCTGGAACAATAGAGGATCCAGTTACTGGAACAGCTTCTGGAGTTATGGGGGCTTACTTTGTTAAATACATATATAACATTTCAGACAATCCACTCAATCTTATCGTTGAACAAGGCCAAGAAATTGGTAAAAACGGTAAGGTGAAGGTTAGCGTTACTTTTAATGATAATGAATGGGATATAAAAATAACTGGAACAGCCGTTAGCGTTAAAACATTTATTGTTCATTTAACTGATGCGTGATTGAAATCAACATAATAAATATAAATCATATAAGTTATAGAATTAGTGATAACTATAGATTCCACATTATAAATAATATAGGATAAGCATCAATAGCCGTAACTGATTGTTTAAGTAATTTAAAAGTTTAAATCATGCGCTTACCAAACATATATATTCAAATTCATTATAACTGCAATATAAAAGGACCAATCCATAAGATAATGGATTAGTCCTTTTTTTTAAATATGAAATTTATAGCGCAGTATCATTTATAAATAAATGCTTAAGCTTTTATATTTTTAGGTATAATGATTTGAGTCAGAATCACACCAACAATCATAATTGATAAACCTGTTAAAAATGAAGTAGTCGCAGCTACACTAGCACTATGGTTGACTTGTACTGCTGCAAAAATAGTTGTGTTAAGCGCAATTCCTAGCGCGCCACCTAGTGTTGCACACATTTTGTAGATACCTGAAGCTAAACCAACTTTTTCATCAGGTATGGTTAAAATTGCAACTGTAATTCCTGGTGTAGCACATAAACCATTTCCTATAGCACAAATGACAAAGCCAAACACGACAATGCCTACGTACCAATCTGTTGGTAATACAGTTAAACTAATAAACATAATTCCTATTGCTGGAAATAATGGTCCTACTAATAACAGTGGCTTACCACCAAAGCGTAAGGATAATTTTTCTCCTAAACGGATCATCACAACTGCCATAATGACATAAGGTACAGTCACAAGACCTGCTTGAAAGGCATTTAACCCTAACTCTGTCTGCGCATACATATTAAATACTGTTGTTGTACCTACGCCAGAATTGAGTACAACATTGATCATTGAAGAACCCACAAATCCACGGTTTCGAAATAGTGAAAAATCAATGAATGGTGCATGTTTTTGTCTTTCAAAGAATATAAAGACAACTGTAGAAAGTACAAAAATTACAAGACACATAATTGAAAAGGTGCTGAACCATCCTTGTTCAAATCCTTGTGTAGCAAATAAAGTAATACTTCCTATTAAAACTGCAAATAAAAACATCCCAATATAATCAAATGGTCTTGTGTCAATTTTTTCTTTTTCTACTTCTTCTGTTCCCCACAATAACCAAAATGCGATAATTGAAATAATAATAGAGATGATAAAGTTAGATTGCCAATTGACATATGTAGCTATCAATCCACCAACCATCGATGCTAAACCGATACCACCAACACTACCAATCATCAAGTAGCTAAATGCTCTACGCATTTCCTTACCTTTAAATTGCTCATTTATCACGCCTACAGTAGAAGGAAGTAAAATAGCCGCAGAAAGTCCTTGCAGCATACGTCCTACCAATAAGAACGCTGTCACACTAGATACAATAATGAGTAATGAGCCTAAAATACTAAAAATGATACCAATATAAGTCATTTTTAGTTTTCCTATTTTATCAGAAACATCACCTGCACCTACCATAAAAATACCAGTAGCAAATGATGCTAAACTGACAGATAAGTTAACAACACCTGGTGTTGTTTGGTAGGTATTTTGAACCTGTGTAGATATATTAATAAACGATTGGGCAAAAAGCCAATACGTTAACACACTTAACACAATAGCTAAAATCAATTTGTTGTTTGATTGTTGCTTTGTACTCACGATGCATGAGCCTCCTCATCTAAATATTGCATATAAAAATACGCACTAGATAGATATTATCATACAAAGTACAATTTATTTTATGATTTTTTACTATTTTTCTAATTCAATTAAAAATTTACTTTTATTTGAATCCTAAAAGTAAATTTAAAGTTTGTACAACACCATCTTCATTATTATTAATTGCAATTAAATTAGCCTCTTTTTTTAATTCGGGATAGGCATTATCCATTGCGACTTTATATTTGGCAGCTTTAAATAAATCTAAATCATTATATCCGTCACCAAATGCAATAGTTTCTGCAGGCGTAATTTGAAGTAAATTCTGAATTCGATTAATTGTGGTTCCTTTATTCACGCCCAAGTCTGCAATATCAATCCATGCCTCATCTGAAGCTACGATATAAACGTCTTTTTCAAAATGTTTTAGACGGTCGGCAGTCTCTTTACAATGACCACTTGCATCATGAACTGTAATTTTTAATAAATCTTCTTCAATATCGTTATAATCTTTAATATAGTTCACATGTTGATAAGAACCATGCACGTGCCTTTTCTCTGACTCCGAAATATTGTCTAACACATAAGCGCCAGTTTTTGAACAAGCCAGAATAGTTTGTGTATCATCAATTTCCCTTATCGTATCAATAATTTCTTTTGCTTTTTCATTTTCTATCTCTGCATTGTAAATAAAATCTCCATTATATTTAATTCGTGTTGCACTATCACCTACAATAAATGTATTTGTTGCGAGGTCTCCTACGATATTTTCCACACGTTCACATTGTTTACCAGTACAAAAAACAAAGCGGATATCTTGATCTGCACAATTTTCCTTTAACAGTTGAAAAGTCTCACTATTAAATTGGCTGTCATCATTTAAAAATGTGCCATCCATATCTACGACAATCAGTTTAATATTCATAAAAAATCCCCCTTTATTTAGCATTAAACTCATTTTATCTACTTATCATTATAATTAACAATTTTTCTAATAAACATTGAATCATTACTTAGTGGCAATTTGCTTTTTCTGAAACTGTTTTGGTGTTAACTTGTATTTTTCTTTAAAAACTTTTATAAAATAACTCGTTGTTGAAAAACCACATGCCATTGCAATATCTGTAATTGTGTAGGGATATTTACTACGCAACATTCTTACGCTGTGCTCTAATCGTAAATTCACTAAGTATTGCATAGGGGTTTGGTTTACATAGTATTTGAAGCATCTAACCGTTTCAGATTTACTCATATGAATCTCTTCACTTAACATTTGTAATGAAATTTTCTTGTGAAAATGACTTTGTAAAAACGTCATCAGTCTTTTAATACGGTAGTCAAAATAGTATCGTTTTTGTTCATTTACTACTGCTGAATGTAACAATAACCATTTTATTGCTTTATAATATTTAGCAGTAATCTCTAGTTCAAAATATAAATTTTGATTTTCATATATTTGCCCAGCTGAGTTAATAATCTCTATAAGTTCTTGTTGCTGTTTGTCATCTTGAGATAAGTATATATACGGCACATGATGTGCTTTATTCATAATTTCTGACACATAATTAAATTCTACATAATTGGTAGTTTCTGGTATCTCAATATTCCAACAAAAATACTCTGTATGCGACACTTCACTTGTTAACTCATGCACAACATTTGAATTGATAAAAAGCCCGTCACCTTTTTTAACATTAAATGTGTCGTCACCAATTGAAACATTGAGTGCTCCATTAATCACATACATGAATTGCAATGCGTGGTGCCAATGTATAGGAATGTAGCCAAATATCGTGCGATTTAAATACGTATGTAAAATAATATGTTTCCATTGTTTATCAGGAAATTGTATTAACTCTTCTCTTGTATTTTCTACGATAATTTCTTGATACATAAATTAGACACCTCAATATTTTGCTATTTTAAGCTTATTTTTATATATTATATCGCTTATTTTCACGCTATAGTATGAATATATTAATATTTAACAGGTGAGTATATGGTAAATGAAACAAAATTTCGAATCGTAGGTATTTTATTAGCTATTGTAGGAGCATCTTTTTGGGGACTCGGTGGCACAGTATCAGATTTTCTTTTTCAACAAAGGGACATTGATATCAATTGGTATGTAACTGCGAGGTTATTAATCAGTGGCTTCTTCTTATTAATGATTTACAAAATAATTAATAGAAAATCTTCATTATTCGATATATTTAAAAATAAACATAGCCTATTCCAACTTTTTATTTTTTCAATTTTTGGTATGTTGCTCGTTCAATACGCTTATATGGCGTCTATCAATTTCGGTAATGCGGCAATCGCTACTTTACTCCAATATATAGCGCCAGTATATATCATTATTTGGTATGTTATCAGACGTAAAGAGCGCTTTAAACTTTTTGATTTGATCGGGATTGTCCTTACATTATCAGGTACCTTTTTGCTACTAACCAACGGATCTTTTAGTAAACTTGTGGTATCTACACCGAGTGTAATTTGGGGGATTATATCTGGTTTAGCACTTGCATTCTATACACTTTACGCAACACAATTATTAACTCGGTTTCCGTCTATTTTAGTTGTCGGTTGGGCAATGTTAATTTCAGGCATTGTCATGAATTTCAAAGCACCTATATGGCAGTTTGATTGGTCCAATTTAACAGGATCGACTGCACTTTATTTAACTTTTGGTATTATTGCCGGAACTGCTATAGCATTCTTTTTCTTTATTGAAAGTTTAAATTACTTATCAGCAAAAGAAACCACACTTTTCGGCACAATCGAACCTGTTATGGCCATATTAGCAAGCGCGCTTTGGCTTAATGTTACATTTCGTAGTTTTCAACTTATTGGTATTCTACTGATTATCGTACTCATTTTAGCTTTATCCTTAAAAAAACAACATAACATAGAATAAACAATTCAACTTAAACTCAAAACATGATATATAAACTTATAAGATGCTGTGATAGCCAGCATTATACTTTTTATCCTACTACCAATTAATAATATCTATAATACTTTACACACATTAAAAAAACGCTCTCTAAAATAGACACTAAAAAGTGAAAATTTTAAAGAGCGTTTTATTATCTTTAACATATTAATTTTTGATGTTTTTAAGATTTTTTAAAATATACAGTACATAATAAATGATGCCGATACAAAACCAAATCAATGTATAGATCTTAGCCTGACCACTTAATCCCCAGAACACAATAAATACACAAATAAATATAATCACTGGCATCACTGGGTAAAATGGCAATTTAAATGCTGGTTCTGGTAGGTCATGGCCTTCTCTTTTACGCAATGAAAAAATACCTACTGTAACAAACATAAACGCTACAAGCGCACCTGCTGAAATTAATTGTGCTAAAAAGCCAAATGGAAAAACAGAGCCAATAATAATTGCAACAATCGATAGTATGATTAATGCACGATTTGGTAAATTTTTATTATCTAATTTTCCTAACCAAGACGGTAAGATACCATCTCTACCAAACGAATAAAGCAAGCGAGAACCTGCTATCATCATACCAATTAAAGCAGTAAACATACCAATTACTGAGACTGCCTGCACTATGACCGCAACAGTACTATGTCCACTCATACGTAAAGCCCAACCTACTGGCTCAGCATTATTTTTATATTGCGCATAATCAAACATCCCCACTAATACAAGTGAAACGACGATAAACAATGTAACTGCAATCAGTAAAGAGCCCAAGATTCCTCGTGGCATTGTTTTTTGCGGATTAATCGCTTCACCAGAGTTTGAAGCAATAGAATCAAACCCAATATAAGCAACAAAAATGACAGAGCTACCTGCATATATACCCTGCCAGCCACCAAACGCGCCTGCTGCAGTTTCACGGTACTCTGGAATAAAAGGTATGTAATGACCAATATCAATGACTGATAAACCTACGATTATAAATAAGAGAATAGCCAATACTTTAAGTATCACGAGTGCATTTTGAACACGTGCCGCTTCTGACGTTCCTCTGTATAGTAATATCGCCGTTATAATCACCACGACAGCTGCTAATAAATCAATGATACCTCCGTCTGTACCGAGAGAGTTAGATAATGAATTAGGTAATGATATATGAAAAGGTTCTAGTAAACCTCTCAAATTAGCTGAAAATCCTGATGCTACAAAAGCCACAGCAATTAAATATTCAGCAATTAAAGCCCAACCTACAATCCATCCGAAAAATTCTCCAAACAATATGCTAATCCATGTATATGCTGATCCAGCAAAAGGCATAACAGATGCCATTTCTGCGTAAACAAATGCCACCAAAGCTGCTACAATAGCTGCTACTAAAAAGGACAAACTGACTGATGGACCTGTGTGATCAGCAGCTACAACACCAGGCAATGTAAAAATAGCAGTAGAAACAATTGTACCTACACCTAAAGCTAAAAAGTCTCTTATTCTTAACGTGCGCTCTAAATGAGCATCTTTGTTTTGAAATTTAGAAATATCTTCTTTTTTGAAGATTTGTTTTAAAAGATTCATTAATTTTCTCCTTGCTAATTATGTACAAACACGTATTACAGTATAGTGATTTTTAACTATAATGTACATATCCTTTTAAAAAAGAATCTTTAATAAATTTATGATTATTTAGCTTATAACTATATTCGTTTAATGTTTGTTACTTCTAATGTTTTATACCTTAATATAGCGCACCCTAAGTCTTACCTATATTTAAATACAAAAAAGACTATCGATACAGCAGTTAAATAGCTTTATCAATAGTCTAAATGGTTAACCTTCAATCTTTATTGTCTTTGGTTACAAATACATTATTTATGATTTCATTCGGTTTAACACTTCTTGCTGAATTGTCTTTAATGCTTCATTATAGGCTTTATTCGTACTCTCCTGTGCATTTATAATTAGGAGATCAATCAATTCAGCATTATTTTTTTCACTCACTTCATGTTCAAATTGATGTAAATGTTCTTCAGATGTTTTCGCATTTTGCTTTTCAATTTGATAATATTGGTCAGCTCCCAAACCACCTTCTTCAATCATGACAGAAATCCCACTTGAGCGCGTTTCATTTAAACGTTTTACTTTTATGCGTTTATTATCACGGATAACCATTTGAATCCCTCCTATCTCAATATGTAAATCAATTTTAAAAACACATATTTTATATAACGATTCATGATTCATATCCGAAGCTCAAAAATTTTGAACAACAGTCAATCATCAAACCATCTTTTGGACTAAGGTCATGTCATCTCATATTCAGGAAATTATTGTTTAACCTAAGTGTAATATTACATTGTATTTATATCAATTTCTTTGCTCATTTATTGGTCATTTATTTTTCAAAAGCAAAAAATTAACCCAATATATGTTACGTACAATAATGCTTAACAAAACATTCACAAAATTATATTAAATTTACTTCTATTATTTTTGATAAAATTGTATAATTGATAATGATTATTATTATCTCATTATAAGAAAGAGTGAGTTTTATGTTAAGCATAAAAAGTGGAGACTTAAAAAAGAATTACAAAATCAAAGAAATGAACATTAAAAATCAACACATGCGCCATCGATTAAATGCACTTGGTTTAGTGAATGGTACTAAATTAAAAATTAAGCAAAAGTGCCTGTTCAAGGGTCCTTGTATATTAGAAGTGAATGGTCAATGTTTAAGTATTCGTGGTTGTGATGCATGTCAGATTGAATTAGAGGAAGCCAATGACTAATAGTTATTGTATTTTAGGAAACCCTAACGTCGGTAAAACATCTTTATTTAATGCATTGACTGGCACATACGAATATGTAGGAAACTGGAGTGGCGTAACTGTAGAGAAAAAAGTAGGGCGCCTCAAACAACATGTTGGAAACCTAGTTGATTTACCAGGCATTTATGAATTGTCACCTATTTCTAAAGACGAAATGGTTGTGACGGATTATTTATTGAATAATTCATTTTCTGGAATGATTAATATTGTAGATGCAAGCCAATTAAAACGTAACTTACAACTAACCGTTCAACTCATGGAATTAGGTGCACCTTTAATTATTGGATTAAATATGGTTGATGTTGCTACAAAACGTGGTATTCGTATCAACCAACAAACACTTATGAAAAAATTAAAATTGCCATTACTACCTATCATAGCAAGAAATGGTAAAGGGACGCATCAATTATTAGAATCTTTGAAAGACAATGGCTTATCAAAAAACAGACCATTGAAATTAAATTATGGTAAGAACATTGAAGATACGATATCACAAATTGAAGCACATTTAACATCAAGCACCTCTATTGATAAACATTTAAGACGCTTTATATCAATACAATTTTTATTAGAGAACCCAAAAATTTATGAATTTCTAGATGATACTGTTTTGAAAGAAATAACATTATTACGTCAAAATTTATCAGAAGAATTAGATAATTCTATACGTGATGAGATACAAGCAATACGCAATACATATATAGACAATATTTTAAAAGATACAGTTGAATATCCTGATGAGGAACGACAATATTTCACGCATCAGATAGATCGCATTTTAACAAATAAATATTTAGGCATCCCAATCTTTTTAATCATTATGTAGTTGATTTTCCACGTTACTTTCACTTGGATCGGTACACCTATATCCGACGCATTAGATGAATTTTTAGGTGGCACCTTTACGGATACGGTATCAAACTTGATGGATAAATTAGGTCTCGTTCCATTTTTACAAGATTTAATCAATGACGGTATTATTGCTGGTGTAGGTGCAGTACTTGTATTTGTGCCACAAATACTGGTGCTTTTCTTCTTTATTTCTCTTTTAGAAGACTCTGGTTATATGTCTCGTATTGCCATATTAATGGATCGAATTATGGAATACTTTGGTCTTAGTGGTAAATCTTTTATACCAATGATTATAGGATTTGGATGTAACGTGCCAAGTATTATGGCAGCACGTAGTATTGAAAGTGAGAAGGAAAGACTTACAACGATTTTGATTGCACCATTTATGTCTTGCTCTGCGAGATTACCCGTTTACGCATTGTTTGTAGGTGTGTTTTTTGAATCTCATCAGGCACTCATCGTCCTAAGCTTATATGTACTTGGTATTGTTGTGGCTTTATTAACAAGTGTACTATTAACGAAAACGGTATTAAAAAATGATGACTCTGTATTTATCGTCGAATTGCCTACTTATCGATTACCATCAGTCAAAACACTATGGAGAAGTACATGGGAAAAGGCTAAAGGTTTTGTTAAAAAAGCAGGAACATTTATCTTTGCTGGTTCGGTAATTATTTGGTTATTGAATTATACAGGTCCTGGCGGTTTCAATGTAGACGTTAATGATAGCTTTTTACACTCAATTGGAAGTTTCTTTGCTGTATTAGTTGCACCATTAGGTTTTGGTTCATGGCAAGCGGGTGCTACATTAATACCTGGATTCTTAGCAAAAGAAGTTATCGTTAGCTCGATGGCAATTATCTAGGCATCAGACGAAGCTGGTCTTGTAAACATTATACAAAGTCATTTCACACCATTATCGGCATATTCGTTTATGATTTTCATCTTGTTATATATACCATGTTTATCTACAGTCGCAACCATTCGCAAAGAAACATATTCTCTTAAATGGACTGTACTGGCTGTAGCATATCCATTAATCACTGCATATTTACTTTCGTTTGTCTTTTATCAAATCGGATTATTATTTTATTAAGGATGTGATTTAATGACGATTATTATCAATGTAGTTATCTTTTTAGCTATTATTAGTTATGTTGTTTTTACATTATTCAACTTTTTCAAGAAAGCTAAAGCTGGTAAATGTAACTCTTGTGGCTCTAAAAATGGGTGTCATACAGGAAAGAAAACATTATAACTACCTGTCACGTTAGATAAGTTCATCAATTTTTGTAAAAGTGACAGCATACTCAAATCTTTTCATAATGTTTGATTCACATCAAAAAGATAAAATAAGAAAGCGCTAAGTTTTGAAGTATTTGTAAAAACTTATGCTACTTTACAACTAAATACGCAGTTCTTTATTTATTATAATTTTAACTATAAAAAAGAAATAGGGAGATTACTATCCCTGATTCAAACATAAACGTCAATTTCTATTACAATGATAGGCATTGACGTTTGTTTTGTTGCTATAGAACATCGGTACTCATTGCGTGACTATATATCATTGTAGCAATTTTGCATTGTACTGTTACTTGTGGAAATGACATGAGTGAGAAAGGATATTCGCGAACTATGCTACAACTTACTCGAATAAGCATGCACGATCAAAACCGTAAGTTTTTATATAAAATGAACTCATCCATCATGTGTAATAATACGAAGCTTTTTTCTATTATATTAAAACACATCACTTATAAAGATTTTGCATCGTGCGGACGCCCGGGGAAATGATATGAGCGAGAGACTACAGGCTCGAGCCATATCCCCAGGCAAGCATGCACGATCAAAATCGTAATATTTTCATATAAAAAGGACTAATCCGTTTGAAAACGAATTAGTCCTTTATTTTGAGATTGAGGTTTGTGTCTCAGATATTTCTTATATTTAATAATTATTCTGATTTGTTGGCGCCTCTATTTTCTGCAATTCTCGTATATTCTTCTAATCTATGTTTGTTTGGTGATAGTGTTAAACCTAAGAACTTACGCTCTTTATTGGCATCTTTATAGAAACTGACCATCATACAAAGAATGATGATAGAGAATGGTAAGGCGGTCATGATTGCCATGTTTTGAAGGGCATTTAATCCATTATCTCCACCTGAGAATAATAAGATAAATGCGATCAATGCTTGTGCAACACCCCAAACCACTTTAATCATTGCTGATGGGTTTAATGAACCAAATGTTGTTTGCATTCCTAATACGAATGTCGCTGAATCGGCTGACGTAATAAAGAACGTTGCTATTAAGAGCAATGTCACAATGGACAGCGCAAAGCCTAATGGTACTTCATTAAACACACCAAATAATGCAGTTTCTGGTGGCATATCAAATATTTTTGGATTGTCTTTTGCAGTTTCGATACCTAGAACACCGAATGCTGCAAACCAAACTAAACTTACAAGTACCGGTGCTAACATAACTCCAGATACGAACTCTCTAATTGAACGTCCTTTAGATACACGTGCAATAAATATACCAACAAATGGACTCCAACTAATCCACCAAGCTAATTGGAAGAAAGTCCATGATTTCATCCATTCATTTTTTTGTGGATCTAATGGTGCAGTATCAAACATGTTAAATAATAACGTATTCAAATATTCACCTGTTGAACTTGTTAACATGTTTAAGATTAAAACGGTTGGTCCTACAATAAAAATAAATAATAAGATTATGCCTGCTAAACCAATATTAGCATTACTTAAATATTGGATACCACGGCTTAATCCTGACCATGCACTAGCTAAGAATAAGATTGTAACAATTACAATAATAATACCTTGAGTCACAATATTATTCGGGATATCAAATAGGTAGTTTAGACCACCTGCAATTTGCATAGCGCCTAGACCTAAAGATACCGCTACACCACCGATAGTAGCGAAAACAGACACTACGTCAATAACTGTACCAAGCGGACCGTCTACTTTATTTCCGAAAATTGGACGTAATGTTTTTGAAATTAATGCAGGTTCATTTTTTCTAAATTGGAAGTAAGCTAACGCTAACGCAACAACACCATACACTGCCCATGCGTGGAAGCCCCATTGCATAAATGCACCTCTTAAAGCTTCTTTATAAGCATGTGCTGATTGTGGTTCTCCAGATGGTGGTGATACAAAGTGACTGATTGGTTCAGCTGCTCCCCAAAATACTAAACCAATTCCCATACCAGCACTAAATAGCATCGCAAACCATGAAATTGTGTTAAATTCTGGTTTATCTTCAGGTTTACCCAATTTCAATTTTCCGATTGGGCTAAATATCAAGAAGACACAGAAGAATATCATTAGAGCTACAATAACCATATAATACCAACCAAAGTATTCAGTAATCCAACCAGTAATATTTGTCCCTATTGAATTAAACTGATTTGGAAATATTGCACCTAACAATACAACTATTGCGGTAATAATAATACTATAAGTAAAAACAGAAGACAGTTTCTTCCCACTAGCATTATGTTGTTTATTTTCCAAAATTAGTAACCTCCCTTATAATTGAACATTAGGCAGAATAACAGACTTTATATATGAAAACAACAGCACTAACATTTGCTTTCATATATATCGTGTGGCTAAAGCCGTCATAAAAGGATTACAAAACTAAACATAAAAATTCAATATTTCTATAAATATATTTATTAAAGTTGAATTCATTAACTTTAAAATAAACTTGTTCATGTTTTAATTTAAAAAATAAAAGACTAGAAAGTAATTTTAACCATTACATTCTAGTCTAAAATATGATGTTTTTATGCGGAAACATAACGCTCATCGCTATAATAAAAGCATTTCAATACTTTGACTTCAATATTATTTCACTATAAGTACTGGTATAGGACTTCTTTTAGCAACTTTATGTGTTACATCTCCAAGTACATGTTTGATATCTATACTTACTCGATGGTTACTCATTACAACTAAATCAAAATCGCCTACATCCATATCTCCAAAACTGATTCTCTCAAGTATGGTATCTTTTACAGGCCCAAATTCGATGGCTACTTTATAATTAATACCTTGCTCTTTTAATTTTTCAAGAAATGGAGTAAGTTCTTCTTCCTTTTCTTTAATGATATCTTCTTTATGTTTATTTTCATAACGTACACTTGCCAATAAATCATTTTCAGTCATGACATTATGAACAACTACAGTGGAATCTTCTCCAACTAATTTCGCTAAGTTCTCAGGAATGTTATCGAAATCATTTTCAAAAGAGTATGGTAGTAAAATATTTTTATACATAATAAATCACCTTTCTTAATTAAACTATTGCAAAACAGTCTCATGTAGTTTTGCTCGTTTAAATATATTTTTGGTGCCTTAATGCGTATTTTACTAGTGAAACAACTGAAGTATTGAGCAACTTTTTGCATTAAATCAATGATGTACCCATACCATAAAAAATTTTTAGTGTACTTACTTATTATTTAATTACCACAATTTTATATAAATTATTCATTAAATAACCATTAATAATGAAATATTTCATATTCAGCGTTTCAAAATACTTATAGCTTGTTGATTACATACACAAATAACACTCACAATAATGATTTCAAAAATAGATTTCGTTTATAAAAAATAGACATGACTATGAAATCAAAATCATTTCATTGATCTCATAGTCACGCCTTATAATGCTTGTTTTATTAATGTAATTGTTCTTGGCCTCGTTTATTCCAAGTTAAAATAAAGCTTAACATCGCTAAAATACTAATAACTGTTAATAAGACAAAACCAAAATCCCATCCAAAATGTTGTACGACAAAACCTAAAACAATATTTGCCATCACAGCACCAAATAAGTAACCAAATAAACCCGTTAGACCTGCAGCTGTTCCGGCTGCTTTTTTAGGTACATAATCTAATGCTTGTAAACCAATCAACATCACTGGCCCATAGATTAAAAATCCAATTGCAATTAATGATAAATTGTCCAACCATGCATGACCTGGTGGGTTTAACCAATAAATTAATACAAAAATTGTAACGCCAAGCATAAAGAAGAAACCTGCAGGACCACGGCGCCCTTTAAATACTTTATCGGAAATATAACCACAAAGTAGTGTACCTGGAATGCCTGCCCACTCATAAAGGAAATAAGCCCAACCTGATTCACTTAAATTGAATTGCTTTTCTTCACTTAAATAAGTAGGTGCCCAATCTAACACACCATAACGTACAAAATAGACAAAAATATTAGCAAAAGCAATGGCCCATACCCATTTGTTATTTAATACATATTTAAACAATATTTCTTTTGTTGTTAACTCTGTTTCAAGTGTTTCATGTGACGTCGTTGAGTAATCTTTGTTAAAGCGTTCAATAGGAGGTAAACCTTGTGACTGAGGTGTATCTCTAATTAAACAATATGCAATAATTGCGATAACAATTGCCAGTAATCCTGGATATATAAATACGCCTTCAAATCCTCTTAAATAACCAAAATTATAAAGGGCAGTCATAGATATTCCCCAAGTTGCGATCGGTGCCATTAGTCCTCCACCAACATTATGAGCCACGTTCCAAATAGACGTTTTACTACCACGTTCACTAACACTAAACCAGTGCACAAGTACACGTCCTGATGGCGGCCATCCCATACCTTGAAACCATCCATTTAGAAATAACATAATAAACATGATTGTTATACTAGAAGTAAAAAATGGTACAAATCCTAATAGTAAATTAACAATTGCCGTAAGCATCAAACCTAAAGTTAAAAATACACGCGCATTACTGCGATCACTTACGGTTCCCATTACAAATTTACTAAATCCATAAGCGATTGAAATGGCTGATAGCGCAATACCAAGCTCTCCTTTACTGAAACCATCTTCAATTAATGAAGGCATTGCTAATGAAAAGTTTTTTCTCAGCAAATAGTAACCCGCATAACCGATAAAAATACCTAAAAAAACCTGTAACCGTAACTTTTTATATGTATCATCTACCTTTTCAGATGGTAAAGGATCCACATGTTTTGCTGGCTTTAAAAAACGAAACATACAATCACCCCTAAATTAGCAATTATTTTTTCTTAACATTTTATTTACAAATTATTTACTTAATATTAATATTTCCCAGTTAGTAAAGCAATACTATTATTAAGATTTGAATATTATTATTGTAAGAAATAATATTTACTAATGCGTGGGGTATACGATCGCAATAATCAAAGATTTCATAAATCAAACACCTCATAGTTATGATAAATCTTTAACTACAAGGTGTTATGAAAAGTAACTATTACAATACATCAAAAAAATGCATGCTTAATAGCACAATTATAATAAATAATCCGACACAAACTATAAAACTGTACATAAAAGTTACAGTATTACGCAATTTACTACTATAAACATCATTAGGGTCTTTCCCATGCATAAAAGCAACTATCCTGTCATACGTTTGTATTCTATACGATTTTTTTAAGGCTTCTACTTTAAATGATGCAATAATCATAGTTATTAAGAGTATAAGTTCAGCTGAAATCCATAATGTCGTCCAATAGTAGAGTGTTGGACCTGCTAAAATTGCGGATAATAACATAGGCCAAATCATTAAATGACTCCATAAATTAAATTTGCTCTGTTTTAACTTTTGTTCCATAATCTCTATGTCTCCTTTAACTAAATTATCTAAAGAAACTTGAAACAAAGAACTAAGCATTAACAAATTATGTATATCTGGATAACTTTTATCATTTTCCCAATTTGAAATTGTTTGTCGTGAAACATACAATTTTGCAGCTAATTCTTCTTGTGATAAATGGTCACGCTGTCTAAAAAATTTAATTTGATTACCTATGTTCATTTGCCAAGCTCCTTTAACTTGAGACTATAGTGTGATTCTATTTTAGACTACCAAATTGTATTGACATGCGCACATTTAATTATGCAAAAAGTTTTTGTCATATAGCTATAGCGTCTTTTTTAGACCTCCCTTAGACTTACAAGAAATAAGAGTAAGACCGCAACTAAATCATGTTTTTAATCACGTATCTTACTCCTATCATTATTATTATTTAATTAACCTGTATCATAGCGTTAAGAAATCAGTATCCCATCATAATTTTATATTTATGTCGCAGTTTGTTGTTGTTGATATGGTATAGGATGATCTAATTCAAATGAAGCACCTGCAGTAATTTTTTTATATTGATAAGTAAAGTAGCCAATCCATAAAATTGTAAATACAAATGCGAGGCCATAACTTAAATTAAGATCCAGACCTAAACCTATCTTCTGACTTAAAATATAAGTGAAAATATTCCAAGTCATAAAGACTGCTGGAATTGCTGCCACCCAAAAATTCTTTTTCGCGATAAGTAAGTACATTGCACCTACCCATAAAGCGACAACAGCTGTAGTTTGGTTTGCCCAAGAAAAATAGCGCCATAAAATGGTAAAGTCTACCTGAGTCAAACCAAAGCTTACGACAAATAATGGTGCAGCTACAATCACTCGTTTTAACATACTGCGCTGACCATAATTTAAATAATCAGCTATAATCATACGTGCACTACGGAAAGATGTATCACCACTTGTAATTGGTAAGACAATAACACCCAGTACTGCAATCGTACCAAACACAGAACCCAATAATAGATGTGATGCTTCACTTACAACAAGAGCCGCTTCCCCACGTGCTAAAACATCACTTAATCCACTATATCCATTAAATAAACTCATGCCTGCAGCTGCCCAAATCATTGCTATAATACCCTCTGCAATCATCATTCCATAGAATATGAAACGACCATTTTTCTCTTTGTTTGTCGTTCTCGAAATAATAGGCGTTTGTGTAGCATGAAAACCAGATAAAGCACCACAAGTAATTGTAAAAAATAGTAGTGGAAATATAGGAGCGCCATCTGGATGCATATTTTTCAAATTAATTTCAGGTATCGGTGCACCTGTTTGAATAAGACGGAAACCTATACCTACTGCACTAATTAATAGCAATGCACCGAAAATTGGATAAATGCGTCCAATGATTTTGTCTATAGGTAAAATTGTAGACAAAATATAATAAACAAAAATGACAAAGATAATGATACCTAATGCGATTCGACCATCTAATAAATTATGTAGTAACAATGCCGGGCTTGTTACAAAAACTGTTCCAGTTAGCAATAATAATAAGATTGAAAAGATATTTACAAAGTGTTTCATGACCTGACCTAAAAATTTACCAGCAAGCTCCGGTAAATGTGCCCCTTTATTTCTAATTGAAATCATTCCAGTCAGATAATCATGTACTGCACCTGCAAAAATACATCCCACAACAATCCATATAAATGCTACAGGTCCATATAATGCCCCCATAATCGGTCCGAAAATCGGTCCTACACCTGCAATGTTCAATAGTTGAATGAGTGAATTTGATGATGTCTTCATAGGTAAATAATCGACATTATCACGTTGATTATATGCTGGTGTTGGTCTATCTTGTTTCGTGCCAAACATTTTGTCGATATACTTCCCATAAGTGAAATAACCTATAACTAATAAAATAATAGATACAATAAACGTTACCATTTTAACATCCCCCTTTAATAATATGTAAGCGTTTTCTTAATTTAATCACATATTTTATTATTCGACAATCCTGTAAATGTTTTTTATTTATTTATTTTTAATTTTTGGGGAATATAAAATAAAATATACTTTTAAAATAATCTTTACATTTAAATGATATCTGACTCATTAACACTTATAATAAATAAAAAAAGTACAACCTCATTTAAATTAAAACGAAGTTGTACTTTTTGAATAGGGGAATATAAAATAAAATATACTTTTAAAATAATCTTTACATTTAAATGATATCTGACTCATTAACACTTATAATAAATAAAAAAAGTACAACCTCATTTAAATTAAAACGAAGTTGTACTTTTTGAATAAGCGATATGTTCAATTAAACTCAACTGTTATTTTTTATAAAGCTTAATTTTTATTTCATAATAATCATCATGGTCTTTAGCTTGATGTTCAAACTTGATGCCACTTTTTTCAATTTCTTCTAAACTTTTGCCTACCGCTTCACGTGCATCTGTTAAGTCTTTTTCAAATGCAAAACTTTGCGCTTTCACTTTTTCAGGGCCGACTTTTTGTTTTACTCTAGCTTCAGTTTGTTTCACGTTTAACTTTTGGCTTATAATCGTTTCCACTAATGTTTCTTGATCTTCATCTGATAAACTTAGCATCGCACGTGCATGACGTTCTGTAACTTTGCCTTCACGTAAACGTTCTATCACTTTTGGCGCTAATTTTAATAATCTCAATTTATTTGCTATAAAACTTTGACTTTTACCTACACTTTTAGCTAATTCACTTTGTGTAGTATCGCCTAGTTCTAAAAGTTTTTTATAGGCTTCTGCCTCTTCTACAACAGATAAATTTTCACGTTGGATATTTTCTATTAAAGCAACCACTGCAGTTTCTTCATCACCTAAATCTCTGATAATGACATCTGCGTATGTCTTATTCAACGATTGTAAGGCTCTAAATCTACGCTCTCCAGCAATAATTTCAAACATATCCTCTTCTATAGGACGTACTACAATCGGTTGTAACAATCCATGCTCATCTATTGATTCTGCGAGTTCTTTAATCTTATTTGGCTCAAATACTTGTCTTGGTTGATAACGATTTGGCACAATACGTTCAGTATGAATAGATTCAACACTATTATGATCCTCTTCTATATAACCAACAATGTCATCTTTATTTTTCAAACCAAATAATTTAGAAAAAGGTTTCTTCATATTTTATGCGCTCCCTCTAAATTAGTTGTATTAAATCACTTTTCTTTTTCAAGTAATGGAGACTTATTGGGCATTCCTGGTTTTCTTGGATATTTCTTTGGTGTCTCACTTCTCTTATCAATCTTTATCATTTGCCTTTCACCAGCATCTTCTGGTAATTCATATGAAATGACATCCTGAAGTTTACCACCGAGGATTCCTATACCAAAACGCGCTTCTTCCAATTCTTCTTCGCCTTTAGCTGATTTTAAAGCAATGAATTGTCCACCCTTTTTAACTAACGGTAAACACAATTCGCTTAATACGGAAAGTCTAGCAACTGCACGTGCAGTTACAATATCATAAGACGCCCTGTAGTCTCCCTTTCCGTAAATTTCTGCGCGATCATGTACAAAATTCACATTTTCTAAATCTAATGCTTCTGCTAATTGATTTAAAAAATGGATGCGTTTATTTAATGAATCTACAATTGTAATTTTTAAATTAGGATAAATAATTTTTAATGGAATACTTGGAAAACCAGCACCAGCACCAATATCACAAATTGTTAGCTCTTGTGTCAAATCCGTATAAAAACTTAGTGCAATTGAATCATAAAAATGTTTCAAATACACTTCATGTTCTTCAGTAATACTTGTTAAATTCATTTTTTCATTCCATTCAACGAGCATTTGAAAATACGTTTGAAATTGATGTTGTTGTTTTTCTGTAAGTTCGATATCTTGTGTGCTGAGTTGCTCAGTTAACCATTTTACACTCATCTTAATTTTCCACCCTTTGTATTTTACCTTGTTCTAGGAACACTAATAAGATCGAAATATCTGCAGGATTTACACCTGAAATCCGAGATGCTTGCGCAATATTTAACGGTTTAACTTCCGCTAATTTTTCGCGTGCTTCAGTCGCTAAACTATCAACTTTACTATAATCTAAGTCTTCTGGAATTTTCTTTTCTTCCATACGTTTTACTTTTTCAACTTGCTGTAACGACTTATTGATATAGCCTTCATATTTTGTCTGAATTTCAACTTGCTCTTCAACATCACTAGGTAATTGATTTTCTTCTTCTAAAATTTCTAGAATCAAGTTATACGTCATTTCAGGTCTACGCAATAACTCCAAGGCTAATATACCGTCTTTCAAGCGTGAACCGCCTTGCGCTTCAATAATTTCTTGTACACGTTCGTGCGGTTTTATTCTAATTTCATTTAAGCGTGCTTGCTCATCTTTTATCATTTGACGTTTTTCATTGAAACGCGCATAACGTTCTTCAGAAATCATACCTAATTTATAACCTAAATCTGTTAATCGTAAATCTGCATTGTCATGTCTTAATAATAAACGATATTCTGCACGAGATGTTAATAAACGATATGGTTCATTGGTACCTTTTGTTATAAGATCATCTATTAAAACACCAATATAGGCGTCTGAACGGCTTAAGATGACTTCTTCCTCATCTAGTACTCTTGATGCTGCGTTAATTCCAGCCATGATACCTTGTCCTGCCGCTTCTTCATAACCAGAAGTTCCGTTGATTTGTCCTGCAGTATATAAGTTTTTAATTTTTTTAGTTTCTAGTGTTGGCCACAGTTGTGTCGGTACAAGTGCATCATATTCAATTGCATATCCTGCACGCATCATATCCGCTTTTTCTAAGCCTGGAATTGTTTCCAACATCTGACGTTGAACATGTTCAGGTAAGCTTGTTGATAAACCTTGGACATAAACTTCATTGGTATTTCTACCTTCTGGTTCTAAGAAAAGTTGATGTCTAGGCTTATCATTGAATCTTACAAATTTATCTTCAATTGATGGACAATATCTAGGTCCTGTACCTTTAATCATGCCTGAATACATCGCAGATAAATGTAAATTATCATCTATAACTTGATGTGTTTCTCCATTGGTATATGTTAACCAACAAGGTAATTGATCTAAAATATATTCCGTTGTTTCAAAACTAAATGCTCTACCAACGTCGTCACCTGGTTGTATTTCTGTTTTAGAATAATCAATCGTTTTGGCATTAACACGCGGTGGCGTACCAGTTTTGAATCTCACTACTTCAAATCCGAGATTTCTAAGATTGTCAGCTAGTGAAATAGATGGTAATTGATGGTTTGGACCACTTGAATATTTCATGTTACCTAAAATGATTTCACCACGTAGAAATGTACCAGTTGTAATAATGACTGCATCTGCCCAGTATTCTGTGCCGATATTCGTACGTACGCCTTTGATGACTTCATCTTCAATAATTAAGTCATCCACCATACCTTGCATAATATCAAGGTTTGCTTCATCTTCAATTACCTTTTTCATTTCTTGTTGATAAAGTACTTTGTCAGCTTGTGCGCGAAGTGCTCTTACTGCCGGGCCTTTGCCAGTGTTTAACATACGCATTTGGATATGCGTTTTATCGATTGTTTTCGCCATTTGGCCACCTAATGCGTCTATTTCACGAACTACTATTCCTTTAGCCGGGCCACCAACTGATGGGTTACATGGCATGAATGCAATATTATCTAAATTTATTGTTAACATTAACGTTTTGGCACCACGTCTTGCTGAAGCAAGTCCAGCTTCAATACCAGCATGTCCGGCTCCAATTACTATTACATCATATTCTTGAGCCATACTTTTTTCCTCCCTTTTATTTTCCTAGACAGAATTGACTAAATAATTGATTTATCAATTCTTCACTTGCGGATTCTCCGATAATTTCACCTAAAATTTCCCAAGTTCTCGTTAAATCTATCTGAACCATATCCATTGGCACACCAGCTTCTGCAGCATCTATAGCATCTTGAATTGAGTTTCTCGCTTGTTTTAACAATGAAATATGTCTTGAATTCGATACATATGTCATATCCTGATTTTGGACATCTCCTGCAAAGAATAAATCTCTAATTTGTATCTCTAACTGATCAATACCTTCTTGTTTTAACATTGATGTTTGAATGATTGGCATATCTCCAACCATTTCTTTTACTTCTGAAATATCTAATTGTTTGTCTAAATCCATCTTGTTAATTATGACAATGGCATCTTCATTTTTAATAACTTCATATAACTTGCGATCTTCTTCTGTTAATGATTCGTTATAATTTAGCACAAACAAGATTAAATCCGCTTCACCTAAAGCTTTGCGTGAACGTTCTACACCAATACGTTCAACGATATCTTCCGTTTCACGTATCCCAGCAGTATCTACTAACCTTAAAGGTACACCGCGAACGTTTACGTACTCTTCTAAAGTATCTCTAGTCGTACCAGGCACCTCTGTAACAATCGCCTTATTGTCTTGGATCAGGTTATTTAACATGGATGACTTACCAACATTCGGCTTACCAACTATGACCGTTGCTAAACCTTCTCTCATTATTTTCCCTTGTGTGCCTGTATCTAATAACTTATTAATCTCTGTCTTAATTTGATTTGATTTTTCTAATAAAACTTCTGTTGTGGCATCTTCCACATCATCATATTCTGGATAATCTATATTAACTTCTACTTGTGCAAGGATTTCGAGAATGGATTGTCGCTGTCGCTTAATCATATCACTTAAACGACCTTCAATTTGATTCATTGCAACTTTAGATGCACGATCGGTTTTAGAACGAATAAAATCCATCACCGCTTCGGCTTGAGATAAATCAATACGACCATTTAAAAACGCACGTTTTGTGTATTCACCTGGATCAGCCATTCTTGCACCGTGTGTCATCGTTAACTCTAACACTCTATTGATGGTTAAAATACCACCGTGACAATTAATTTCAACGATATCTTCTCTAGTAAATGTTTTCGGTGCACGTAAGACAGACACCATCACTTCTTCGACCACTTCATTTGTCTCAGGATCAACAATATGCCCATAATTTATTGTATGAGAAGGTACATGTTCTAATGGTTCTTTCCCTTTATATAATTTATCTGCAATATTTACCGCGTCAACACCTGACAAACGTACAATACCAATAGCACCTTCACCCATAGGTGTGGATATACTCGTTATCGTATCTAAATCCATCATCCATCTCGCCTCCTTTATTCTAAAATTTATCATTATAATATTGTAAATAGTTTTGGATCAAAAAGCTAACATCTTGTTCAAAATTTCTAATAAGTTAGTCTTAGGGTTGTGTGACGTTAGACTGACGTCAGTCTAAATTATCCCCCTACCCTACTTAATTCGTTTATTAAAAACCTTAGCTATTTTTAAAACATGTTCTAAACTTGCTTGGATTTGTAGTGTATCCATATCTTTAGCTGGCTGCCTGGCTATCACAATAATTTCCATTGGTAATATATTTTGTTTATGTACCTTGAAACTTTCACGAATAGCACGCTTAATTTTATTTCTAACAACAGCATTACCTAATTTTTTAGAAACACTAATACCTAGTCTGAAGTGTTCTAATTCTTTATTAGACTTCGTATAGACTACAAATTGACGATTTGCTACTGATTTTCCTTTTTTATATATAAATTGGAAATCACTGTTCTTTTTAATTCGGTATGCCTTCTCCACGAAACATCACTCGCTTATCTTTTCATTACATTTATTATTATATACCTAACATGTGTTGTATTTTTTAATAATAACAATAATTTTGCTACTTATTTTCGTTATTTTAAACCAAAAAAAAGACCACTGATGAGTCAGTGATCTTATGCTGATAATACCTTACGGCCTTTACGACGACGACGCGCTAAAACTTTACGACCGTTTTTTGTGCTCATGCGTTTTCTGAAACCATGAACTTTACTATGTTTACGTTTATTTGGTTGATAAGTACGTTTTACCATGCAAAAACACCTCCATCTGTATTCGGTTATCTAAATATTATAATAGATAAATTAATATAAGCTTTTTGCTTCAAGTCTTGATTTAATATTATTAATTTCTAGTCATAATTCAAGCAACTACTACAATATAACAAAATCTTTTTTATAAAGCAAGTATCAATTTCAAGCATGTTTTCATCTCATTATAATATGAATGAGTACTAGATATTTTTAAACTGTATTGATAAATACGTCTATTAATATAGAAGATTCACCTTATCATATAAATATTTTTCATTTCAAATCTAGAGAATTTTTAATTATACAAATTCCATACACTTTTTATAAATTATTTCCCAAGCCCACAAATCGTTTAATTTTTGATATACTATTCATTCTTGTAAGTTATCCACTTATTCACAGATACGCATGCTTATTTTGTGGATAATATTTCATCTATGCACAGGGTTATTTACGATTTAACAACATATTCACAGCCATTTGACAGAGGTGTTTGTTAAAAAGTATAATTGTGTGGATAAGTTATGTAAATATTGATAAATAAGGGATTATATTATGGAGATATATCCTAAATGGTTGTGTATAACTTATAATCCATAATGAGTTATCCACTGATTGTGTGTAACTTGTGGATAATTATTAACAGCTTGTGATTATGTTTATTCACACATGTTATTTCTGTGTATAACTTTTAAAATATAGAAAGTTGGAGTTTGCTATTATGTCAGAACAAGAAATTTGGGAAAAAGTTTTAACCTTAGCTCAAGAAAAAGTCAGCTATCCTAGCTATCAAACTTTTTTGAAAGATACAAAACTTTATTCGTTACAAAATGATGAAGCTATTGTAGTCATTGATGATCCTTTTGTAGCTAATTGGTTAAAAACACATTATGTTGAAATCGTACAATCTGCATTATATGAAGCTATTGGTCACGAAATCATGCCAGTATTTTACTCTGAAGATGAATTAGAAAGTTTAAAATCTGAAAAAAAACAAGATGTTAAACAAAGTGCTAATGAAAAAGAAGTAGACCTTGATACTGTTGATGTAGCAAAAGTTGGTGATGAACAATTCAATATCAACAATACATTTGAAACATTCGTCATCGGTCCCGGAAACAGATTCCCACACGCTGCGAGTTTAGCTGTAGCCGAAGCACCGGCCCAAGCATATAATCCATTATTTATATATGGTGGTGTAGGATTAGGTAAAACCCATCTAATGCATGCTATTGGCCATTATGTCTTAGATAATAATCCAGATGCCAAAGTCATCTATACATCTAGTGAAAAATTTACCAATGAATTCATTAAATCTATCCGAGACAATAAAACAGAACGTTTTAGAGAAAAATATCGTAATATCGATGTGCTCTTAATAGATGATATACAATTCATTCAAAACAAAGAACAAACTCAAGAAGAATTCTTCCACACATTTAATGATTTACATCAAGCGAATAAGCAAATTGTTATTTCTAGTGATAGACCTCCTAAAGAAATTGCTAAATTAGAAGATCGACTACGTTCTCGCTTTGAGTGGGGATTGATAGTAGATATTACACCGCCAGACTACGAAACCAGAATGGCTATTTTGCAGAAAAAAATTGGTGAAGAAAATATAAATATTCCTACTGAAGCCTTAACGTATATCGCTAATCAAATACAATCAAATATACGTGAACTTGAAGGCGCACTTAATCGTGTATTGGCCTTTTCAAAGTTACAAGGGCAACCTATCACAACTGAATTAACAGCAGCTGCACTGAAAGATATCATCCAAGCACCTAAATCTAAAAAAATTACTATACAAGATATCCAAAAAGTTGTTGGAGAATACTATAGTGTAAGAATAGAAGACTTTAGTGCCAAGAAACGTACAAAATCGATTGCTTATCCACGTCAAATTGCTATGTATTTATCACGTGAATTAACTGACTTTTCGCTGCCTAAAATCGGAGAAGAGTTTGGTGGACGTGATCATACTACTGTTATTCACGCACATGAAAAAATAGTAAAAGATATCAATAATGATCCGACATTTAAGCAAGAAGTTGAAAATCTTGAAAAAGAAATTAGAAACCAATAAAACAATCTGTACTATAACAGATTAATAAATCAATTTAGAGGTATAACAAAATAACTTATTTTTTAACTTTGTGGACAATGTGCAAAAGTAATACACACTGTGCACAAGTTATCCACAGTCGTCAAACAATGACATGATTGTATTAATTTGAGTTATCCCCTAATCCACAAGCCCTACTACTATTACTACGGGTTTAAAACCTATATAATTATTATATAAACGACTGGAAGGAGTTTAAAAATGGAATTTACAATTAGAAGAGATTATTTTATAAATCAATTAAATGACACATTAAAAGCAATCTCACCAAGAACTACATTACCTATACTAACGGGTATAAAAATTGAAGTTAAAAACAATGAAGTCATACTTACTGGTTCAGATTCAGAAATCTCAATAGAAATTACAATTCCTAAACAAGTAGATGGAGAAGACATTATTGAAATTACAGAAACTGGTTCAGTTGTACTCCCTGGTCGTTTCTTTGTAGATATTATTAAAAAACTACCAGGAAAAGAAGTTAAATTATCAACAAATGAACAATTCCAAACTTTAATAACTTCTGGACATTCAGAATTTAATTTAAGTGGTTTAGATCCAGATCAATATCCTTTATTACCACAAGTTTCTCGTGATGATGCCATTCAATTATCTGTAAAAGTGCTTAAAAACGTGATAGCACAAACGAATTTCGCAGTGTCCACCTCAGAAACACGCCCAGTACTCACTGGTGTTAACTGGCTTATACAAGATAATGAATTAATATGCACAGCGACTGACTCACACCGCTTGGCTGTGCGAAAAGTAGCTTTAGAAGATGAATCTGAAAATAAAAATGTCATTATTCCAGGTAAAGCTTTAGCAGAATTAAATAAAATTATGTCTGATAGTGAAGAAGATATCGATATTTTCTTTGCATCAAACCAAGTATTATTTAAAGTCGGAAATGTAAACTTTATTTCACGTCTCTTAGAAGGTCACTATCCAGATACTTCACGTTTATTCCCAGAAAACTATGAAATTAAAATAGGCATAGATAACGGAGAATTCTATCATGCTATTGATCGTGCATCTCTATTAGCACGTGAAGGTGGAAACAATGTTATTAAATTAAGTACAGGTAATGAATTAGTCGAGTTATCTTCTACATCACCAGAAATTGGTACTGTGAAAGAAGAAGTAAAAGCGGATAACGTTGATGGCGGCAATTTAAAAATTTCATTTAACTCTAAATATATGATGGATGCACTTAAAGCAATCGATAACGATGAAGTTGAAGTTGAATTCTTTGGTACGATGAAACCATTTATTTTAAAACCAAAAGATGACGATTCAGTTACACAATTAATTTTACCAATTAGAACATATTAAGCTTTTGTTCAAGAGATAGAGCCTGAGACAGATTTATGTCTCGGGTTTTTTATATTGTGGATATTTAAATCATAGTAAGCATAACTTAGAGGTGTGGACAGAAGCTTGATTTAAAACCCATTTTCAATTCAGTCATCTACTGCCAATATGAAATGCGTTTGAGGCGAATCTATTATGTCTCAACCTCTGTCACATATAAACCATTGCTTCACTCTTTTTTATTTCGAAGTAATTTCATAAAATAAAACGTGTATATTGATAGAGATATATTAATCATAAACATTTAACGCTACTTACATGCTATTTAGAGCTTAAATATAAGCAATTTAAACTTTTTTAGACTTATGATACCTAAAACTAATAATTAAGCTGAGAAAGTCATTAAAATTCAAAATCATAACATTGTCGTTGAACGCATATTAAAATTTTTTATGAAATATTGCGTAGTTAAAAACATTAATAATTTTTAAGTAGAATCTTTTTTTAAGAAGATAGAATATTAGGAAGAAAAGTTTGTTATAATATATGAGTGTTACCTTGTTAAAAGTACTTTTGTAAATAAATTTCAATAATAGTAAAAATTATACATAAGAAAACGCTTTCTATCTGCATTTTGCATGAAATTTTTCTCGAAAAAAGGTATAATATATAGATGAGTTTAAAAGGAATGGAGTGATTGATTTGGTTGAAGAAGTAATTGTTGATGGAGACATTACTTTAGGGCAATTTCTAAAGACAGAAGGTATTATTGAATCTGGTGGTCAAGCGAAATGGTTCCTGCAAGATTTTGAAGTAATGATCAATGGTGGGCGCGAAATGCGTCGTGGTAAAAAATTAAACCATCAAGATAACATCGTTATACCAGAAGTCGGTTCATTTTTGATTATACATCAAGGTGAAGAATGAAACTAAAGACACTCCAGCTAGACAATTATCGTAACTATGAGTCAATTACTCTAAATTGTCACCCTGAAGTCAATATATTGATTGGCGAGAATGCGCAAGGGAAGACTAATTTATTGGAATCTATTTATACACTAGCATTAGCCAAAAGTCACAGAACATCAAATGATAAAGAACTCATACGTTTTGATCGAGACTATGCTAAAATAGAGGGTGAACTCAGTTATAGATATGGAGAAATGCCTTTAACGATGTTTATAACTAAAAAGGGTAAGCAGGTTAAAATCAATCACTTAGAACAAAGTAGACTGACACAATATATCGGTCACTTAAACGTTGTCTTGTTTGCACCTGAAGATTTGAATATTGTCAAAGGCGCACCTCAAATAAGACGTAGATTTATAGATATGGAACTTGGACAAATTTCAGCTGTATATTTAAATGATTTGTCTCAATATCAAAGAATTTTAAAACAAAAGAATAATTATTTGAAGCAATTGCAATATGGTCAAAAGACTGACAGCACTATGCTTGATGTCTTAAACCAACAATTTGCAACATATGCACTCAAAGTTACATTAAGACGTGAACATTTTATTAAAGAACTTGAATCATTAGCCAAACCTATTCATTCTGGTATTACAGACGAGAATGAAACACTATCATTAAGGTACCTTCCTAGTATCAAATTAGATGCGGAAGAAAAAAGTGAGACGGAACGCTTAGAGGAAGTCTTAACTTTACTAGATGATAATAAAGATCGTGAAAAAGATAGAGGTGTCTGTTTGTTTGGCCCTCACAGAGATGATTTAGGTTTCAACGTAAATGGTATGGATGCTCAAACTTACGGTTCGCAAGGACAGCAAAGAACGACGGCTTTATCAATCAAACTTGCAGAAATCGAACTGATGAATATTGAGGTAGGTGAGTATCCCATCCTATTACTAGATGATGTGTTAAGTGAATTAGATGATTCACGTCAGTCTCATTTATTGAGCACAATTCAACACAAGGTGCAGACATTTGTGACGACAACATCAGTTGATGGCATTGATCATGAAATTATGAAAAACGCTAAACTTTATCGCATTAATAATGGCGAAATTATAAAGTAACGGAAAGTGAAGGTGGAAGCATTGTCAGATGTGAACAACACGGAAGATTATGGTGCTGGTCAGATTCAGGTATTAGAAGGTCTAGAAGCGGTTCGTAAGAGACCAGGTATGTATATAGGCTCAACTTCAGAAAGAGGACTACATCACTTAGTTTGGGAAATTGTTGATAACAGTATTGACGAAGCACTTGCAGGTTATGCTGACCAAATCGACGTTATTATTGAAGAAGATAATTGGATAAAAGTAACAGACAATGGTCGTGGTATTCCTGTTGGTATACAAGAAAAAATGGGACGACCTGCCGTTGAGGTTATTCTAACTGTACTACACGCTGGTGGTAAATTCGGCGGTGGCGGTTATAAAGTTTCCGGTGGTCTACATGGTGTAGGTTCTTCTGTTGTAAATGCTTTATCAGAAGATTTGGAAGTGTATGTATACAAGGATGAAAATATATATCATCAAGCATATAAAAAAGGCATACCTCAGTTTGATTTAAAAATCATTGGTGAAACTGATGAAAGTACTGGTTCTACAGGTACTGCGATTCGTTTTAAAGCTGATCCTGAGATATTCACTGAAACAACAACATATAATTATGAAGTATTGCAACAACGTATCAGAGAACTGGCGTTTTTAAATAAAGGTATCTCAATTACATTAAGAGATGAAAGAGAAGAAGAGGTTCGTGAAGATACTTATCACTACGAAGGTGGTATAAAATCTTACGTTGAAATGTTAAATGAAAATAAAGAACCTATTCATGAAGAACCGATTTATGTACATCAATCAAAAGATGATATTGAAGTTGAAATCGCGCTTCAATACAATAAAGGCTATGCTACAAATCTTTTAACATACGCGAATAATATTCACACTTATGAAGGTGGTACTCATGAAGAAGGCTTTAAACGAGCGCTCTCTCGTGTGTTAAATAGCTACGGTCTTAACAGTAAAATCATGAAAGAAGATAAAGAAAGACTTTCAGGTGAAGATACACGTGAAGGCTTAACGGCTGTTGTTTCAATCAAACATGGTGACCCACAATTTGAAGGACAAACTAAAACTAAACTAGGTAACTCCGAAGTACGTCAAGTTGTTGATCGTACATTCTCCGAGTTGTTTGAACGCTTTTTATACGAAAATCCACAAGTAGGCCGAACAATCGTAGAAAAAGGGATTATGGCATCACAAGCACGTCTTGCAGCTAAAAAAGCGCGTGAAGTGACACGTCGTAAGTCTGCGTTAGAAATTTCAAGTTTACCAGGGAAACTTGCAGATTGTTCTAGTAAAGACCCTTCTCGAAGTGAAATTTTCATCGTCGAAGGTGACTCTGCCGGAGGGTCTACAAAATCTGGTCGTGACTCAGAAACGCAAGCCATTTTACCATTACGTGGTAAGATATTGAACGTTGAAAAAGCACGTTTAGATAGAATTTTAAATAATAATGAAATACGTTCTATGATTACTGCTTTTGGTACTGGTATTGGTGGAGAGTTTGATTTAAGTAAGGCACGCTATCACAAGATTATCCTTATGACAGATGCCGATGTTGATGGTGCACATATTAGAACTTTATTATTAACATTCTTTTATCGCTTTATGAGACCGTTAATTGAAGCTGGATATGTTTATATTGCACAACCACCATTATTCAAATTGACACAAGGTAAACAGAAATACTATGTGTTTAACGAACGTGAATTAGAAAAACTTAAAGCTCAATTGGATCCAAGTCCAAAATGGTCTATTGCACGTTACAAAGGTCTTGGTGAAATGAATGCTGATCAATTATGGGAAACAACTATGAATCCAGAAAACAGAGCTATGTTACAAGTATCATTAGATGATGCGATTGAAGCTGACCAAGTTTTTGAAATGTTAATGGGCGATGTTGTTGAGAACCGTAGACAGTTTATTGAAGATAATGCAGTTTATGCAAACTTAGATTTCTAAGACAATGAACTGAATTTTTGAAGGAGGATATCTTGATGGCTGAATTACCTGAATCAAGAATAAATGAACGAAATATAACGAATGAGATGCGTGAATCGTTCCTAGATTATGCGATGAGCGTTATCGTTTCACGTGCGCTACCAGATGTTAGAGATGGTTTAAAACCAGTACATCGACGTATACTTTACGGCTTACACGAACAAGGTATGACACCTGATAAATCATATAAGAAATCTGCGCGTATTGTTGGGGACGTTATGGGTAAATATCACCCTCACGGAGACTTCTCAATTTACGAAGCTATGGTTAGAATGGCCCAGGACTTCAGCTATCGATATCCTTTAATTGATGGCCAAGGTAACTTTGGTTCTATGGATGGTGATGGTGCAGCGGCGATGCGTTATACAGAAGCGCGTATGTCTAAAATCACACTCGAAATGTTGAGAGATATTAACAAAGATACGATTGATTTTGTTGATAACTATGACGGTAACGAAAGAGAGCCGGCAGTCTTACCTTCAAGATTTCCAAATTTACTTGTAAACGGTGCATCAGGTATCGCAGTAGGTATGGCAACTAATATACCTCCACATAACTTGACTGAAGTAATCAATGGCGTATTAAGTTTAAGCTATAATCCAGATATTACGATTGCAGAATTAATGGAAGATGTTCAAGGGCCAGACTTCCCTACAGCAGGTATTATTCTTGGTAAAAGTGGTATACGCCGTGCATTTGAAACTGGACGTGGTTCAGTTCAAATGAGAGCAAGAGCTGAAATTGAAGAACGTGGTGGCGGTCGTCAACGTATCGTTGTAACAGAGGTTCCATATCAAGTAAATAAGGCCCGCATGATTGAAAAAATTGCTGAATTAGCACGTGATAAAAAAATCGATGGCATTACAGATTTACGTGACGAAACAAGTTTACGTACTGGCGTGCGTGTTGTGGTTGACATACGTAAAGATGCCAATGCCAGTGTTGTATTAAATAACTTGTATAAACAGACACCATTACAAACGTCATTTGGTGTTAACATGATTGCTTTAGTTGATGGCAGACCGAAATTGATTAACCTTAAAGAAGCATTGGTTGAATATCTTGAACATCAAAAGATAGTTGTAAGAAGAAGAACAGAATACAACTTGAAGAAGGCACAAGACCGTGCACATATTTTAGAAGGCTTAAGAATTGCTTTAGATCACATTGATGAAATTATTCGTGTGATCCGTGAATCTGATACAGATAAAGTTGCAATGGTAAGCTTGCAAGAACAATTTAAACTTACTGAACGACAAGCGCAAGCCATCCTTGATATGCGATTAAGACGTCTAACAGGTTTAGAAAGAGATAAAATTGAATCTGAGTATAATGAATTAATTGCATATATAGAAGAATTAAAAGCGATTCTTGCAGACGAAGAAAAACTATTACAACTTGTTCGTGATGAGTTAATTGATGTTCGTGAACGCTATGGTGACGAACGTAAAACAGAAATTCAAATGGGTGGTCTCGACAATATTGAAGACGAAGACCTAATCCCAGAAGAACAAATCGTCATCACATTAAGTCACAATAACTATATTAAACGTCTACCCGTTTCAACATATAGAGCTCAACATCGCGGTGGTCGTGGTGTACAAGGTATGCAAACATTAGAAGAAGATTTTGTAAGTCAACTTGTTACATTGAGTACACACGATCATGTCTTATTCTTCACGAATAAAGGTAGAGTGTATAAACTTAAAGGTTATGAAGTGCCAGAACTCTCCCGTCAGTCTAAAGGTATCCCAGTAGTCAATGCGATTGAACTGGATAATGATGAAACGATTAGTACAATGATTGCCGTCAAAGATTTAGAAAGTGAAGAAGACTACTTAGTATTTGCAACGTTAAATGGTATCGTTAAACGTTCAGCATTACGTAATTTCTCACACATTAATAAAAACGGTAAGATTGCGATTGGTTTCAAAGAAGATGATGAATTGATTGCAGTGAGATTAACAGATGGTGAAGATGATGTATTAATCGGTACTGCTCATGGTTCTTTAATTCGCTTTAACGAAACTGCATTACGTCCTTTAGGTCGTACAGCTGCTGGTGTTAAAGGTATTACATTAAGAGAAGGCGACAGCGTCATTGGATTAGATGTTACTAAAGCAGAAACAGATGATGAAATTCTAGTCGTGACTGAAAATGGCTACGGTAAACGTACACCAGTTAGTGAATATCGTTTATCTAATCGTGGCGGTAAAGGTATTAAGACTGCTACGATTACAGAACGTAACGGTCAAGTTGTATGTATCACATCCGTCGAAGGTAAAGAAGACTTGATGATTGTTACAAATGCTGGTGTAATTATCCGTATCGGCGTTGAAGATATTTCACAAAATGGACGTGCAGCTCAAGGTGTAAGATTGATTAAATTAAACGACGATCAATTTGTTTCTACAGTTGCTAAAGTAGATGAAGAAGAAAAAGAAGCTGAAGAAATTGAACTTCAAGAAACAGAGAATGAACAAATTGAAGGCTCTTCAAGTGACGGTCAACAATCAGAATCTGTAGTAACTGATGATTTATCAGAAGGTATCGTTCATACCGAAGTTGAAGAAGATACAGATGAAGATGGTCGTCAAGAAGTGAGAAAAGACTTTATGGATCGTATCAATGAAGACATCGATAATAGTGATAATGAAGACACTGAAAACGAAGATGACGAATAATCTCAATTTCTATAAGTAAACCAACAGCTACATTTAAAATTGAAAAATTTAAATATACAAATGAATCTGGGACATAAATCCCTATTCTCAAATTAAGAGGGCCAATCCTTAATATGGATTGGTCCTCTTTATATTTAAAATATTACGATTTTGATCGTGCATGCTTGCCTGGGTATATGGCTCGAGCCTGTAGTCTCTCGCTCATATCATTTCCCCGGGCGTCAGCACGATGCAAAATCTCTATAAGTGATGTTTTTTAATACAATAGAAAAAAGCTTCATATTATTTAACTTATACAACTAATAGAAAGTCATATTTTTAATTAACCAAAAGATATAACTTAATATGAATACACACGATGGATGAGTCCATTTTATATAAAAATCTTACGATTTTGACTGTGCATGCTTGCCTGGGTATATGGCTCGAGCCTGTAGTCTCTCACTCATACTATTCCCCCGGGCGTCCGCACATTACAAAATCTCTAGTCATAAAATAGAAAAACTACTTAATGATTGTATCCGAATGATGTGGCTATCACAAAATCAAACGCCTTCTTCTAATACAATTAATCGTTTTAGAGTAAATACTAAAGTAGATGCCCTATTAACATCTTTAACTTTTTGTATTGACGGCACTTAATATTAGAAAAGTAGTAGTTCAAAGAAATAAATATAACCAAAACAATAATAAAAAAGGCAATTTCCATATTATTTCAATAGAAATTGCCTTTTCACTTGTCCAAGAACTTTATGTTCCAGACTCATTTTATTTTGGTTTAATATATTTATATCACAGGTGCTTATTTAACTTTCCAATGCTTTCATAGCATATGGAATTTCGCTAATTAAATGAGAAGGTGGTACGACATACATTTTCTTTGATAACTCTTCACCAATATAACTGTGTGTATAAGTAGCACTCGTAACCGCTTCTTTCGTGTCATTGAATTGACCTACAAAACTTGTAATCATACCGGCAAGTGTATCACCCATACCGCCTGTAGCCATCGCAGGTGTACCAATTGGTAGTTTGTAATCTCCGTTTTTGAAATAGATTTCAGTGCCGTGCATTTTTAATACAATCGTTGCTCCAATTCTATCAGCAGCTTCGCGATTACGTTCATAGGTTTGTTCTTCTATTGCGATACCACTTAAACGTTCCCACTCTTTTTGATGTGGTGTGAAAATAACATTGCAAGTTGGAATATCTGGCTTTAATTTACTAAATATAGTAATAGCATCTCCATCCACTATAAGTGTTTGGTGCGGTTGAATGTTTTGTAATAAGAACGTGATAGCATTATTTCCTTTGAAATCACACCCCAATCCAGGACCAATTAAGATACAATCTGTATTTTCAATCATTTTAGTGAGCATTTTAGTATCATTGATATCAATTACCATTGCTTCAGGACAACGTGAATGTAGCGCAGCATGGTTTGTTGGATGTGTAGCTACCGTAATTAAACCACTGCCACTATAGACACAAGCGCGTGCAGCAAGCATGATTGCCCCACCTAGATTCGCATTACCTCCAATTAAAAGAATTTTGCCATAATCACCTTTATGCGTTTCATCTTTACGTTTTGGAATGCTTACTGATGAAATTGTTTCCAACATTGAAACCCCCTTTAATCATATTAGTTATTTCAACTTTTAATTTGTATATTTGATCATTATTTTGTTGATTCGTAAGTTTGTACTTTTTGATAAGAATTATATATTTATAAGCTTTATGAAAGGTTTTCTCTGTAGCTTTTTTATTAATCTACTTTTTAAATACAATAGAAAATATTATACCTGCTTTGCATTTTAGTCAATAGGTAAAAGCATTAAGAATTTGTTTATTTTTAGAAATAATAAATTTGCCTTCTTTATCTTATTAAAATACTAATTTAATACCATGTTACGGATATGGACGAACCTATTGTTCTTAAAAATATGGAAGCGTATACTTTAATTAATTGAAAATCATCAGAAGTAAGGAGATGGGGAAATGACATTACAGCTTAATGGTGAAAATTTAACAATTAATGCAATTAAAGAATTTTTATATCAAAGTGATGATGTGAAAGTAACAGAGGATGCATATGAACGTGTAAAACAGAGCAGGGTAACAGTAGAAAAGATTATAGATGATAAAGAAACAATTTATGGTATAACGACTGGATTTGGTTTATTCAGTGATGTGCGTATTGATGAGGGAGAATATAACCAATTACAAGTAAATTTAATTCGTTCACATGCATGTGGTATCGGAAAACCTTTTTCACAGGATGTCGCGTTAGTGATGATGATTTTACGTCTAAACACATTGCTAAAAGGTCATTCTGGTGTGACAATCGATTTAGTGAATCAAATCATATATTTTATTAACAATAGAATTATTCCAGTCATTCCACAACAGGGGTCTCTTGGTGCTTCAGGTGATTTAGCACCACTTTCACATTTAGCTTTGGCATTGATTGGAGAAGGTAGCGTCTATTATAAAGGTGAAGAAGTAGACAGTCGGTATGTCTTAAATTTATTAAATCGTGAACCTTTGAGCTTACAGGCTAAAGAAGGTCTTGCTTTAATTAATGGTACGCAAGCTATGACTGCACAAGGTGTAATTAATTATATAGAAGCGGAAGATATTGGTTACCAAGCGGAGTGGATTGCTGCTCTTACGCATCAAGCATTAAATGGTATTACTGATGCATATCATGAAAAAGTGCATCGCGTCCGAAATTTTCCAGAACAGATAGATGTTGCTTCGCGCATGTTAGACTGGCTTGAAGGTTCTAAATTAACAACGACACAGGGAGAAATTCGGGTACAAGATGCTTATACATTACGCTGTATTCCACAAATACATGGCGCAAGCTTCCAAATTTTTAATTATGTAAAAGAAAAGCTTGAATTTGAAATGAATGCGGCGAACGATAATCCATTAATATTTGATGAAGATGATGAGACATTAGTTATTTCTGGAGGTAATTTCCATGGTCAACCGATTGCATTCGCGTTAGACTTCTTAAAGTTAGGCGTAAGTGAATTAGCCAATGTTTCAGAAAGACGTTTAGAGAGATTAGTAAACCCACAATTGAACAATGGTTTACCGGCGTTTTTAAGCCCTCAACCGGGTTTACAGAGTGGTGCAATGATCATGCAATATGCAGCTGCAAGTCTTGTTTCGGAAAATAAGACACTCGCACACCCAGCTAGTGTAGATTCTATTCCATCATCAGCTAATCAAGAAGACCACGTTTCTATGGGGACGTTTGCTTCACGCCATGGTTACCAAATGATTGAAAATGCACGACGTGTTTTAGCAATAGAAACAATCATCGCACTTCAAGCAGTAGAATATAAAGATATTGAAAAATTATCACCTAAAACCTATGAAAAATATCAAGCTTTACGAAAAGTGGTACCATCTATCACTGAAGACCGCCAATTTCATAAAGACATAGAAGCTGTTTCACAGTATTTATTAGATCACGCTTATGCTAATTAAGGTTGAGTGAATTTTTAATGAACATTCAGCGATTGCATATCCTTGGCCTTGAAAAGTGATAGGTTATTTGCTATATTAAAATCAAGTTAATAAAGCTATTGTTCGTAGGCTAAGTAGTATTGTACTTCTGGTTTCAGAGAGCTTGTGGTTAGTGAGAACAAGTAATCAGGGTCAATGTGAATCTACCTACTATATGAGAACAATCGGGTTTAACCGTTATTTTGGTGAAAGTGCAGTCTCTTTTGGCTGTTAAATAGGGTGGCAACGCGTAAAGACCACGTCCCTTGTGCAGGGATGTGGTCTTTTTTGTGTTCTATTCTTAAAAAATAGAAATTGAAAGGATGGAAAATGACATGTTAGACATTAAACTATTTCGTAATGACCCAGAGTTTTTAAAAGACAAAGTTGCAAAACGTGGTATGGATACAAAAGTAGTAGATGATGTATTATCACTTGATGACAAGCGCCGTGAATTAATTCGTAAAGCTGAGGAAATGAAAGCTGAACGTAACAAAGTGAGCGGTGAAATTGCGGAAAAAAAACGCAATAAAGAAAATGCAGATGATGTTATTGCGGAAATGAGAAAATTAGGTGACGACATCAAACTGTTAGATAATGATTTAAATAATGTGGATAAAGAGCTAGAAGACTTATTATCTCGTATTCCAAATACAATTCATGATGATGTGCCTGTGGGTGATTCTGATGAAGAGAATGTAGAATTAAAGCGTTGGGGTACACCAAGAAAATTTGATTTTGATGAAAAAGCACACTGGGATTTAGTAGAGTCATTACAAATGGCTAATTTTGAACGCGGTGCAAAAGTTTCTGGTGCAAGATTTGTGTTCTTAACTGGCGAAGGTGCACAGTTAGAAAGAGCATTAATGAACTATATGGTCACGAAACATACGACGCAACATGGTTACACAGAAATGATGGTACCACAATTAGTAAATGCTGATTCAATGTACGGTACTGGACAATTACCAAAATTTGAAGAAGATTTATTCAAAATTGAAAAAGAAGGATTATATACAATACCAACGGCAGAAGTACCATTAACGAATTATTATCGTAATGAAATTATTGGTCCGGATGTCTTACCTGCTAAATTCACAGCGCAATCAGCGTGTTATCGTAGTGAAGCGGGTTCAGCTGGTAGAGATACAAGAGGGTTAATCCGTTTACACCAATTCGATAAAGTAGAGATGGTACGTTTTGAAAAACCAGAAGACTCTTGGCAAGCATTAGAAGAAATGACAGAACATGCAGAAGCAATTTTAGAAGAGTTAGGCTTACCGTATCGTAGAGTTATTTTATGTACAGGTGACATAGGCTTTGGCTCAAGTAAAACTTATGACTTAGAAGTTTGGTTACCAAGCTATAATGAGTACAAAGAAATTAGCTCTTGCTCAAATATTACTGATTTCCAAGCACGTCGTTCTAACATTCGTTTTAAACGTGATAAAACAGCAAAACCAGAATTAGTGCACACATTGAATGGTAGTGGTTTAGCAGTAGGACGTACGTTTGCTGCAATCGTAGAAAACTATCAAAATGAAGATGGTTCAGTTACTATTCCAGATGCATTAGTACCATATATGGGTGGTAAAACAGTGATTCACCCAGTTAAAGAAAAATAAGATTAGTTGTAATGAATATCATCAGCGGTATTTGAGTTAGCTCAAGTGTTGAACTTTCAAAATAGATGCTACAAAATGATGAAATGCAAATAGAGGTTGAGACAAATGGATGTCTCAACCTCTCATTTTATATGAACAATGATCCTTCTGATCTTCTAAATACCTTAAATACTTTTAAAGTAAAGAAAGGGTAGGGGAGGTGTTAAATATCTCGTTTTGTAGGTTATCTCATTTATTGAAGGCCTTATTTTATTCAAAAAATGAGAGGTAAGTCTAAAATAATAACACAATATTCTAGAATTTAAAATACTATAATAACAGTATTTTTAGACAAACGTAAGCCTTAGGTTATACATACGTCGGTCTAAAAACATTGAATGTATATTTCAGTTTGTATTAAACTAATTCTATTATTTTTATAAAATGTGTGGGAGGTGGCATGATGGCAACACATTTAACTTTTAAGCAAGGTGTAAAAGAATGTGTACCGACTTTGTTAGGTTATGCTGGTGTTGGTCTTTCATTTGGTATTGTTGCAGTTACTTCAGGTTTCAATTTGATTGAAATCATTTTATTATGCTTACTTGTCTATGCTGGCGCGGCACAATTCATTATTTGTGCGTTAGTCATTGCTGGAACTCCAATTTCTGCAATTGTATTAACGACATTTATTGTAAATTCTAGGATGTTTTTATTAAGTATGACCTTAGCGCCAAGTTATAAAGGATATGGGTTTTGGAACCGTATAGGTATGTCTTCTTTGATTACAGATGAAACATTTGGTGTCGCTATTACACCACATCTAAAAGGTGAAAAAATCAATGATCGATGGCTGCATGGATTAAATATCACAGCTTATTTATTTTGGACATTTGCAAGTGTTGTTGGTGCTGTTTTTGGTAAATACATAACAAACCCAGATGCATTTGGGTTAGATTTTGCTATTACTGCAATGTTTATATTCTTAGCTGTTTCCCAATTTGATGCTATTAAGCAATCACAATTTAAAACATATTTAGTATTAATTGTTTGTGTGATCATATTAATGCTCATTTTAAGTTTCTTTATGCCTTCATATGTAGCAATTATCTTAGCTTCGACAATTACTGCGGGGTTAGGGGTGGTGATCGATAAATGACAACGACCTTACATATGCTATTAATCATTGTTTTATGTGGTGTGGTCACTTGGTTAACACGAATTATACCGTTTATATTAATTACAAAAATTAAACTATCTGAGACAGTTGTAAAGTGGCTTTCCTTCATTCCTATTACATTATTTACGGCATTGATTGTAGACGGCGTCCTAGAACAACATGAAGGTTCAATGGTGTATAGTATTAATTTACCGTTTTTAGTGACGATGCTTCTAACAATAATCATTGCCATTATTACACGGAGTTTAACGATTACGATTGTCAGTGGTATTTTAATAATGGCAGTTTTAAGATGGATATTTTAAATATATTATTGAAGTGGTTCACATTATCCGTTAGAATAGCAATAATTAGAAAATTTTGATAATTTTAAAGGAATACTTGTTAAAATAGATGTTTGATTTATACACAGCTTTTTACAATTAAAATTAAATCTTATTTCGAGAAGCAGAGGGACTTGGCCCAATGAAGCTTCAGCAACCGACTTTAGAAGCACGGTGCTAATACCAACGATTCGCTCGAATAATAAGTATTGTAACTTCTTACTTATTATAAATAGGTAGGAAGTTTTTTTACTAAGTAGGAGGTAAATGATGACAAATTATACGGTTGATACATTAGAATTGGGACCATTTACAACTGAATCAGGTGAAACGATCTTAAATTTAAAATTACGTTATGAACATGTTGGATATGAAGGGCAGCCACTTGTACTTGTATGCCATGCGCTGACAGGTAATCATTTGACATACGGGACGGATGACAATCCTGGTTGGTGGCGAGAGATTATAGATGGAGGGTACATGCCAATACATGATTATCAATTTTTAACATTCAACGTGATAGGTAGTCCATATGGCTCGAGTTCGCCACTTACAGATGCTGACTTCCCCACGCATTTAACATTGCGTGATATTGTCAATGCAATAGAATTAGGTATTCAAACATTAGGGTTTGATCGAATTAGTATTTTAATCGGTGGGTCTTTAGGAGGTATGCAAGCGCTGGAATTATTGTATAATCATAAATTTGAAGTAGATAAAGCAGTCATTTTAGCTGCAACAGACAAGACTTCCTCATATAGTCGCGCATTTAATGAAATTGCGAGACAGGCGATTCGATTAGATCATGGTGAAGGTATGAGTATTGCAAGACAACTTGGTTTCTTAACGTATCGTTCTTCTAAAAGTTACGATAGACGATTTACACCAGACCAAGTTGTAAACTACCAGAAGCATCAGGGAAATAAGTTCAAAAAGCACTTTGATCCATTGAGTTATTTAACCCTGCTAGACGTCTTAGATAGCCATGATATAGATAGAGATCGTACTGATGTAGATGAAGTGTTTGGACGTCTAGATACTAAAGTTATGACTATGGGTTTTACGGATGATTTATTATATCCAGACGATTTAGTATATGCTACAGGTGCACGATTTAAATATCATAAGCATTGCTTTGTGCCAGATAATGTAGGACATGATGGTTTCTTACTGAACTTTAATGATTGGGCACCCAATTTGTATCACTTTTTAAAAGTTTCTAAGTTCAAAAGAAAATGACGATATGCTACATTTTAGTTCATTTTGTATTATAAGACGTCTGGGATAGTTATTTTATACTTAAATGAAAGTGGAAATAACTGTGTTCCTATGATGTCTTATTTTTATGGTGAGTAAAATGTGAAATTTGAAGTTGGCGTTAACGAGGAGATGTAATTTAAAAAGGTGCTCATTTTCAGATTTTGTCGCTGATATTGAACTTCTGACAAAAAGAATTGTCAATAATTGTATAAAAGTTTTAAAGAGGTTAAAATAATAAACATAGACAAAAATTGTATAGGAGTGGCGAATTTGTTTTCTAAAATACATACTAAAGCCACTATACTTAGTGTAATCACGTTAATTATAGTAGCTTTAGCTTTACATATATTACCGCTACTTGGACTCGTGTTGAGTTTATTTGCAACAATTCCAGGTATTATTTTATGGCATAAATCTGTAGAATCTTTTGGCTTAACAGCAGTCATTACAGTTGTGCTAACTACGTTATTAGGTAATATATTCGTGTTAAGTATCATGATCCTCTTGTTCGTAGTGAGTGTTGTAGTGGGTCAATTATTAAAAGAACGTACATCAAAAGAACGTATACTTTATATAACAACAACGTTTATTAGTATCATTGCATTAATTGCATTTATGGTGTTACAAGCATTTAAAAAAATACCAAGTGCTGCATCATTAATCAAACCGATTAAAGAACAGATGTATAACATAATTTCTAGCGCTTCAGTCAACGCGGATTATAAACAAATGTTTGAAGAGGCTTTCCGCCAATCAGCAGTGCAACTACCAAGTTATATGATTGTTGGCGTATTTCTACTTATATTAATCAATTTAATTATCACTTTTCCAATCTTGCGTAAATTCAAAATCGCTACACCCATATTTAAACCATTATATGCTTGGCAAATGAAGCGTTCTATCTTATGGATGTATGTTATTGTATTAATTTGTGTTATGTTTTCAACGCAACCAAGTGCGTTTCAAACGATCGTCTTAAACTTTGAAATTGTGTTATCATTATGTATGTACATTCAGGGGTTAAGTGTGATTCACTTTTTCGGAAAAGCGAAATCAATGCCGCCAGCACTTACTGTGATATTAATGGTGATAGGGACAATTTTAATGCCATTAACACATATTGTGAGTCTCCTGGGATTTGTAGATTTATGTATCAATTTAAAACGTATCATTAAAAAATGATTTGAGGTGGAAAAATGAACCGTCAATCCACTAAAAAAGCGTTGATTTTACCATTTATTATTATGGTGCTTACAGCGATAGCGCTTGTCGTCGTTTGGTTTATTTTTAACCAATTGATTGCAGGTATAGCTACTGTTGTATTACTTATCATAATTGTAGGGACAGTATTGATGGTAAGACAAGCTTTACAAAAATTGGATAACTATGTAGATAATCTGAGTGGAAAAATCTCAGCAAGCAGTAATACTGCTATTAAAAGGTTACCTATTGGGATGATTATCTTAGATGAAAATGAAAACATAGAGTGGATGAACCAATTTATGTCGGATCGTCTAGATCGAAATGTCATTTCTGATCCAGTCAATGAAGTATATCCTAATATATTAAAACAGTTAGAAAAAACACAAGAAGTGGAAATTCAAGAAAATGAATATCACTATCGTGTAAGATATTCAGAAAAAGAACATGTATTGTATTTCTTCGACATTACTGAAGAAATACATACACAAGAGTTATATGAAGCATCTAAACCAATTATTGCAACACTGTTTTTAGATAACTATGATGAAATTACGCAAAATATGAATGATACACAACGTTCAGAAATTAACTCTATGGTTACCCGCGTCATAAGTAGATGGGCAACTGAATATGACATTTATTTCAAACGTTATAGTTCAGATCAATTTGTTGCTTATTTAAACCAACGCATTCTAAATGAAATCGAAGCATCTAATTTTAGTATACTGAGTCAATTACGTGAAAAAAGTGTGGGTTACCGTGCGCAATTGACATTAAGTATTGGTGTAGGTGAAGGTTCAGAGAACTTAATCGATTTAGGTGAATTATCTCAATCTGGACTTGATTTAGCACTAGGTCGTGGTGGTGACCAAGTTGCAATTAAGCATATGAACGGAAATGTGCGTTTCTATGGCGGTAAGACTGACCCTATGGAAAAACGTACACGTGTAAGAGCGCGTGTTATCTCTCATGCCTTAAAAGATATTTTAATGGAAGGCGACAAAGTCATCATTATGGGACATACGCGTCCAGACTTAGATGCTATAGGCGCAGCCATTGGTGTCTCAAGGTTCGCCATGATGAACAATTTAGATGCTTATATTGTGTTAAATGATTCAGATATTGATCCGACGCTGCGTCGTGTGATGAATGCAGTCGATGAAAAGCCTGAACTAAAAGAGCGTTTTATCACATCTGATGAAGCATGGGATGTCATGACGTCTAAGACAACTTTAGTAATTGTAGATACGCATAAACCTGAAATGGTTATCGACGAAAATATATTAAACAAGGCAAATCGTAAAGTTGTGATCGATCATCATAGACGTGGTGAAAGCTTTATCTCTAGTCCATTACTTGTTTATATGGAACCATATGCAAGTTCAACTGCAGAGCTAGTGACTGAATTGCTAGAATACCAACCAACAGAACAACGATTAACACGTTTAGAGTCGACAATTATGTTTGCAGGTATTATTGTAGATACACGTAATTTCACATTACGTACAGGTTCAAGAACATTTGATGCGGCAAGTTATTTACGTGCACATGGTGCAGATACAATATTAACGCAGCATTTCTTGAAAGATGATTTAGATACGTACATTAATCGTACTGAATTAATCCAAACAGTGAAACTACAAGAGAACGGTGTCGCAATTGCACATGGTTCGAACGAAAAAATCTATCATCCTGTAACAGTTGCACAAGCAGCTGATGAACTGTTAAGTTTAGATGGTGTAGAAGCTTCGTATGTAGTTGCTAGAAGAGAAGATAATCTAGTCGGTATGTCTGCCCGATCACTCGGTGCAGTTAACGTTCAATTGACAATGGAAGCACTTGGTGGCGGTGGTCATTTAACTAATGCAGCTACACAATTAAAAGATGTCACTGTTGATGAAGCAATAGAACAATTACAACAAGCTATAACAGAACAAATGAGTAGGAGTGAAAATTCATGAAAGTAATATTCACACAAGATGTTAAAGGTAAAGGTAAAAAAGGCGAAGTTAAAGATGTACCTGTAGGCTATGCAAACAATTTCTTATTGAAGAAAAATTATGCAGTAGAAGCTACACCAGGTAATTTAAAACAGCTTGAAAAGAAAAATGAAGCTGCAGAAGCGGAACGCCAACAAGAAATTGAAGATGCTAAAAAATTAAAAGAAACATTAAGTCATATTGAAGTTGAAGTATCTGCTAAAACAGGTGATGCTGGAAAATTATTCGGTTCAGTTAGTACAAAACAAATCGCGCAAGCATTACAACAACAACATGATATTAAAATAGACAAGCGTAAAATGGATTTACCAAACGGTATACATGCATTGGGTTACACAAATGTACCAGTTAAATTAGATAAAGAAGTAGAAGGTACAATTCGTGTACACACAGTTGAACAATAAAAACGGATTGAGATATGAGGTGTAATCATAATGGATGGAATGTATGAACAAAATCAAATGCCCCACAGTAATGAGGCTGAACAATCTGTCTTAGGTGCCATTATCATAGATCCGGAATTGATAAATAGAACTCAGGAAGTCTTACTTCCTGAGTCCTTTTATAGAGGCGCGCATCAACACATCTTTAGAGCCATGATGAACCTCAACGAAGATAATAAAGATATTGACGTGGTTACAATTATGGATCAACTGTCGTATGAAGGACGACTGAATGAAGCGGGTGGCCCACAATATCTAGCAGAATTATCTAGTAATGTACCGACAACTCGAAATATTCAATATTATACAGATATCGTATTTAAGCATGCGACAAAACGTAAGTTGATACAAACTGCCGATAGCATTGCTAACGATGGTTATAATGATGAATTAGAATTAGATACAATATTGAACGATGCAGAACGTCGAATATTAGAATTGTCATCTACACGTGAAAGCGATGGATTTAAAGATATTAGAGATGTGCTTGGAGAAGTGTATGAGAATGCAGAATTACTTGATCAAAATAGTGGTCAAACACCTGGTATCCCAACTGGTTATCGAGATCTAGATCAGATGACCGCGGGTTTTAACCGTAATGATCTAATCATTCTGGCTGCCAGACCATCAGTAGGTAAGACTGCCTTCGCACTTAATATTGCACAAAAAGTTGCTACACATGAAGACCATTTCTCAGTCGGTATATTCTCGCTAGAAATGGGTGCTGATCAACTAGCAACACGTATGATTTGTAGTTCTGGTAACGTAGATTCGAACCGTTTAAGAACGGGTATGATGACAGAAGAAGACTGGAATCGCTTTACAATTGCAGTAGGTAAATTATCTAGAACAAAGATATTTATTGATGATACACCAGGTATTCGAATTACAGATATTCGCTCAAAATGCCGTCGTTTAAAACAAGAACACGGTTTAGACATGGTAGTGATTGATTATCTGCAATTAATCTCAGGTAGTGGTTCAAGATTCTCAGATAACCGACAACAAGAAGTATCAGAGATTTCTCGTACATTAAAAGCGATTGCTAGAGAAATGGAATGTCCAGTCATTGCACTAAGTCAGTTGTCACGTGGTGTAGAGCAACGTCAAGACAAACGACCAATGATGAGTGATATTCGTGAATCAGGATCAATCGAGCAAGATGCTGATATCGTCGCATTCTTATATCGTGATGATTACTATAATCGTGGCGAAGATGAAGACGATGATGATGGAGATACGAACTTTGAACCACAAACAAATGATGATAATGGTGAGATTGAAATTATAATAGCGAAGCAACGTAATGGTCCAACAGGGACTGTTAAATTACACTTTATGAAGCAGTATAATAAATTTACTGATATCGATTATGCACATGCAGACATGGGTTAAGAAAAAAGAATAAAATTTATTTTTTTCCGTATGATTTATAAATTTATTTATTTATCGTACGGTTTTTGTTTGCATTTGGTTCTTTCTTTTTTAATGAAGTATGTGTTGTAATTAAATGGATATCGCTTTGAAAACCTTGATGACACTATGTTTAAGATGTGTGATTGCATTTTTAAACATTTAATGAAATTCGAGAAAATGTAAAAAACCAATGTTCGATTTTTGTTTGCATTATTAGTGTGGTATTGGTAGAATACTTAATGGTTAATTGAGAAAAACTTGGAGGTGCTCATATGTCATCAATCGTAGTTGTTGGGACACAATGGGGAGACGAAGGTAAAGGTAAAATCACAGACTTTTTAGCAGAACAAGCAGATGTTATTGCACGTTTTTCAGGCGGTAATAATGCAGGCCACACAATTAAATTTGGTGGCGAAACATATAAATTGCACTTAGTACCATCTGGTATTTTCTATAAAGAAAAATTAGCAGTCATTGGTAACGGTGTCGTTGTCGATCCAGTAGCACTATTAAAAGAATTAGACGCTTTAAATGAAAGAGGTATTTCAACAGATAATTTACGTATTTCAAACCGTGCGCAAGTTATTTTACCTTATCATATTAAACAAGATGAATATGAAGAAGAACGTCGTGGAGATAATAAAATCGGTACTACGAAAAAAGGTATCGGTCCAGCTTATGTAGATAAAGCACAACGTATTGGTATTCGTGTTGCAGATTTATTAGATAAAGAAACGTTTGAAAAATTATTAAAAGAAAATATTGAATACAAATCAGCATATTTCAAAGGTATGTTTGATAAAGCATGTCCTTCATTTGAAGAAATCTTTGAAACTTATTACGCAGCAGGCCAACGTTTAGCAGAGTTCGTTACGGATACTGCAAAAGTATTGGACGATGCATTTGTAGCAGAAGAAAAAGTATTATTTGAAGGTGCTCAAGGCGTTATGTTAGATATCGACCACGGTACATACCCATTCGTTACGTCAAGTAACCCAGTTGCAGGTAATGTCACTGTCGGTGGTGGTGTTGGTCCAACATACGTATCTAAAGTCATTGGCGTATGTAAAGCTTATACATCACGTGTCGGTGATGGCCCATTCCCAACAGAACTATTTGATGATGATGGACACCACATCCGTGAAGTTGGCCGTGAGTACGGTACAACTACTGGACGTCCACGTCGTGTAGGTTGGTTCGATTCAGTTGTATTACGTCACTCTCGTCGTGCGAGTGGTATTACTGATTTATCAATCAACTCTATCGATGTCTTAACAGGCCTTAAAGAAGTGAAGATCTGTACGGCATATGAATTGGACGGTAAAGAAATCACTGAATATCCAGCGAATTTAAAAGACTTACAACGTTGTAAGCCAATCTTTGAAACATTACCTGGTTGGACAGAAGATGTTACAGGTTGTCGCTCATTAGATGAGTTACCAGACAATGCACGTAGATATTTAGAACGTATCTCTGAATTGTGTGACGTTCAAATTTCAATCTTCTCTGTAGGACCAGATCGTAACCAAACAAACTTATTAAAATCATTATGGTAAGCCATTTACCTATAAAAACTGATTTATAAATTTAAAAAGTAAAATGTTGAAATGAAAGAAACACCTTGTTGATGTAGCCTGATATGGCCATCTTACAAGGTGTTTTTTATTTATATATTTGAATGTGTTATATATTGATCATGAAAATTTAGAATGTGATCGACTGCTAACTGATAACCTGTTTTATTACTAGATTGTATAGATTTAACTTTTCTAATATTACGCTGATAGTTCGGTATATCATCTAACATGTCTAAGACAATTTGTTTTAACTCTTGAGACGTTATATTTTCTAGTTGTAACTGACGACCAACAAGTAGTTTTTCGATTTGGCGAGCTACAACGGGTTGATCTGCACTTTGAGGAAAAGCTAACATAGGTACTTCCATCAACATCGCTTCATTCGTACTATTCATACCCGCGTGTGTTAAAAAGAGTGACGTATGTTGCAATAACTCTGTTTGTGGAACAACATGTGCAACCGTAAAATTAGATGGTATCGCATTAAAATCTTCAAGTTGATTATCATGACCAATGGATACAACAAATGAAGCGTCGATATTTGCAAATGCTTCAAAACAGAGATTGAAAAATTCAATATTTTGATTAAATACCGTTCCAAGAGAAATATAGACGACTGGTCGTGTGGTATCAATGTTGTCCATAAAGCCAGAATCTTTAGGTTCCAGTATGGAAGGACCAACAAACTTGTAATATTCAGGATCAAAGGCGTCATAACCAATTTGGAAACCTTTCATTACATAAGTGATATTAATATTTCCCGGGTTATTCATAACTTCAAAACGAGAAGGAATGGTTACATCATATGTTGATTCAACATGGGCTTTTAAATGATTAAAGGTTTCATCAGCGTGTTGAATTTCTTGATTGCTCACAGTAGAAGTTAAATGATTAATAAATGTTTCAAAAGATGTCTTTGTATGAGCAAATGAAGATACAGATGAAATCGATGGTAAATTTAATTTTTGGGCTAATATATAGCCACAACTAAACATAGAATCATGAATCATATAATCAAAATGCTCATTTTCAGTTTCTCTTAAAATTTGTGGCACAATGATATCTACAGTTTTTAATAAGCCATTGATAACATTGAATAAATGATGATTTTCATGATCAGTGAATGCTGTCATAATCGCTTCTGTAGGTAGCGTTCTAATTTCAGCGCCAGTATCTTTCAATTTATCTTTATACATATCGCTAGCGTAATAAACAACTTCTTCGCCACGATCAACTAATGCTTTAACAACTGCAATTGTTGGGTTTACATGTCCAGCAGAACCTGGATTAACAAATAATATTTTTGCCAATATTGCGCCTCCTTATTTATACTAATTATAATTTTAGCAAAATGAATTTAAAACAAAAAAGATTTTGTATTTATTATTTACATTTTGAAATAAAAATGAAAAAGAACATAATTATAGTAGTGATTGTACATCAATGTCTCTCAAAAGTGAGTTAATAAGCAAATAAAATACTGTTTTGACAGCTTCGAGTATTATTTTCTTACTTTATACATTAATGATAGAAAATTATACTAAATTAATTTAAAAAATAGCTTGTCAACCATAATGAGAGTTGATATAATTTATCTTGTGCTTAAGAGAGGCTCCTTGGTCAAGCGGTTAAGACACCGCCCTTTCACGGCGGTAACACGGGTTCGAGTCCCGTAGGAGTCACCATTTTTAGGTCTCGTAGTGTAGCGGTTAACACGCCTGCCTGTCACGCAGGAGATCGCGGGTTCGATTCCCGTCGAGACCGTATTGCCCATCCAATAGGATGGGCATTTTTTTGTACAATTTTCTACGATATATATTTTAAACTTCATTCTATTGAAGATAGTAGTTATTTATGTATAAACATTAAAGCGTGCACATTCGTTTGTGAAACAAGCGGATGATATGTGAATGCTTAATTTAAATGCTTCATGTTAGTGCAGATTAGCACAGTTCATAAAAGTATCATTGTAAATGCGATGCTGCTTTGCAATAACACTTTTTTATACAATTAAAATAAAAAAGGTTAAACTAAATGTATTGAGTGAGACAAGAGGTGAAACAATGATGACTGTAGATCCAGAATTGAAAAATTTAGATATGCTAGATGTCCTTAGCGAACGACACGGTGCATTGAGGAATATTGTTGAAAACAAAGCAAATGACAAGAACGGGATCCACAACTCCAGTTCAGAATGGTATATCATGGCAAAATTATACGTAAGTAAACTGACGTTTGTTGAAGTAACACAATCGGTTAATTTAACAAGGCAAGCCATTCATAAAGCGATTAAACAATTAGAAGAAAAAGAATTAGTTAAAGTTGAAAACTTAGTTCATAATAAAAAAGAGAAATGTGTGTCATTAACAGATAGCGGCATCGAATGCATTGAACAGTATATGACTTATAAACAATCCATTGAAAAACACATTGCACAAGTCATTGGAACTGAGCAATTACAGCTATTTAAAACGATTTTACATCAAGACTGGCAACTAGAAGACTTACAATAAAATATCCAAGCATGAAGTATTGTGCCATTTTAAAAGCAGTGGTTACAATACTTTTAATTTTGCACTAAATATTGTCAACCTAGTTGACAATAAAAGAGAAATTTTGATACAGTAATGAAGTTGATCGTTCGAGGACATTACTTTGAAGTAACAAATAACGTATACATATCAATGAAAAGATGTGTTTATCATTTAAAATTCATATTGTAAATGCTCAATGATATAAAACAAATTTGAATGGTATATCGAGATAAGTTATGGATCGAAGAGATTAATTTTAAAGGTAAATGCGTACGAAGTTTATCACGTGCGACAGCATTACATATCAATGTTAGGTCTCTTAATAATACTTATACTTCATGGAACCATTAAAAAGGAGTATTTAAAATGACAACGCAAGTAAAAGTAAAGAACCCAAGCATGTACGCACTTGTACTTATGATTGGTGGATTTATGGGATTATTTAGTGAAACAGCGTTAAACATGGCGCTCACAGACATTATGGCTGATTTTCAAGTTTCAGCTGCAGTGGTGCAATGGCTGACGACGGGATATTTACTCGTTATGGCTTGTTTAGTACCTGCTTCTTCTTATTTAATCAAGTGGTTTAATACGAAACCACTTATTATTACAGGAATTGTATTATCACTATTAGGCGTTATTATTGGTGCGCTCGCGCCAAATTTTAGTTTCTTATTATTAGGACGTATTGTACAAGCACTTGGCACAGGTATTTTACTACCAATCATGGTGACAGTATTGATGCTTATATTCCCAATAGAAAAACGCGGTGCCGTGATGGGCATTATGGGTCTAGTGATTACCGCTGGACCTGCGCTTGGACCAACGCTGTCAGGTATCATTATCTCAGCTTCCAGCTGGCATTATATTTTTTGGATTAGTGCGGTTTTATACCTTATCGTTTTATTTATGGCAATTTCAAAAGTAGAAAATGTTGGAGAAATTACCAAACCTAAAATTGATATGATTTCTATTGCATTATCTACAATAGGATTTGCGGGATTAATCTTTGCATTAAGCACATTAGCTGAAGCACCATTTACAAGTACTATTGTATGGTTGCCGTTATTGATCGGCATTGTTGCACTGGCTATCTTTATCGTACGACAATTCAAGATTGATTCGCCGATGCTTAATTTAAACGTATTTAAATATCCAATGTTTGTCATAGGGGCTGCAATGGTTTTCGTTACGATATTATGCATCCTATCTATGGGTATATTGTTGCCGCTATATTTAAAAGGTGCTTTATTATTTAATTCGATTATTGCTGGTTTAATTTTATTACCAGGTAATGCAATCAATTTAATCTTATCCCCGATTGTTGGTTCCTTATTTGATCGTTTTGGTGCTAGATACTTTGGCATTTTCGGATTTTTACTGATGTTTATTGCAGCGTTAACGTTTGCATTAATGATTTCAGTTTCTACACCTGTTTGGGCTATTATTTTGGCATTCATCGTACTTTTCTTTGGCATATCGATGGTCATGATGCCAGCACAGACAAATGCCTTAAATCAATTGCCGCACCACCTTTATGCTGATGGTTCAGCAACGATTACAACGTTAATACAAGTAGCAGGTTCAGCCGGTACTGCAATTGCCATTACGATTTATAGCACAGCAATGCGTACCTTTGGCGCAAGCCATCCAAATGCAGAACAAGAAGTTGTACTGTCTTATGGTATCCAATATGCCTGTTTCTTTATTGTAATATTGACAGTTATCGGATTTATATTATCGCTCTTCGTTAAAAAATCTAAAAATATTTAATATTATTAGTGATGCATATCCAGTTTAAGCGACATCATGTTCAAATTATGACTAAGTTATCTCAAATACCTTAGTCAAAATAACATGACCTTTGCTGAGATATGTATCACTTTTTTATAGACTATGGGCAATATAGTCGCACAGTGATATCATGTTGTGTAGGCTTAATATATCTATAATTAACCTATTAATAGTAAAAAATGTTATAATTTTACAATATACCAATTTATTTTTTTGTTTAGAAAAATAGAATTAGCACGCTATAAATGGTAAATTATATTATAGAGAAATGCGTAGAAAAATATGTAAACGTACTACAATTTAGAAATGAGGTTTATAAATATGGCTAGAAAAGTTGTGGTAGTAGATGACGAAAAACCAATTGCTGATATTTTAGAGTTCAACTTGAAAAAAGAGGGTTATGAAGTATTCTGTGCATATGATGGTAATGACGCAGTAGATTTAATATATGATGAAGAACCAGACATTGTCTTATTAGACATTATGTTACCTGGTCGCGATGGCATGGAAGTATGCCGTGAAGTACGCAAAAAATATGAAATGCCAATAATTATGTTAACCGCAAAAGACTCAGAAATCGATAAAGTATTGGGTCTTGAACTTGGCGCCGATGACTACGTGACGAAACCATTTAGCACGCGTGAATTAATTGCGCGTGTCAAAGCAAACTTACGTCGTCATTATTCACAACCAGCACAAGAAGTGAACGATGCATCTAATGAAATTACAATTAAAGATATTGTTATCTATCCAGATGCATATTCTATTAAAAAACGTGGTACAGATATTGAATTAACACACCGTGAATTCGAACTGTTCCATTATTTATCTAAACACATGGGTCAAGTTATGACACGTGAACATTTATTACAAACTGTTTGGGGCTATGACTATTTTGGTGATGTACGTACAGTAGACGTAACGATTCGTCGCTTACGTGAAAAAATTGAAGACGATCCATCACATCCAGAATATATAGTGACGCGCCGTGGTGTTGGATACTTCCTCCAACAACACGATTAGGGGACAATATTAAATGAAGTGGCTTAAACATTTTCAATCTCTACACACGAAACTTGTTATTGTCTATGTATTGTTAATCGTAATCGGTATGCAGATTATCGGTTTATACTTTACCAATAGTCTAGAAAAAGAATTAACACAAACATTTAAAAATAATATCTCGCAATACGCGAAACAAATAGAAATTAATATAGAAAAAGTCTATGACGAAGACAACTCAGTCAATGCACAAAAAGAAGTCCAAAATTTATTGAATGAGTATGCCAATAGACAAGAAATAGAAGAAATTCGTTTTATTGATAAAGATCAAATTATCATGGCTACCTCAAAGCAGTCTACGCGTAGTCTAATAAATCAAAAAGCTAATGACAGCTCCATACAAAAAGCGCTATCTCTAGGAGAAATTAATAGCCATACAGTATTAAAAGACTATGGTAATGGAAAACAACGTGTGTGGGTCTACAATTTACCAGTGAAAACATCGGATGATGGCACAATTGGCGATGTTTATATAGAAGCAGATATCAACGATGTCTATAACCAATTAAGTAACATCAACCAAATATTTATTGTTGGGACAGGCATCTCGCTATTAATTACAGTGATACTAGGTTTCTTTATTGCGCGCACAATCACAAAGCCAATTACCGATATGCGTAACCAAACCGTTGAGATGTCTAAAGGTAACTATACGCAACGTGTTAAAATTTACGGTAATGATGAAATTGGTGAACTTGCACTAGCCTTTAATAATTTATCCAAACGTGTACAAGAAGCACAAGCAAATACTGAAAGTGAAAAACGACGTCTAGACTCTGTCATTACGCATATGAGTGATGGTATTATCGCAACCGATCGTCGCGGCCGTGTGCGTATTGTCAACGATATGGCATTAACGATGCTAGGCATGATGAAAGAAGAAATTATCGGTCATTACATGTTAAATATGCTTAAATTAGAAGAAGATTTTTCATTAGATGAAATTCAAGAAAATAATGATAGTTTCTTATTAGATATCAATGAAAGTGAAGGTATTATCGCTCGTGTAAACTTCAGTACAATCGTACAAGAGACCGGCTTCGTTACAGGTTATATTGCCGTACTTCATGACGTAACAGAACAACAACAAGTTGAACAAGAACGTCGCGAATTCGTGGCAAATGTTTCACATGAATTACGTACGCCGTTAACATCCATGAATAGTTATATCGAAGCATTAGAAAGTGGTGCATGGAAAGATGATGCGTTAGCGCCACAATTCTTATCAGTGACACGTGAAGAAACGGAACGTATGATTCGACTCGTAAATGATTTACTACAACTATCAAAAATGGATAACGAATCAGATCAAATTACCAAAGAAATTGTCGATTTTAATATGTTTATCAATAAAATTATTAACCGCCATGAAATGTCAGCGAAGGATACAACATTTGTACGTGAGATTCCAAAACAAACAATCTTTACAGAAATTGATCCAGATAAGATGACACAAGTGTTTGACAATGTCATTACCAACGCAATGAAGTATTCACGTGGTGATAAACGTGTTGAGTTTCACGTGAAACAGAACTCACTGTATAATCGTATGACCATCCGCGTCAAAGATAACGGCATTGGTATCCCTATCAATAAAGTAGATAAAATCTTTGACCGTTTCTACCGTGTAGATAAAGCACGGACGCGAAAAATGGGTGGTACAGGATTAGGACTAGCCATTTCTAAAGAAATTGTCGAAGCACATAACGGTCGCATCTGGGCAAATAGTGTAGAAGGACAAGGTACGTCAATCTTTATTACACTTCCATGTGAAGTACTAGAAGATGGTGATTGGGATGCAGAGTAAAGAACTAATTAAATCTATTATCCTATTTCTTTTAGTACTCATGAGTGCGATTTTGACGTATATGACATGGAACTTTTCACCTGATTTGGCTAATGTAGATAAACAAGACAATAGTAAAAAAGAAGCGAAATCAAATACAATCGGTAAACCTTTGAAACAAGGAATGCCTCAAGTGATCACACCATACCAAGTCATTCACTCTAAAGGTGAAAGCACAGAAGGTATGGAAGCAACACGCAGCAATGTCGAAGAAATCATTAAACCCTTAAAAAATCATCGTGTATTACACGCTGAACAAATGCACAGCAATCATAATTTAATTATTCCAGACTTGAGCGATGAATTTTTAGTATTGGACTTCACCTATGATATGCCACTTGCTACATATTTAGGCCAAGTATTAAATATCAATGCCAAAGTACCCAACAACTTTAAATTTGATCGCTTGTTAATAGATAACAATCAAGACGGCAAAATTAAACTTTATGCGATTAGTAAAGATAGACATAACGTTGTACGCATGACCACAACGGTGAAGACAGATAAATTCACACAAGCATTGGAAAACCAGCATAAGCATATGCAACCTTACACAGAAATTATTACCAATAAAGATACGATAGATAAAGCGACACATATCTTTGCACCGAAGTCACCAAAAGGACAAAAATCCTACCATACAATCTATAATCACATTAGTGTAGATACCATGAATTCAATACTATTTAACGATTCAGTGGTAGTGCGTAGTTCAAGAAGCGGTGCAGTCACTTACAACAATAATACAGGTGTGGCCAACTACAACGATGAAACCGAAAAATATCGCTACACAAATCTATTAGAAGATGAAAATCGTTCAACGAATATGCAAGAAAGCATTCCAAGCACCTGTGCATACATCAATAATCACGGTGGTTTTACAGATGATTTCAGATTATTCCATACGGACGATAAACGTGGCGATCTGACTTATCAATTGTTCTTGAATGGACGACCAACGTTTAACGACGACGATTTAAATACATTGAAAGTCTCTTGGGGCAATAAAGGTATTTATAGCTATGCGCGTACGTTATTAAAAGCGAATGTAACTATTGATAGTGGCGAAAAAGAAGTCAACTTGCCAGGCGCTGAAACTGTCCGTTCGGAACTAGCCAATAATCCTGAAGTAGATTTCGAAAAGGTAACAAACATGACCATTGGTTACCGTATGGAAGATAAACAGGACAACGGAGATATAGAAATCCAGCGCAATAGTGAGTTTAAGCCATGTTGGTATGTAGAGTACGATAATAAGTGGCGTGCATACAAAGATGGGGGGCTAGAATAAATGAACTGGAAACACACGAAAACATTATTTATTTTTGTATTTATTCTAGTGAACATCAGCCTTATCATCATCTATATTGATAAAGTCAACAAATCTCATATTAACGATAGCGCCGACGAAAATGCAGTGAATTTTAAACAAGAAAAAATAGAAATTCCTGAAAATTTGCCAAGCGTTAAAAATATAGAAATGCAACTACTCACTGCAAGATCTAATGATTTTTCATCTTATGCAAAAGCACGTTCAAGTATTACAAGCGAAGAAGACGGTCAAAAAATCAAAGGTGAAATCAATGATCCAATTGATGTAGGTAACGATCAATACACAGATTTAAAATCCTATGTTAAAGATAAAATCTTTAAAGGTCAAAATTACGAAATGAGTAAAATTGACGATAAAAATGTTACCTTTGAACAGACTTATAACGACTTTCCAATCATGAATAATAGTAAAGCACAACTCAAATTTAATATCAATGACGATGGTAAAGCATCAAGCTACAGACAAACAGCTATGAAATCCATAGAGCCATCAGAAGGTGCTAACAACGATAAGAAACAAGTAAACACTGCGAAAAGCGCGATAGAAGCACTTTATTATAATCGTTATCTTAAACGAAACGATGAAGTGACCAACGTCCGACTCGGCTATTATACCGTCGTTAAAGAGCCTAACGTGCAAGTACTAGAAGCCAATTGGGAAATCAAAGTAAAACATAAAGACGAGTCCAAGACATATTATGTCGAAGCCATTTCAGACAGTCCTAAAATTGTTGAAGAATAGTAAGAGTGCGGACATAGCATTTACGACTTCACACAAGCATACCGTTTAGTGAGTATTGAAAGATTTATCATAAAAATAAGAGAGCGGATATACGAAATCAAAAGTATTAACATTGATTTTGATACCGCTCTTTTATTATGTACATTGAGACACAGTATTTTAAAAAACAAGACACCACATTAAACATTAAATTCAATTTAAGCTGCAAAGTATGTTAAAATAGATTATTGTTAAATCAAAGTTATAAACCAACTGCGTTGATTTAAGATGAACGCATGTAAACATAAATATGTACCACATAGGATAGTTCAAAAGTACATAATTTAAAAAACAGTTTCAGCAGATATAAAAAACTTTAATAATTAGACAGAGGGCATGTTGAGGTCACAAAAACCGTAGACTGCCTATACAAATTATAAGAGTGTTTATCGATTAGAAAGGGTGAATCGCTTGATACGAATGAGTGTATTAGCGAGTGGTAGTACAGGTAACGCCACTTATGTAGAAAGTGATAAAGGTAGTATTCTCGTCGATGCAGGCCTGACAGGTAAGAAAATGGAAGAACTGTTTGGTCAAATCGACAAACAAATTAAAAATTTAAACGGCATTTTAGTAACACATGAACATTCCGACCATATCAAAGGCCTTGGTGTCTTAGCGCGTAAATACGGGTTGCCAATATACGCAAACGAAAAAACATGGTCAGCAATCGAAAAGAAAGATAGTAAAATCCCAATGGATCAGAAATTCATTTTTAATCCATACGAGACTAAGTCTATTGCCGGTTTCGATATTGAATCATTCAACGTGTCTCATGATGCCATAGATCCACAGTTTTATATCTTCCATAATAATTATAAAAAATTCACGATACTTACAGACACAGGCTACGTTTCAGATCGCATGAAAGGTATGATTCAAGGCAGTGATGCTTTCGTATTCGAAAGTAACCACGACGTTGACATGCTTCGTATGTGTGGCTATCCATGGAAGACAAAACAACGTATCCTCAGTGATATGGGACACGTATCTAATGAAGATGCAGGGCTTGCCATGACAGATGTCATTACAGGCAGCACGAAACGCATCTACCTATCCCACTTATCGCAAGACAACAACATGAAAGACCTTGCACGTATGAGCGTTGGTCAAGTCCTAAACGAACACGACATCGATACAGAAAAAGAAGTACTCCTCTGCGACACAGACAAAGCTCAAGCCACACCAATATATACACTATAATAAAGCAGCCCTTGCCCTTCATTGAAGCGGTTAGGGCTTTTTTTGTGCGCTAGCCTAAGACTACTGTAAGCTATTGTTGAAACGACTTGTTTGAAAAGATAGAGGATTTTAATGGATTTGCTGAAGATGATGCAAATCATAGTTGGCATATGAAGCGAAATTGAGTACTTTTAACACGATGGCTAAATGTAAATCTAATTAAAGCACCAGTTTTCATATTACTGAGTTATCGGAGACTTATGCATGAGCCTTAGTTCAGTATCATTTTAACTAAATTAGAAGTTTGTTTAACTATCAATTTTATAAAATGACTAGCTAATTAAAGTAGTTACATATATGCATTTATCTGATAATTTATAAACAGTGGATAACTTACCTTATAGCTTGAATTAACATGAGATTTTGTAAAATAAACGTAAATTTTGTGAATAAGTATGTAAGACAATCGGCAACTTATCCACGTATTTATCCAAAGTTATCCAGACATGTGCACAATTAACAGAGAAATACCCACATTATACACAGAGTTATCCACAAATAAACAGGTTATCCACCCTTATTTGTGAAAAAACGTAAATTATTTTAAATTATCGTATACATTCCTGTTATAATAAGAGGGAATTGTGTGAATAAGTGCATAACTTGTGGATAAGTCTAATAACTATTGATTTTTAAGCTTTTACAGGAGGTAAATTATGAAAATTACTATACTTGCAGTTGGCAAATTAAAAGAAAAATACTGGAAACAAGCCATAGCTGAATACGAAAAACGTTTAGGTGCGTATTCCAAAATTGAAATTATTGAAGTACCAGATGAAAAAGCACCTGAAAATATGAGTGACAAAGAAGTTGAACAAGTGAAAGAAAAGGAAGGCCAACGCTTACTAGCAAAAGTAAAACCACAATCCACAGTCGTTACTTTAGAAATAAAAGGCAATATGCTGACTTCTGAAGGACTTGCTAAAGAATTAGAAAGTCGCATGACACGCGGCCAAAGCGACTTCACATTTATTATCGGTGGTTCCAATGGCTTGCATCAAGACGTCTTAAACAGAAGCGACTACGCCCTGTCATTCAGTAAAATGACATTTCCACACCAAATGATGCGCGTCGTCTTAATCGAGCAAGTCTACCGTGCATTTAAAATCATGCGCGGTGAAGCGTATCACAAATAAAACTAAAAAATAGATTGTGTATAATAAAAGCTATTTCAAATACCGCATTACTACCCGATAAGCAGAAGCATATCATAAATGATGCGGTTTTTTCAGCCGCTTCATAAAGGGATTTTGAACGTATCGGAACGGGTTCTGTTGCAAAGTAAAA
>NZ_JAESKU010000013.1:0-5099 GCF_017892255.1 Staphylococcus sp. GDY8P94P
CTTAACACAAAAAGGTGTGAAGATTTCGTGGGGAACTTACTTTAAAACTGGAATAATCATTACTATTCCAGTCCTATTTGTAACACTCTTAGGTTTATACCTTACACTAATCATATTTTAAGAAAAGAGGCTTTAATTATGGATAAGAAAACAATTTATTTTATATGTACTGGTAACTCTTGTCGTAGCCAAATGGCTGAAGGTTGGGGAAAGGAAATATTGGGCAAAGATTGGAATGTCTATTCTGCTGGTATTGAAACACATGGTGTTAATCCTAAAGCAATAGAAGCTATGAAAGAAGTAGATATTGATATATCAAACCATACGTCAGACTTAATTGATAATGACATTTTAAAACAATCAGATTTGGTCGTAACGTTATGTAGCAATGCAGACAATAATTGTCCTATTTTACCACCAAACGTTAAAAAAGAGCATTGGGGTTTTGATGATCCAGCAGGTAAAGAATGGTCAGAATTCCAACGTGTTAGAGATGAAATAGGTAATACAATTAAAGATTTTAGTAAAAACATCAAGTAGATACTTGATGTTTTTTACTACTAGTTCACTGTTTTTAAACTTAATAAATTAATTGACAAGAATATTTACACACATTAAAATCGAATTACGATATCGTAATTCGATTTTAACTAAGGAGAGATATATTGAAAAGTAAAATACAACGAAAAATATTTTTAGGATTTATCTATATCCATATATTACATCATGCAAGTGAAGATAAAATATATGGGGCTTGGATGATTAAAGAATTAGAAGACCATGGATATGATATGAGTCCTGGTACCCTTTATCCAATATTCCATACACTAGAAAACGAGAACCTTTTAAAAAGTACAACGAAAACTGTAAATGGAAAAAGTAGAAAATACTATTCAATAACTCCAGAAGGTGAAAAGTTTTTAGAAGAATCTAGAGAAAAATTAAAAGAGTTAACTAACGAAATATAAGGAGATCTTTATGTATAAATATATAAACATTTTTTTGGTAGCATTAAAACTTGGTTTATTATCATTTGGTGGACCTACAGCCCATTTAGGCTATTTTTATGATGAATACGTAAAAAAAAGAAAATGGCTTGATGAAAAAGAGTACTCTGATTTGGTAGCACTGTGTCAGTTTTTACCTGGGCCAGCTAGTAGCCAAGTTGGTATTGGTATAGGAACTATAAGAGGAGGCATCGGCGGAGGTATTATCTCATTTATCGGATTTACAATCCCTTCTGTAATTATACTGATGATTTTTTCAACGTTATTTACAAATAGTGATGCGAATTTCACTTGGATGCAAGGTTTAAAACTAGTAGCTGTTGCTATTGTTGCCCAAGCAATTATAGGAATGGGAAAAAAATTAACAAATACTAAAACCACTATTGCATTGGCATTATTTGTTCTTATATTATCATTAGTAATAAATAATCTTTATATACAAGTCATTGCACTATCAATAACTGGTATATATGGTCTCATCTTTCTAAAACAAACTTCAACAGATAGAACTAAAACAAAAAACAAATCATTTAAGTTACCTAAAAAGTTAGGTTTTATTTCTTTATCATTATTCTTTTTACTATTAACTGTTTTACCTATAGCTAGTTCTATGACAAATAATCTATGGTTAAAAATGTTTGATAGTTTTTATAGGTCAGGTTCTTTAGTTTTTGGGGGAGGACATGTTGTTTTGCCTTTATTGAAAAATGAGTTTGTACCATCAGGATTAATATCACCCGATAACTTCATAACAGGTTATGCTGCTGCTCAAGCTGTACCCGGACCGTTATTTACGTTTGCTTCATATATTGGGATGTCTATAGAAGGTGTTGGAGGAGCAATACTGGCTACTATTGCTATTTTCCTACCAGCGTTTCTTTTGTTATTTGGAATTTTGCCATTCTGGGATAATATTAAATCTAATATTTATGCTGAAGGATTTTTAAAAGGAATAAGTGCAGGTGTAGTCGGTATTCTTATTGCTGCTTTTTATAACCCGATTTGGACTTCAACGATTAAATCAGAATTAGATTTTGCTTTAGCTAGCTCATTATTCGTATTCCTGGTGTATTATAAATTACCTTCCTGGTCTATTGTACTAATAGGCATTATAATAGGTATAATGTTTTACTAATCTTTCTCATTCATAATCAAAGAATAAATTTTATACCTGAATAATTCATAGTTTTACTAATAGTCTTTCCTAACATTGATTTAATAGTCTTTAAAGTATTCTGCTTCATCACCCATTAGGTGATGAAAAAAGAACCCCTTTCTGATTTAGCGGACAAATACTTTGACCTAATCTCAGAAGATATAAAAGAAAAAATAATAAAATATCCGATTTATACTTTGTATAAAGAACTAAAGTAGTTAGCAAATCATTTACAGCAAATCACTATGTTCCACATACCATTTTACATACTTACCTTATCCACGACACATGTTGAGATAGTATCGAAGATAAAGAAAGTTGCTCCATGTTGTTTTTGCGAGATGGGGAAATCAAAGCCACATTGACAACCATGATGAATAAGCTTGCTTTCAGTCATAAGCTAATCCTAGAACCACTTTTCAAGTCAGTTAGCCAAATCGATGAAGAAAGCGACCGTGAAAGAATGGACGCTATTGATAAGCTAATGGAGCAACTATTGGAAGAACGCAATACCCTTATTGCACTGATGTCCAAAGGTTTCCTAGAACCTGCTCTTTTTAATCAGGAACGAAATGTTTTAGATAGTGAGATTAAAAATCTTACTACCGAAAAAACAAACCTGGTAACGAACTCTGCGAGTGGGTTTTTGCGAGCAAACGAGATAAAGGACCTCATTAATTATGTGTCAGCAGATAATTTTAATGGTGACTACACGGAAGAACTATTTGAAGAATTTGTAGTGAACATCATTGTAAATTCCAGGGATGAGCTGACATTCAATTTGAAATGCGGTCTTTCCCTGAAAGAAAAGGTGGTGAGATAAATGGCATATATTCCATATGGATACAAAATTCAAGATGGAGTGGTTACTGTCGATGAAAAGGCAGCAGGTCAAGTAAAGGTATTCTTTGAGAAATACATATCAGGACTATCCCTTACAGTGGCTGGCGAACAGGCAGGTATTGAAAAGACACATTCTGTGATGGGGCGCATTTTGAAAAACGTCAACTACCTTGGAAATGATACGTATCCAGCAATTATTGATAAAGAGATATTTGATAAAGCTGAAGAAGTTAGAGATAAACGTGCAAAGGATTTAGGACGAGTGGTAGAGCTTGCCGCTTTCACCTCTCCCCCTCCCAAAGAACGATTCAAAATGAAAAAGGCAGATAATAAGATGCCAGTGGATCCTTTTGAACGAGCAGAATACTTATACAGTCTGATAGAAAGCGAGGAATAAAGTGACAGAGAAAAATATAATGGTTATTCCTGCTCGTAAAAGAGTAGGAAGTACAGCCGCAAAAGAAAAGATAAAGAAACTTCGTGTTGCTGCCTATTGCCGTGTTTCTACAGAAACAGAAGAACAAAATTCTAGCTATGAGGTTCAGGTCTCACACTATACAGAGTTTATAAAGAAAAATAATGAATGGGAGTTTGCTGGCATCTTTGCAGATGATGGTATCTCTGGTACGAACACTAAAAAGCGTGACGAATTTAATCGCATGATTGCAGAGTGTATGGACGGTAACATCGACATGGTTATTACAAAATCCATCAGCCGATTTGCGCGTAACACCCTAGACTGCCTTCAATACATTAGACAGCTCAAGGATAAGAACATATCAGTTTATTTTGAGAAAGAGAACATCAACACCACGGATGCCAAAGGTGAGGTTTTGCTGACTATTATGGCATCTTTGGCACAGCAGGAAAGCCAGAGCCTTTCACAAAACGTTAAGCTTGGGCTACAGTACCGATACCAACAAGGAAAGGTGCAGGTCAACCATAAGCGATTTATGGGCTACACGAAAGATGAAGATGGAAATTTAACTATTGTCCCCGAAGAAGCTGAGATTATCAAACGCATCTACCGAGAATACCTTGAGGGTCAGAGTCTAGTGGGCATTGGTCGAGCCCTTGAAAAGGATGGTATTTTAACAGCAGCGGGAAAACCAAGATGGCGACCAGAATCAGTTAAGAAGATACTTCAAAACGAAAAATACATCGGAGATGCCCTTCTGCAAAAGACTGTCACAGTAGATTTTCTGACCAAGAAACGAGTGAAAAATGAAGGGCATGTTCCCCAATATTATGTTGAAAATAGCCATGAAGCGATTATTCCTAAAGAGTTATTTTTGCAGGCGCAAGAAGAAATTCATCGGAGAAGCAATATCTACACAGGAGAAGGCAAGAACAAAAGAATTTACAGTAGCAAGTACGCTTTAAGTGCCATCACCTTCTGTGGAGATTGTGGCGATATTTATAGACGGGTCTATTGGAATATCCACGGAAGAAAAGAATTTGTCTGGCGATGCGTGACTAGAATCGAGCAAGGTCCTGAAGTTTGTAAGAACCGAACCGTAAAAGAAGATGAACTTTATGGTGCAGTAATGACTGCGATTAATAAGCTACTTGCAGGTGGGAACAATATGATAAAGACACTGGAAGAGAATATTCATGCTGTGATTGGCGAAACCACAGAATACCAAATTTCAGAGATTAACAACTCACTAGAGGAAAAACAAAAAGAACTAATCAAGCTGGCGAACAAGGGTCAAGACTATGACCACTTAGCAGATGAGATTGATGAGCTGAGAGACAAGCGACAGATCCTTTTAGTAGAAGATGCCTCCCTCAGTGGCGAGAACGAGCGAATCAATGAGCTGATTGAATTTATCCGCAAGAACAAATTCCGCACCTTAGAATATGATGATAAGCTTGTAAGGAAGATAATCCAGAGCGTTACAGTCTATGAAGGCCACTTCGTCATAGCCTTCAAATCTGGCATCGAAATGGAAATATGAAAACCAGAAGTAAATAGCCCATGACTCTACAGTAGAGTTGTGGGTTTTCTTTTGCTTGCTGATTATAATAATATTTTAATAACTATTGTGTTTATCAACCAAATGGTTTATAATATTCTTAGCGTAAACTTG
>NZ_JAESKU010000014.1:0-108358 GCF_017892255.1 Staphylococcus sp. GDY8P94P
CGCTTGAAGCTGACGAAGTGAGCGAAAGACGAAACGAGCTTACTAGTGGTAAGTGAGTGAGGATAGCGTGAAACTGAGAAAAGATTCGAGCGGTTGTCTAAAGTCAGGAAAGGTCCTTAGCGCCGAAGGTAGCCGACTTACGTTCCGCAAGAGTAGGACGTTGCCAGGCAATTAAGACCCGAAAGGGTCTCTTTTTTTTGCATCAAAAAGGAGCTTAGCTTCCAGTTCGAAGAACTGCAAACTGACAAAAGAAAGCGCTTGAAGCTGACGAAGTGAGCGAAAGACGAAACGAGCTTACAAGTGGTAAGTGAGTGAGGAAAGCGTGAAACTGAGAAAAGATGCGAGCGCTTGTCTAAAGTCAGGAAAGGTCCTTAGCGCCGAAGGTAGCCGACTTACGTTCTGTAAGAGAAAGGAAACGGAAATACATGGCATGAGCAAAAGCTCATGCATAAGTACCATTAGAACAATAAATTGAAAATGTTAAATTCGTATTGAACATAAAATAAAAAGTCTAGCATAAGCTAGACTTTTTTAAATTAATAGTGAATAAAGCATTTTATTCTCATTAATGTAGATATTTGAAGGGTCAAATTCATCTACATTTAACTTTAAGTTATCTAAATCTTGATGATTATTTAATTGGATACCGATGATAACAGTCCCTGTATTTTGAGAACTTTTCTTAAGATACTCAAATTTAGTAATGTCATCTTTTGGTCCAAGCACATCATTTACAAATTCTCTTAAAGCTCCAGGTCTTTGTGGGAAGTTGAGAATGAAATAATGTTTCATTTCCTCAAATAATAAAGAACGTTCTTCGATTTCTTTCATGCGGTTAATATCATTGTTACCACCACTTACAACACAAACAACTGTCTTACCTTTAATTTCTGAACGATATTGTTCTAATGCTGAAACACTCAAAGCACCAGCAGGTTCAGCTATAATTGCTTGTTTAGAATACATGTCTAAGATTGTTGAACATACAGCACCTTCATGGACTTGTACGTAGTCATCAACTACATTTTTGGCGATATCATATGTGATTTCACCGACTTTTGCTACAGATGCACCATCCACAAATTTATCAATTTCAGGTAAAGTCACAATTTGATTTTCTAGCACAACCGAAGCATACATGCTACTAGCACCAGCAGGCTCTACGCCAATGATTGAAGTTTGTGGTGAATGTTCTTTAAAGTAAGTACCTACCCCTGAAATTAATCCACCACCACCTATAGCTGCAAATAAATAATCAAATTGTACGTTATCCTCTTTAGATTGTTCTAAAATTTCTTTAGCTAGTGTACCTTGGCCAGCAATTGTATAAATATTATTAAATGGATCGATGAAATTCATTTTATGATCTTGTGTATACGTGAGCGCCTTTTTTAGACAATCATCAAATGTATCACCGGTGAGTACGACTTCAGTGTTACTTCCACCAAAAAATTTCACTTGATTTATCTTTTGAAGAGGCGTAGTCACAGGCATAAATATAACAGCATTTAAATTAAGTTTGTTAGCCGTGTATGCAACACCTTGTGCATGGTTACCTGCGCTTGCACATGTAATACCGTTTTGTCTATCACTTTCATTTAACGCTATAATTGCGTTATAAGCACCTCTTAATTTAAATGATCTAACCCATTGTAAGTCCTCTCTTTTTAAATAGACATCACAATCATATTTATGCGATAAGTAATGATCCTTTTGCAAAGGAGTTTCTTTAACAACATCTTTCAATTGTAAGAAAGCTTCATCTATATCTTTTGAAGAAACAGTTGTTTTAACAGCCATAAATTTCACACCTTTATTTAAGTTTCGTTAAAAAGTTTTTGACGTTTCATATGCTTGAATTTCATCTTCGTATTGTAGTGTTACCGCAACATCATCAAGTCCATTAACAAGTTTATTTTTCCACGTTCCATCAATGTCAAAGTGAAATGATTTATTATTTGCAGTTACAGTTTGATTAGGTAAGTCAACAGTGACTTTGCCTGCATTGGCAATATATTGACGTTCATCTGCATTTAATACGATAGGTAACATCGCATTTTTAGTACAATTCATATAAAATATATCGCTATAACTACCAGCAATTATAATATCAACCCCATAATCTTTAATTGCCCAAGCTGCATGTTCACGGCTCGAGCCACAACCAAAATTATCACCCGTTACTAAAATAGTGGCATCTTGGTATTCTGGTTTATTTGGATTGAAATCTGGATTGTCGGATCCATCCTCTAAGTAGCGCCATTCATCAAAGGCAAAAGGTCCAAAACCAGATTTAGAAATTCGTTTTAGGTGCACTTTTGGAATGATTTGGTCAGTATCTATATTATCATGGAACAGTGGCACAACTTTACCAGTATAGGTTGTGATTGGTTGAATTTCCATATTATACAACCACCTTTCTTACGTCTACAAACTTACCGTTAATGGCTGCAGCAGCTGCCATAGCAGGGGAGACTAGATGTGTTCGTGCACCTTTACCTTGACGTCCTTCAAAGTTACGATTACTTGTTGATGCACAATGCACACCAGCAGGTACTTGATCTGGGTTCATACCAAGACACATCGAACAACCAGGTTCTCTCCATTCAAATCCAGCATTTTTAAATACTTTATCAAGCCCTAGCTTTTCTGCTTCTATCTTTACAGTTCTAGACCCTGGAACAACGATTGCTGTAATATTTGGATGCACTTGATTTCCTTTTACAATATGGCTCGCTTCTATTAGGTCAGATAGTCGGGCGTTCGTACAAGAACCTAAAAATACATAACCTAAATCAATGTCTTCTGCTTTTTGGCCTGGTTTTAACCCCATATAGTTGTAGGCACGTTCATCATTAACGTCATTGATTTCGGGGAATGGTGTATTAAAGCTAACACCCATTTCAGGGCTAGTACCCCAAGTCACTTGTGGTTCTAAATCAGATACATCTAGTTGTATGATTTTATCAAAATTTGCATCTTTATCTGTGTATAATTCACGCCATTCATCCACAGAGTACGCATAGTTTGTTGCATAGGGTCTTCCTTTAACATATTCAAATGTAGTTTCATCAGGAGCCATCATGCCATATTTTGCACCTGCTTCGATTGCCATATTACAAATAGTCATTCTAGCTTCCATTGATAGACTACTTATAGTTTCACCTGAAAACTCAAGTGCATATCCAGTACCAAAGTCAACACCATGTTGGTTAATAAGATGTAAGATAATATCTTTTGCATATACACCTGTAGGTAATTTACCAGTTACATCAATTTTTAAATTTTTAGGCTTTGTTTGCCATAATGTTTGTGTTGCAAAAACATGTTCTACTTCACTAGTTCCAATACCAAATGCAATTGCACCAAAAGCACCGTGTGTGGCAGTATGTGAGTCTCCACATACGATTGTTTTTCCAGGTTGTGTAAGTCCGGTTTCAGGACCAACCATATGCACGATGCCTTGTTCATCAGAACCCATATCAAATATATGCACATCAAATTCTTTTGCATTTTTTTGAAGTGTTGTTATTTGTTTATTAGCAATTTCATCTTTGATATTAAAAATATCAATCGTAGGGACGTTATGATCTAGTGTTGCATATGTTAAATCTGGTCTGCGCAACTTTCTATTTTGTAGTCTGAGCCCTTCAAAAGCTTGAGGAGATGTGACTTCGTGTATAAGATGTAGGTCTATATATAATAATTGTGGGTCACCTTCTTTACCAGTTAAGACATGCTTATTCCAAACTTTGTCAAATAGTGTTTTACCCATATGACATCTCCTCCTTTTTAAAGATTTTGTTTAATAAATTTAAAAATATCTGTTGTTTTATATTTACCATTGAGATCTTGAGTCGTTTTTTCATCTTCGATAAGTTGGTATATGACTGATTCTAATTTTTGAGCTGCTTCAGGTGCATTAAGACTTTCTCTTAAACACATAACCACTGATAAAAGCATGCCGAATGGATTTGCAATATCTTTATTTGCAATATCCGGTGCAGAACCATGAATTGGTTCATAGAGTCTTGGTCCTTTTTCACTAAAACTCGCTGATGGCGAAAGACCGAGTGAACCAGGAATTACAGATGCCTCATCACTTAAAATATCTCCAAATAAATTTTCAGTTACAATGACGTCAAATTGAGAAGGATTTGTAATGATGTGCATTGCGCAAGCATCTACAAGTAAATGATTAACCTCAACCTCTGGATATTCTTTAGATACATCATTTATAACTTTTCTCCATAATTTACTAGAAGATAGTACATTTTCCTTATCTACTGAAGTTAATTTTTTATGACGATTTTGGGCTAAATCAAAAGCAACCCTTGCAATTCGTTCTATTTCTGTGCGTGTATAAGTTAAGGAATCTAAAGCTTTATCTTCATCCCAATGTTTTGGTTCGCCAAAGTAAATACCACCTGTTAACTCTCTCACTAAAATAAAATCTGTACCAGCTACACGTTCTTTTTTAATAGGTGATAAATTGCTGGTACCGCTTGTTACAATAGTGGGGCGAATATTAGCAAATAGACCTAATGCTTTTCGAATACCTAATAGACCTTGTTCAGGTCTATTGTTAGGGTCTGTCCATTTTGGGCCACCAACAGCACCTAATAGAATTGCATCGGCTTGTTTACAAGCATTTAGCGTCGTATCTGGTAGTGGTGTACCATGATTATCAATAGCGATACCGCCAAAATCATGTGTTTCTATTTCATAGTTAAAATTATAGATATCACTTAGTTGTGAAAGAATTTCTAGTGAACCATTTAAAATTTCTGGCCCAATCCCATCCCCGGGAAGTGCTACAATCTTATAACTCATGAGTGAATACCTTCTTTCACTTCTGAATTAGAAACGTATTTAGCATGTGCTTCAACATAAGATTTACATGACGCTAATAAGATGTCATGGTCAATACCTACACCTGTAACAATTTGATCTCCTATTTTAATTTGCACGTGAACTTCTGCTTGTGCATCAGTACCTTCAGTTACAGAGTCAATGCGATAATCTATAAGTTCAGTTTTGCGATCAAAAATTCGATCTACCGCATTGTATACAGAAACAATTGAGCCAGTACCAATACTTGAGTCTTGATACGTATTACCATCTCTATCTTGAATAACTACGACAGCACTTTGTAGTCCATTTGAGACGAATTGTAGTTGTAGTGCTTCTACTTTATAGATTGCATTTTGTTCGTGTTCAGTACCTTGAATGAGCGCATGTATATCTCTGTCAGTAACTGCTTTTTTCTTATCAGCGATTGTTTTAAATTGCTTAAATAGTTCTTTTTGTTCTTCTGAATCTACATCATATCCCAATGCGACTAACTTTTCTGAAAAGGCATGTTTACCTGATAATTTACCAAGTGGTAGTTCAGTTGTTTTGACGCCTACTAATTGTGGTGTCATAATCTCATAAGTTTCAGGGTTTTTAAGAACACCATCTTGATGAATACCTGATTCGTGACTAAAAGCATTTTGTCCGACAATAGCTTTGTTTCTTGAGACTCGAATACCTGCATATCGTGCTATTAAATCAGATGTATTTTTAGTTTCTTCAAGATTTATTTGTGATTGATTACCATAATGATCTTGTCGAACGTATAGGCCAAGTGCAACTTCCTCTAGGGCTGTGTTACCTGCACGTTCGCCAATACCATTTAAGGTGCCTTCAATGCGTTTGGCGCCATTTTCAATTGCGGCCATACTATTTGCAACTGCCAAGCCTAAGTCATCGTGACAGTGTGCACTATAAATAACTTCGTGATTCGTATTAACGTTTTCTTGGAGTGTTTTAAAAATTTTGCCATATTCTGTAGGATAACTAAATCCAACAGTATCAGGTATATTGATTACACTTGCTCCCGCATCAACTGCAGTTTGCACACATTCGATTAAGAAGGGCAGTTCCGTTCTTGTAGCATCTTCTGGTGAAAATTGAACTACGTCAAAATACTTTGTAGCATAAGCAACATGCTCTTTGATTGATGTTAACACTTCTTCTTTAGACATCATGAGTTTTGAGTCACGATGTATAGGGCTAGTTGCTAAGAATACATGTATTCTAGGTTTTACAGCCTCTTTAGTTGATTGGTACACTGCGTCAATATCTTTTTTTACACAGCGTGCTAAGCCACAAACAGCAGTGGTTGTTAATGCTTTAGAAATAGCTTCCACAGATTTAAAGCTACCTGAACTTGAAGCAGGAAAACCAGCTTCGATGATATCAACGCCCCATTTTTCAAGTTGCTTCGCAATTTTCAAGCGTTCATCGAATGAAAAGTTTACGCTGGGCGTTTGTTCTCCGTCTCTTAGTGTTGTATCAAAAATTTGAATATGGCTAGTCATTTTAAACATCTCCTAATAAATAGATTTAGTTGAATATGATGTGTCGGCTGAAGAATCTTAACTTGTCCTTAAAATAAAAGGGGGACTTCGCTTGATTCTTCAGACATCATCATATAACTAGTTATTTTTCAATACTCTTGGATTTAATGAACGGCATCATTTCACGTAAGTCTCTACCTACCGCTTCAATTTGATGTCCGTGTTGTTCTTCACGTAGTTTATGGAATTCTTCGAAATTATTTTCATTATCTTTGATGAAACGATCACTGAAGTTTCCTTGTTGGATATCGTTAAGTACTGCTTTCATATTATCTTTAACATCTGGAGTGATTACGCGTGGTCCTGATACATAGTCACCAAATTCAGCTGTGTTTGAGATGGAATAACGCATGTTTTCCATGCCACCTTCATACATTAAATCAACAATTAATTTCATTTCATGTAATACTTCGAAGTAAGCAATTTCTGGTTGATAACCAGCTTCAACTAAAGTTTCAAAACCAGTTTGAATTAGTTTTGTTGTACCACCACAAAGTACAGCTTGTTCACCAAATAAGTCAGTTTCAGTTTCTTCTTTAAATGATGTTTCTAAAACGCCAGCACGTGTTGCGCCAATACCTTTTGCATAACTTAATGCTAAATCAGTAGCTTCTCCACTAGCATCTTGTTCAACTGCAAATAGGGCAGGTACAGCGCTTCCTTCGGTAAAGGTACGTCTAACTAAATGTCCAGGTCCTTTTGGTGCTACTAAGAATACATCTACTGTTTCAGGTGGTTGAATAACATTAAAGTGAATATTAAATCCATGTGCGAAAACAAGTGCATTATTTGGTTCTAAATTAGGTTCAATTTCTTCTTTATATACTTGTCCTTGAATTTCATCTGGTAATAATACCATGATGACATCAGCTTGTTTTGCTGCTTCATTTACAGGATATACTTCGAAACCATCATCTTTTGCTTTATCAAATGAACGCCCTGGTCTGATGCCAATAATCACGTCATAGCCGTTATCTTTTAAGTTTTGAGCATGGGCATGTCCTTGTGAACCATAGCCAATGATAGCTACTTTTTTACCTTGTAATGCATCTTTCGTTACTGATTGGTCATAATAAACTGTTGTCATAATAAAATCCTCCATGTTTTTAAATTATAGTTTGGTGACTTGTGTTTTAAACTAAACCGGCTGAACCAGTTCTTGAAACTTGTTCAATGTTATATGATGATAGATCGTCTAATAAATTATCCATTGTATACTGTGGACCTGATGCTTGTAGATAGGTATAAGGATCTTCATTTTTTAAAATAGAGACTAGCGCATCATAAGGTTTAATTACTTTTTGTAAATCTTGATGGTTGCTTGGTGTTTCTAATTTCACAAGCACCAATTCTCTGTTGTAAGTGTTAGTATCAGTGATATCTTCTACATCAATGATATTTATTTGTTTTTCTAATTGACTAATTAGGTTTCTTAGAACATCTGAATCTGGAATTTCTGCTACGAATGTTATGTTGGAAACGCCATCTTCTCTAGTAGGTGTAACTGATAACGTGACAATGTTAAATTGTCTGCGAACAAAGATGCTCGTTAATCTATTTAAAGTACCAGATTTATCTAAAACTCTTGTTCTAAATGTGCGTCTCATAATAATCCCTCCATCTCATAATTAGCTTTACCGCTAGGAACCATTGGGTTAACTGGTTCGATAGGTGAGATACGAACATCAATTAATGCAGGACCATCATGTTTGAAAGCAGCATCTAGTTGTTCTTCTAAATGTGTTGGATCATCGATAAGGAAACCTTTAACATTGTATGCTTCACCCAATTTTAAGAAATCGGGTTGTCCATTAAAGACAGAATGAGAGAAACGTTTGTTAAAGAATTTATCTTGCCATTGCTTAACCATACCTAACGTACCATTATTGATAATTACAACTTTTATATCTAAACCGTATTCTTCTAGTATTGCTAATTCTTGATTGGTCATTTGGAAACCGCCATCGCCGACAAAGGCCACAACTGTTTTATCAGGTTGAGCTAACTTTGCACCGATTGCTGCAGGTATGCCAAATCCCATTGTTCCTAAGCCACCACTCGTAACTAATTGGCCATGATTTTTAAATGGATAGTACTGGGCAACCCACATTTGATGTTGACCAACATCAGTAGTAACTACTGCATCACCTTGTGTAATTTCTCCTATATACTCAATTGTGCGTTGTGGTTTTGAAAACGTACCATCAGGGTCTTCACTGTATGCAAAAGGTTGTTCTGCTTTATTGTTAAAGCATTTTTCTAACCAGTCATCATGGTTGATTGAATAGCTATCGAATTCTAGTAAAGCTTCTAATGTTGCCTTACAATCCGCAATGATGCCTAGATCAACCTTGATTATTTTATTAATTTCTGATGGATCAATATCGATATGAACAATTTTTGCATTAGGTGCAAATTCATCCGGTTTGCTAGCAAGTCTGTCATCAAAACGACTACCAAAGTTTATGAGTAGATCGCACTCAGTTAATGCCATATTGCTGGCATATGATCCGTGCATACCTCCCATGCCTAAAAATAGGGGATTTTCATATGGTATGGCACCTAAACCTAATAAAGTGCTAACTACAGGCAATTGATGTCGTGTAACAAATTCAGTGAAAACTTCATTTGCTTTAGCGTGATTTATACCAGCTCCTGATAAAACAACAGGTTTCTTAGAAGTTTTTAAATAATCACGTAATTTTTGAATTTCTGTTTTGTCTGGTTGATTAGGTACTGAATAGCCAGGTAGATTTAATTCGTTTGAAATTTCTGCGTTAGTAGATAAGATTCCCATATCTTTAGGAAAATCAATAACTACTGGTCCTTTTCTTCCTGTGTTAGCCACGTGAAATGCCTCGTGGATTATTTTTGGAATTTCATTTACATTTTTAATCTGATAGTTATGTTTAGTTATCGGCGTGGTCATTGAAAGCAAGTCTGCTTCTTGGAAAGCATCTTTACCTATACCAGCTGTAGCAACTTGACCTGTGATAACGACAAGCGGTAATGAATCACTATAAGCATCTGCAATACCAGTGATTGCATTTGTTGCTCCTGGTCCACTTGTAACAACAACAACACCAGTTTTTCCAGAAACACGGGCATAACCTTCAGCAGCATGTGAAGCGCCTTGTTCATGTCTTGCTAGAATATGTTTAATTTTCCCGTCATAAAATGTGTCATATAGTGGAAGTACAGCGCCACCCGGGTAACCAAATATAAAATCTACATCCTCATTTACAAGTGAATCTACTAGTAATTCTGAACCAGATTTCATTTCATCAATTGTTTCTTTTTCTAATTCAACTTCGGGTTCAATTGTCTCTGCTGTTTCAAAATAATCTAAATTTTCTGATTTTTCATATTCAAGTATTTCAGTTTGTTTAGACATCATACTCACTCCTTAAATGAGATCTTCAGGTACTTGCATAATACCACCAGTGTTAGCACTCGTTACTAACGCTGTATAGCGTGCAAGATAACCTGTTTTCACTTTTGCTTTAAATGGTTTCAAGTTTTGCTTTCTAGATTCTAACACTTCTTCTGTAACTTCTACATTTAATGTTCTGTTTGTTAAATCAATTGTAATATCGTCGTTGTTTTCAATTAAAGCGATAGGGCCACCCGCTGCAGCTTCTGGTGAAATATGTCCAACAGCAATACCTCGTGTTGCCCCGGAAAATCTACCATCAGTGATTAATGCAACGTCTTTACCTAATCCTCTTCCTACAATAGATGATGTAGGGGCCAACATTTCTGGCATTCCAGGACCACCTTTAGGGCCTTCATACCTAATCACAACTACATGACCTTCACGTACTACGTGATTATCAATCGCTTCAACGGCTTCATCATGTGAATCAAAACAAATCGCTTTTCCTTTAAAGACTTTAATTGAAGGATCTACACCGCCGACTTTTATGACTGCACCTTTAGGAGCTAAGTTACCATATAGGATTGAAAGGCCACCTTGTTTATCGTAAGGATTATCAAGGTGTCTGATAACATCACTATTTAATATCTCTTTTTGTTCGTTATTTTCACGAAGTGTTTTACCAGTAGCTGTGATTCTGTCTGGATGAAGTGTACCTTCTTTTTTAAATAATTCATTAATGATTGCTGGAACGCCACCAGCTTCATGTACATCATGCATAGAGTAGGAAGAACTTGGTGCTATTTTTGACAAATAGGGCGTTTTCTTCGCAATTTCGTTAATCCTTGATAAGTCATAATCAATACCTGCTTCATTTGCAATTGCTAATGTGTGTAATACTGTATTGGTAGACCCCCCCATAGCCATATCTAAAGCAAATGCGTCATCAATTGCTTCTTTAGTTACAATGTCTCTTGGTTTAATGTCATTTTTGATATTATCGACTAGTTTAAATGCTGCTTCTCTAATCATTTCTCTACGTTGTTCACTTACTGCAAGAGCTGTACCATTATATGGGAGAGCTAAGCCTAAAACCTCCATTAAACAATTCATTGAATTTGCTGTAAACATACCAGAACATGAGCCACAAGTAGGGCAAGCATTTTGTTCCATATCCAAAAATTCATCTTTTGAAATTGAACCATCTTTAAATGCTCCGACAGCTTCAAACATTGAAGAAAGTGTTAAAGCTTTGCCTTGTGATGATAAACCTGCTTTCATAGGTCCACCTGAACAAAAAATAGCAGGAACATTGGTTCTTACAGCAGCTAATAACATGCCAGGTGTAATCTTGTCACAGTTTGGTATGTAAAACACACCATCAAACCAGTGTGCATTGATGACTGTTTCTGCTGCATCAGCGATAACCTCTCTAGATGGCAGTGAATATCTCATTCCAATATGTCCCATTGCAATACCATCATCTACACCGATTGTGTCAAATTCAAAGGGGATGGCACCTGCTTCGCGAATTGCTTCTTTAGCAATATCAGCTAATTCTCTTAGGTGAACGTGCCCTGGAACAATGTCGATATATGAATTACATATAGCTACGAAAGGCTTATTCATATCTGTTGGTTTTTCTAAAGCACCTGTTGCATGCAAAAGGCTTCTTGCTGGAGCTTGATGATCTCCTTTTTTGATCATATCGCTTCTCATATTAATTCCCCCATAAATTTGAAAATAAAAAAGCGTCCCAATAAATAATTGGGACGCTTTCAAGTCCCATTCAACTAGAAATAGGACTTAAACATTTAGTAGATTCTTTACTAAAGTTCCAGTCCTAATAGCATAATAAAATGACTAAAATATTTGAAGTTGTTGGTTGGTATTGCATTGTATATTTGGTCATCTCATTATGCTCCTTTCCGTTAGAATGGTTTATCTTTTAATGTGTTAAATTGAATTGTCTAAAAATTCGATAAATTAAATTTACTATACTGAACTTCTACTGTCAATGATTTTTTTAAATTTTCTATCAATTCAAATAATTCCAAAATGTTGGAACTTGTTTTAGTTTGAAGTAAAATAAGAAAAAATTTGTTAAACTATAATAGTTAATTTAATGATAATAAAGTTTTTAAAGAAGCAGATAATCATTAAGCGCTGATGTAATTATTAAATATATTAGTCATTTTTATCCATCAACAATATTTTGAAAGTAAATAGAAATACTTGTGCGAAGCTCAAGTATAAGCGACCCTAACTAAATTAATTTGGAACTGTTGCTAAAAAAGGAGAGGCATATGATTAAAATAAATGATTTAGAAAGTATGGCACATTTTGCAAAAGTGTTAGCGAAACATTTATCTACAGGGGACATTATTTTATTAAATGGTGATTTAGGCGCTGGTAAAACTACATTAACGCAATTTATTGGTAAAGCCATAGGTGTAAAACGAAATATAAATTCACCGACGTTTAATATCATTAAATCTTATCAAGGTAATGCATTTAAATTACATCATATGGATTGCTATAGATTAGAAGATAGTGAAGAAGACTTGGGATTTGATGAATATTTTGAAGATGAAGCTGTTACATTGATTGAGTGGAGTGAATTTATTGAATCATTTTTACCAAATAATCACCTAACTATAAATATTAAAACTATAAATGAAACGAAAAGACAAATAGAGATAAAAGCAGTCGGTGAACATTACCAAAAGTTAAAGGAGGTTGTTGAACATGATATATCTGTTGATTGATACATCGAATCAACCGTTGTCTGTTGCAGTAATGCAAAATAATGTAGTATTAGGTGAAATCAATACTAACGTGAAGCAAAATCATTCTACTCAGTTAATGCCAGCCATTCAACAGTTGATAAATGAGAGTGAAATAGCAAAAGAAGAAATAAATGCTATTATTGTTGCACAAGGACCTGGTTCATATACTGGTCTTAGAATTGGCGTAACCGTTGCTAAAACTTTAGCTTATGCATTGAATGCTGAACTATACGGTGTATCTTCACTAAAAGCGCTTGCTGCAACTGTTCAAGATGACGAACGACTATTGGTTCCAATATTTGATGCACGTAGAGAAGCGGTTTACACTGGCGTTTATCAATATAATGAAAATCAATTGGTTCAAATAGAAGAAGATCAATATTTACCAATACAAGAACTTCTCAACTTATTACATAGATTGGGGAAACCCTATGTATTTGTGGGCATAGATACTGAAAAAGTAAAAGAATTATTAGATAGTGATTGCATACCCAACTTACCAAAAGCAAAATATATGAAACATTTAATTGAAACTACTGACGATATACATCAATTTAAACCAAACTATATTAAATTATCAGAGGCTGAACGAAATTGGTTAAACCAACAGAAAAAGAGTTAAATATACGTTTGATGACTTTGAGCGATGTACCTCAAGTATTTGATATTGAAAGAAATAGTTTTAACGACAGTAGTTGGACGATTGATGCTTTTTATCATGAAATAGAACAAAATGAGTTTGCACATTATTTTATTATTGAATATAATCGTATGATTATTGGGTATATTGGTATTTGGATAGTGATAGATCAAGCTCAGGTTACAACAGTTGCCATAGATGAAACATATAGAAGTTATGGTTTAGGACAGTTATTATTAAAATATGCGATGAATTATGTACAAACCAAATGTGAAATAATGAGCTTAGAAGTTCGTGTAGACAATGAGGTTGCACAACATGTGTATACAAATTTAGGCTTTCAATTTGGTGGTAAACGTAAAAATTATTATGGTGAAGGTGAGGATGCGATAGTGATGTGGGTGAATTTAAATGAGTGAGCAAACATTGATTTTAGCAGTTGAATCAAGCTGTGATGAAACGAGTGTTAGTATTATTAAACAGGGCACAGAGGTTTTAAGTAATATTGTATTAAGTCAGATTGAAAGTCATAAACGCTTTGGAGGTGTGGTACCTGAGGTCGCTAGCAGGCACCACGTGGAAGGCATTACAACGACAATTGACCAAGCATTAAATGAAGCAAAAGTAACAATGGAAGATATAGATGCAGTTGCTGTAACACAAGGCCCTGGGCTCATAGGTGCATTACTAGTAGGAATCAATGCAGCTAAAGCGTTAGCTTTTGCTTATGATAAACCATTGATACCTGTACACCATATTGCAGGGCATATTTATGCAAATCATTTAGAACAACCATTACAATTTCCTTTAATAGCTTTAATCGTTTCAGGAGGTCATACAGAACTTGTATACATGAAAGATCATTTGAATTTTGAAGTTATAGGAGAAACTAGAGATGATGCTGTTGGTGAAGCCTATGATAAAGTTGCAAGAACGATTGGCTTAGGTTATCCAGGTGGTCCGCAAGTTGATCAATTAGCAGCAAATGGTCAAGATTGTTATAACTTTCCAAGAGTTTGGTTAGAGGCAAATAGTTACGACTTTAGTTTTAGCGGGTTGAAAAGTGCAGTGATAAATAAATTGCATAATTTACGACAAAAAGGGTCTGAAATAAAACCTGAAGATGTTGCAACGAGTTTTCAAAATAGTGTTGTAGAAGTATTAGTTGGAAAAGCAGTGTCAGCTTGTGAGGCTTATGATGTGAAACAGTTAATTGTAGCTGGTGGTGTCGCGAGTAATAAAGGTTTAAGGGCAGCGCTTAATAAAGCATGTAAGGATTATGATATCAATTTGCGTATACCAAGCCCAAACCTTTGTACAGATAATGCTGCAATGATTGGTGCTGCAGCACATTATTTATATCAAGCAGGGTTAGTTGGAGATATGTCATTAAATGGATTTAACGATATGGATATTGAACAATTTTCATTAAATAATTAAAATTGGTATTGTAAATATTTAAATATGTAATAACAAATCATAGTGTAGTTTTAACTGAGTATCACAATGTACTTATTAAATGCGCACAAAGTATGTTAATTACTAATACTGGAAATGTTGGAGTAGGAATTTTAAATCAAACAGTGATTTGATTTATGTTTCTACTTTTTTTGAAATTTACTACTATGACTTTCAGAAAAAGATAAAGGATTGATTTTATCAATTTAATCAAGCTCAAATGTTTAAATATTAAAAAATGGGTATATATTTTAATATATAGTCATACTATATAGAATAATGTAAATAAGCATTACATTATTAGGAGGCGTCTTATAAATGAAATCAGTTCAGTATTTTAATTTTGAAAATAGTTTAGCAGCATTAGACTTTTATGAAAAAAATTTAGGTGCCACAGATATTCAACGTATTGGTGGTGACCATGAAATGTTTACAGATATGCCAGAAGAATTCCAAGTAGATAAAAACTTTACAATGAATGCTTCATTTAAAGTCTTAGGTGAAACATTTTATTGCAGTGACACATGGAAAAATAAAAAAATCGATAATAGTGGTGCGATTGTAACATTTACATTCGATCATAGTAATGAAGCGGATAAGCAACAAGCTATTGATTTTTTTAATAATGCTATAGCAGCTGGATGTGAAGAGGCAATGCCGTTAGGTAAAACGGAGTGGTCAGAATTATATGGTATGTTTAATGATCCTTTTGGTGTTACTTGGATGATTAATGCTGAATAAAATATTTAAACTAAATAAAGGAACAATGAAGTAAATGCAAACTTCATTGTTCTTTTTTTTGCATTCATAAACGCATTTATGATTATGTTATTAGGTTTAAGATTTCAAAGACTTAAGTGGAAGATGCTTTAGCTCGCGTATAAACTTGATTAGGGAATTTTAAGATTCTTAATAATTCAATAGCATTTCTTGTATCTGCTTTTCCAGCTTTAACTTTATAATCAAAAGCGATCTCATTTTCATAAATAATCTCATTAAAATGAAAGTTTTTGAAATTATCTTCTAATAACGTGGCTAATTCAATATCATGAGTCGCAGCTATGATTTCGTAATTTTGGCTATTACCTAAATAATTTAACACGGATTCAGAAGCAGCGATACGTTCAGTTGTATTGGTTCCTTTAAATATTTCGTCTATAAAGCAATAAATTTTATCCTCTGTTTTTAAATCAAATAATCGCTTAATAGATTTGATTTCTGTCATAAAATAACTATCACCAGACAAGATATCATCTTGGTTCACCATAGAAGTGAAAATTAAACCAGGTTTATACTTGAAGTAATTTGCAGTAACTGTATTTATCGTTTGAGCTAATAAAAGATTTAAGGCGATTGCTTTCATAAAAGTTGATTTGCCTGACGCGTTTGACCCAGTTAATAATATATGGCTATTGATTTCTAAATCATTAGAAATAGCATTGACAAGTAATGGATGCGTAAGTGCTTCAAATTCTACTGAATCATCATTACTTGCTTGAGGCAATGCATATTGTGATAGCGTTTCTCTCCACAATGCTATTGCATAATGATTGTCTATGCTACCTATATATTCATAACAAGCCATAACTTCAGATTCATATTTTTTAAAGCTATGTTGTATTAAATGGAAGATATGACAGTCCAACATAAATATTGCTTTAAATAAAAATGCAAATATCATAGAATCTTCTGCTGTATTTACTCTTCCTAGAAGACCGCTTAGCCTACGAGCAGCCTTAAAATGATTAAAGTCAACATCTATGGTAGGCGCACCATCTATTTTATGAATTGCATAAGCTTTTTTAATAACATTTGACGTATAAAATAAAGAGTTCAAATCTTGATCAAACGTTTTTCTAAGTATGCCACTCAAAATCATATTGAATATAGCAGCAAGTATAGTTAAAAGTATACCGATTTCAGGTTTTAAAAATGTAAATAGCAAAAAGGCTAACGGAAAATACGTAGTCAACATAAAAAAATGATTACGTTTCACTGTAGTCAATTGATCAGGGAACGTTGGATAAATCGCTTTACCTATTTTAGCAAGGTGGGTTGATATTTTAAGACGAAAAATATCATCATTTTTAAATTTTTGAATTAAAGCTTGATTATGAATCGTAAACATCTTTCTTAAGGTTGCATACAAGCGCATTTCGCCAATTGCAGAAAAATTAAAATTCATGTTGTCGAAAAGGGCATTTAAATTCAAATCAGCGTAAGTTTTATCATCTATAAGATTTGTTTCATCAAATTGGTGTTTATATGTATCAAATTGATAACTATACCTATGATTAGGTCGAACAAAAGATTCTAAAGGTTTTCTTAGTGACCATAAAGGTTTGATATCATGTTTTAATTTTTTATTGGCAATGATTGTCGTGATAATAAATAACAGTGTTGTTCCAATTATTAATGCGATTAGGAACCAAAAAATAGGATACATAAGTTTCACCTCATACTAAATTAATATGTTTTATTATGTCATGAAATAAATGGATTCACAAATAGCTGGATATGTTAAGTGGTGATATATGTCAATAGAGAACGTGCGTACTTATCAACAATTAGTGTATAACTTGTTGATAAGTCGTGAGCAAATGTGTGGATATGCATTGTCTTCTGAATATTCAACCGTTTAAAAGTTACATTTTACTTGTGGATAAATAGGATAACTCTGTGGATAGCTTTGATGATAGGGTTAAAGCTGTGAATAGTTAATGTGTAAAATAATAATAAAAAGTACGAAAAATGAAAAAATCATTTTTCGTACTTATAGTTAAAATTAGTTTTAAATTAACTTTTCTTGTAATTCTGCCCATTTTGACATGACTTGTTCTAATGCTTGTTCGCTACTTTCTTTTTCTTTAGCTAAACGATTTGCTTCCTCTGGATCACTATATATATCTGGTAAAGTAAGCAATTCATTGATTTCACTAATTTTAGTTTCAAAGTTATCTATCTCGGTTTCACATTCATCAATTTGGCGTTCAATTTGACGTTGTTCGCGTTTTTGAAGTTTTTGATCAATATAATTATCGTTTTGGGTCACTATCGGTTTTGTCTGATGTGAAGCTTCATATTCTTTTTTAGCTTGAATCGCTTCGTTTTCTTCTTTCTTCTCTATAAAATATTGATAATTACCTAAATACATTGTGCCACCATGAGTGTCTAGATCATAAACTTTGTTTGCAAGTTGATTAATAAAATAACGGTCGTGAGAAACAAATAAAATCGTTCCTTCGAAGTTATCCAATGCCTGTTCTAACATTTCTTTTGAATCTATATCAAGATGATTTGTAGGTTCATCTAAAATAAGTACATTGTTACGTTCAAGCATTAACAAAGCTAATTGTAATCTAGCTTTTTCACCACCAGAAAGGTCATTAATGATTTTTTTAACATCTTCTTGTACAAATAAAAATCGACCTAATACTGCACGTATGTCTTTCTCGTTCATTGAAGGGTATTGGTCCCAAAGATAGTCTAGTATTGTTTTACTAGATTTAAATTCAGCTTGTTTTTGGTCATAGTAACCGATTTTTAAATTCGCACCAGTAGTAATTTCACCGTTTAATTTTGGTTGAATACCTGCAACTGTCTTGATTAAAGTAGATTTACCGATACCGTTAGGCCCAATAATAGCGATATGGTCGCCTTTAGTTACTTCAATGTTGATACCTTTGGTAACTGCCTGTTCATAACCAATATCTAAATCTTTGATATGAAAAACATCATTACCTGTATTTCGATCAAAATCAAATTGGATATTAGCACTTTTGGCATCAACCATTGGTTTATTGATTCTTTCCATTTTTTCAAGCATTTTCCTACGGCTTTTAGCCATGCCAGTAGTTGAAGCCCGCGCTATATTTTTATCAACAAATGTTTCTAAGCGTTTAATTTCATCTTGTTGACGTTCATATTCTTTCATGCGTTTTTCATAATACTTATCTCTTTTTTCAATAAATTGTTTATAATCACCTATATAATGTTGTACATCTCCAAGTGCTACATCATAGATTTGATTTACTATTTTATCTAAAAAGTATCTGTCGTGGCTAATGATAACAATAGCCCCTTTAAAATAGTTTAAATAACTTTCTAACCATTGCGTTGTTTCCATATCTAAATGGTTAGTTGGTTCATCTAGCAATAATAAATCAGGCTCACTTAGTAACATTTGGGCTAATGAAAGCCTTGTTTTTTGACCGCCACTAAAGTCATTAATAGGGCGATTGAAATCTGATTCAGTGAAATTTAGACCGTGGAGTACGGTTTTTATCTTACTTTCATATTGATATCCATCTTGTTGTTCGAATTCATTGGATAAGTATTCATAACGATCAATATGATTTTTATATTCATTTGTATCATATTCATTTGCATGCTGAGCTAACCAATCTGTTTCTTTTTTCATTTCAGATTCAAGTTTTTTCATATTTTCAAAAGGTTTGGACATTTCTTCAATCACAGTTTGGTTTGTGTTGAGAGTCATTTGTTGTGTTAAATAACCAAGTTTTAAATTTTTACTTTTTGAAATATGACCACTATCATAACCTTCGACGCCAGCGATAATTTTCATTAATGTAGATTTACCAGCTCCGTTACGTCCAACGATACCGATACGTTCGCCAGTTTTAACTTCAAAATTTACATTGTTAAAAATATCTTCTCCGTCGAATGATTTTGTAATGTCGTTTAATTGTAATAATATCATCCGATTTTGCACCTCTCTATTCATTATCATTCTACCGTATTCTGCGTGTTGTTAAAACTACCAGTGTTTATTTTTATAATGTATTAATGTATAATGTTGAAGTAATTATAAGATTAATTAGAGATTATAGTATAGGAGGACAAGATCTTGGCTAACCAAAGCGAAAAGATTCCTCGTGCCACGTTAAAACGGTTACCGTTATATTATAGATTCGTCAATACTTTGAAATCTAAAGGGATAGACAGAGTTAATTCTAAAACAATTAGTGAAGGTTTGAACATTGATTCTGCAACAATTCGTCGTGATTTTTCTTATTTTGGTGAATTAGGCAAAAAAGGGTATGGCTATAATATAGATAGCTTGTTACATTTTTTTAAAAATGAGATAAGTGAAAATGATGAAATTAAAATAGCCATCGTAGGTGTAGGGAACCTAGGTAAAGCATTACTAACATATAATTTTTCTATTCATGATGAAATGACTATCACAGAAGCGTTCGATATACGTGATGATGTAATAGGAACACAAATAGGCAATGTGGTTGTAAGCCCGTTTTCAAAAATCACTGATGTATTAAAGCAAGAGCAAATTGATGTCGTGATATTAACAACGCCTGAAAACGTAGCACAACAAGTTGCAGATACATTAGTTGAAGCAGGAATTAAAGGGATTCTAAATTTCACACCAACACGTGTTTATACACCGTCAGATGTACAAGTTCATCACATTGATTTAGGGATTGAATTACAGTCTTTACTTTTCTTTATGAAAAATTATAGTAATAAATAATGATTTTTAAATATTAACTTTGTAGAGACACAAACATTATTGATGTTTAGTTGTCTCTACAAAGTTTTTTTATTGTTCGCTAGCTCCGCTTCATCTTATACATATACCTATGAATAACCCTGAAAACATAAAGGTTGAAATTTCAGTACAAATCTAATATGATAATTCTTATTGATTTTATCGGAAAGAGGTAATGTTATGACGTGGTTAATAATCAGTGGCTTAATCGTAGGTGGACTTTTGGGATTTGTCATGCAACGTACACGATTTTGTCTTGCTGGTGGATTTCGGGATATGTATATTCAAAAAAGTAATAAAATGTTTTATGCCTTGTTAATAGCAATATCAGTGCAAAGTATTGGACTGCTAATTCTAACTTCGACAGGGTTAGTAGAAATACCAGAGTCAACATATCCAATCATAGGTACGGTTATTGGCTCATTTATTTTTGGTATTGGAATTATATTAGCTGGTGGTTGTGCAACTGGTACATGGTATAGAGCTGGAGAAGGATTGATAGGTAGCTGGATAGCACTTATTGCATATGCATTTACATCAGCTGCTACTAAATTTGGTTTATTATTACCTTTAATGAACGGTATCAATAAACCTACTAATGTAAATACAAGTATGGCTCAAACAACTGGTATTCCAACATGGGTATGGGTCGCATTATTAACAATTATAACGGTTATATTTGCTGTTAAAACACTACGTAAACCAAAGCCCAAATTTGCGGTACCCAAATTAAAACAAAAGTTTACAGGGATTCGTTATTATTTATTTGAAAAAAAATACCATCCTTTTGTTGCAGCTATTGCAGTTGGGCTAATTGCATTATTGGCTTGGCCAGTGAGTGAATCTACTGGCAGAATGTACGGTTTAGGAATTACAACGCCTTCTGCAAATATCGTTCAATTTTTTGTAACTGGTGATCTTCAACTATTAGATTGGGGTGTATTCCTTGTTTTAGGTATCTTTGCTGGTTCTTATATTGCAGCAAAAGGAGCTAGAGAATTTAAATGGAGACTACCTGATAAAAAGACAATCCGCAATAGTGTTATTGGTGGCGTATGCATGGGATTTGGTGCATCAGTAGCAGGTGGTTGTTCTATCGGAAATGGTTTAGTTGAAACAGCTACAATGTCTTGGAAAGGCTGGATTGCGCTTGCATCAATGATACTAGGTGCTTGGTTTATGAGTTATTTCATATTTATTAAGCCGATGAAAAAAGCACAAAAATCTACAACTCAAACAGTTTCCACACAAACACAAACACAAACGCAAACGACATAAATTTTATTTTTAGGAGGATTTTATTATGGTATATGAATTAGGTACAGTAGGTATGGTTTGTCCTTTTCCTTTAATTGAAGCACAAAAGAAAATGACTACTTTAGAGAACGGTGACGAATTAAAAATTGATTTCGATTGTACTCAAGCAACTGAAGCAATTCCAAATTGGGCAGCTGAAGAAGGTTATCCAGTTACTAATTATGAACAACTTGATGATGCTTCATGGACAATCACTGTTCAGAAAGCTTAATGATATAACACTAAATTTAAATAACTGGGTAAAATGAAAGTTAATATTATATTAAAAAATATTAATTTATTATATACTGCTCACTGAGAGAAAGTCCGAGACATATTCTATGATGTTTCGGGCTTTATTTTGTTTTATAAAAATGTCTTATATTGAGTGACACTTGTTGTAATGGTTAATGAGATTTGTCGTTTTTGAATGATATATATTTTTAATACTAATAATGTATATAGTTGCTTCTTGAAGTCAATATTAATTTTTGTGTTTACAAAGTAGTTTGAGTTTGACTTTTAACAGTATTTAAAGGGAATACAATATGATAAAATAGATGATGTTTACAATGCCAAGTAATGAGAGTAAAAATAAAATATGATTGGCATATCAAAGTATAATATTTTTTAGATAATTGATGATAAATTCAGTTACTGGCAATATGTGCAATTATGGCGTCAAAATAATATGCGATAAGTTAAATTATGGACGTTAACAAATCTATACAAATTTATATAGTAATTTAAAAATTGATGTGTGAGGAACTTTTTATATGAATAAAGTCGATGCCATTTTAAGTACCATTGGTTGATGGCGCCCTTGTTACAGGAATCACATTTCGATTAATACATCATACCGCTTGTGCAATTGTTTTGTAGTAGTGGAAGCCATAGCTTTGTATCAATGAATCGGATAAATCTAATATAATGATAATGAAATACATAGATATTATGATGCACTGAATTGTGACAGAACAAATATCAGAAAGTAGTAGTTTGTAATAGGAGGAAATAAAGTGAGTGAATGGACAAGAGATGAACGTTATCAACGTTATGAAGATATTAATCAAGAAACAATGGACGAATTAACTGAGCGTGTGAATCAATCTAAATATAGACAATTGTTTCATATCCAGCCGAAAACAGGATTGTTAAATGATCCTAATGGTCTAATTTATTATAAAGGATATTACTATATCTCACATCAATGGTTTCCTTTAGGAGCCGTCCATGGTTTGAAATATTGGTATACATATAAAAGTAAAGATTTAATAAATTTTGATGATCAAGGAATTTCACTAAAACCAGATACGAAAGATGACAGTCATGGTGTATATAGTGGCAGCGCATTTACATATAACAACAACTTGTATTATATGTATACAGGAAATCATAGAGATGAAAATTGGAATAGAAAGTCTACACAACATATAGCTAAGGTACATGACAATGGTGAGGTTCAAAAATTTCCTAAAGCAGTAATAGCAGCACCACCGTCAGGCTATACGCAACATTTTAGAGATCCTAAAGTATTTGTGAAAGATGAAATTTACTATGCAGTAATTGCTGCACAAAATGAAGAAGGATATGGAAGAATACTTCAATATCAATCAACAGACATTGTGAATTGGACATTTCAAGGTGAAATAAAAACAAAACTTGAGGCGTTTGGTTTTATGTGGGAATGCCCAGATTATTTTAATTTAGATGGTTTTGATTTACTGTTATTCTGTCCTCAAGGTATTGAACCAGAAGGTGAAAAATTTAAGAATATTTATCAATCTGGTTATATTATGGGGCAATACGACATAGATCACCTCGTTATGGATCATGGTGATTTTCATGAATTAGATCATGGATTTGATTTTTATGCGCCTCAAACTTTTACGGATGAATATGGCAAAAGAATACTCATTGGTTGGATGGGTTTACCAGAAGTGAACTATCCTACAGATTCAGATGGTTGGGCGCACTGTTTAACAATTCCTCGTATTTTGACAATTGAACAAGGTAATTTAAAACAACGTCCTATTAAAGCACTTCAACAATTAAGAACGAATAAAGAAACAGCATTAGGTTATGCTAATAAGTTTACGCGATTTTTAAATCCATATGAAGGTAAACAATTTGAATTGATTATTGATATTTTGGAAAATGACGCTACTGAAATTTATTTTGAAATCAGAGCTTCAAAATCACAGTCTTTACTTATTGCTTATAATACAAAAACAAGAAAAATTACATTGGATCGTAGTGAAAGTGGCTTATTACCAGAACCAGTCGATGGTAATACACGTAGCACGTATTTAGATACGCCATTATCTCAACTACAAATGTTCGTAGATACATCGAGTATTGAACTATTTTGTAATGATGGTGAACGTGTGATGACTTCAAGAATTTTCACAGATGATGATGCCATAGGATTTAAAGCTTCTACCGAATCTGGCCAAGTCTTTCTTAATTTTACAAAATATGACATAAAGGATGATCAATAAATGAAACGTTTACTTGCAATAGGGGAAGCGCTTATCGATTTTATCCCTAATCAAAAAGATTCAAAATTAAAAGATGTTGAAGGGTTCACAAGACAAGTCGGTGGTGCGCCTTGTAACGTTGCCTGTACTACGACAAAATTAGGTGGGCAAGCAGAAATGATTACCCAGTTAGGTAATGATGCATTTGGTGATTTGATTGTTGAAACCATAAGTAATATTGGTGTGCATACAAACTATATTCGACGTACAGATGAAGCGAATACTGCTTTAGCATTTGTAAGTTTAACCAAAGAAGGTGAACGTGATTTTTCATTCTATCGTAAACCATCAGCAGATATGTTATACCAGCCTAGCAATATAGATGCAATTAATGTAACAGAAAAGGATATGTTACATTTTTGTTCTGTTGATTTAGTAGATAGTCCAATGAAACAGGCGCATAAAGCGTTAATAAATAAGGTGAAATCGGCAAATGGTACGATTATCTTTGATCCTAACGTACGCTTGCCGTTATGGACTAGTGAAGCGGAATGTAAAAATGCAATTCGTGAATTTTTACCATTAGCGCATGTGCTTAAAATTTCAGACGAAGAGCTGACATTTGTGACTGGAAAAAAAGTTGAAAAAGAGGCCATCGCGTGGCTATTCCAAGGTAGCGTGGAGGCAGTTATTTATACTAAAGGCAAAGAAGGTGCAGAAATTCATTTTAAAGATGGCACAGTGATTGATCACCCTGGTTATAAAGTGAAAGCGATAGATACTACTGGCGCTGGAGATGCTTTTATAGGAGCATTAATTAATAGGTTGGCAGTATCTGATATTGTGAATCCTATAGAAGCATTAAAACTACAAGGTGAAGATATACTTCAATTTAGTAACATAGTTGCTGCAAAAGTTACTACTAAATATGGCGCGATTGAGAGTATACCTAGTTTAGATGAAGTTCATGAGGTGCTTGAATATTAAGAGCGTGGACATGGAAAGCAATCTTATTCATTGAATCCAATTCTGTTAAGATAAGTACGGGAAATTAGGGATTAAGGAATACTTGAGCAGTATAGCTCATGCACAAGCACCACTAACTCAATAAATTGAGAAGTGTGCTTTAATGATAATAGGCAGAGACAATGAATTGTCTCTGCCTATTAATTTATGTATTAAATTTTTTTGACATTACGTACGGACGCGTAGCAGTGTTCATTATTTTTGAAGTAAACAATACGAGACTTAGAATCAATGGATTCTATATTGTGTCTATTAACAACAAAACTATTATGACATCTAAAAAATCGTTCATCTAAATTATCGATTTCTTTTAAATTACCATAAAATTCAATTTGCCTATTGTCTAGATGAGCAATCAAACGATGTGAATTCGAAGAAGATTCAAAAAACATTACATCATCATATTGTACATAAATAGAATTACTGCCACGTTTGAGCTCGATTGTTTCAACTGTGTTTTCTTTTGAAAGTAGCTTCAATCGTGTTTCTGATGTTTCGAGACAATCAATTACTCTTGATTTTAATTCATCAGGATCATCTTTGAAAATAAAATCCATAGCAGCAACTTTATATACAAAAGTTAAATAAGTGAGCTCACTGTGACTTGTGACAAATATAATATTGCTCACTGGATCGTATTTTCTAATCTCACTTGCTAATTTAATGCCATTAATATCAGCTTCTAATTGTATATCAAGAAAATAACAACCAATATCCTTAAGTTCTTTTGCACGTTCCAATACCTCATAAGGATCTGACGTAGCTACTTCAATTTCCATTGGCTTTTCTTCTATCATGATGTAATTATTGATAATTGAAACTATATTTTCACGTTGTCTTACATCATCTTCACAAATGAATATTTTCATATTTACACATCCTTATGAATTAGAATTTAATATCTCTACTTTTTGGATAAAGTAATTATTATCAATCGTTGTATCTAATAAAACATTGGAAGTTGCATCGGTTATTTCCTTTAAGTTAGATAATCCTAAACCACGATTTTTTCCTTTTGTTGAGTAGTTTTCTTGGAATAAAGTATGCACTCTAGGCATATCAGGTTTACATTTATTCATGATGATAAACATCACTGAATCATCTTCATTTTTGATAAAAGCAATGCGAATTAAAGGGTCATCTTCAATTTTTTCTGATGCTTCTATGGCATTGTCTAATAAAATACCAATAACTCTACTTAAATTGATAATAGGCATATCAATTTTTTCAATTGGTTCTGGAACTTCAATGCTCAATCTTATATTTTTTTCTTGAGCTTGTAATATTTTAGTTGTTAATAAACCTTTAATTTCACGAACTTTTAAATTTTCAATGCCATTAATTTTAAGTGTTTTCATTTGCATATTATCTTGCATTGGTATGATTTCTTCATTAAAATACTTACGTAAACCTTCCATATCGTCTTCTCGGATATAATCAGATAATGTTGAAAGTATATTAACATAGTCATGTCGAAATTTACGCATCTCATTATTAATTTTTTCAATTTGCAACGTATATTTATAATAATTTTCTATTTCTTTGATATTACGTTTATATTGAATTTGTCGTATAATGCTGAAGGAAATAGTAATGATTAAAATAGCAGTAGTAATAATGACCACTGCATACATGATTACAACAAATTTAATATCTGAAAATGATAAAATGGAATTTGGTAAATAAAAATAAATTAACAGTAAAACTGTGAGTAAAAACAAGCATACAATTGAAAGATATATTTTATTTAAAGATAAAAATGAAGTTGACATTTTTATAAAAAAATATTTTATTATGTATCCTAAACTTATTGCAATTAAGATAAAACTTACTGCATAGAATGAACTAAAAATATAATTTAATGTGATAACTTCTATTAATTGAGTAGCTAGCCAAATAGAAATGAAGTTAGCCATATATAAGATGAAAAAACTGATCAATGCTGCAACGACACCTATGGTTTGCTTTCTTCTATACATAAATATAACGATAGCTATCAATAAAAAAATGGTTGCTTTTTCATTGAAAAAGTAATAAAGAACAGTTGAAGGGATTATAATGCAAATCATTGCGATATAATCCCTAAAAACATATTTTATATTTGTTAAAGTCTTAATATTAAAAAATAATAGTACTGCTTGAATCGATGCTAATACTACGGAATTAAAAACTACCATACTTATACACTCTTTCTAATGAATAGATTATTTGTATAAATCTGTTATTTCTTTCGGAACTTCTGGTTCATCAAAAAAAGCACTACAAACTTTTCCACCTGAAACTGCTCCTAAAACACTAAAAAATTTAACGAATAAGTTTACAATAGATTCAAAAATATGCATATCTAAACATCCTCCTTAGGAAAAAATATCGGGAGTTGTGCAAACGCAATAAGTGTAATGCCTAAAAGCACAAATTGTGAATACGGCTCCTTAAAGATTAATGAAACACACAATAATAATAAAGTTACAACGATTGTTTTAATTTTTTTACCTTTTCTAAGTTTTATTGGAATCGGTTGTTTTTTAGTTGCTGAAGGTGCATAAATAACTAAAATAATAAAACCTAATAAAGCAAGTATATACATTAGTATAATATCCACTTTTATATACCCAATAAACCATGGCAGTAAAACAAATAAAACAATGTTTTGAATATGACACGAAAGCGATGACTTCGCATGTGCACCGTGTGCATACTGTCTAATCAAATAATAAGATAAGTGTACAGTTAGAGTGTATAAAAATATATGGCAAAGGATTGAAATGCCATAAACTACAATAGTTTTCGCAAGATTGCTAACAAAAACTTGCATGCCTAAACGGAGTTTTAGGAACTCAAGATGATCAAGATTATTTCTTTGTTGAAGATATCGTGCTAAGTTTTCAATTTTGTTATCAATTCCCCTTAACATGGCTATTCTCTCCTCACCCGTATTATACAATTTTAATTATATTTTAGGCGTCTCATTGCTTAACTGTAAGTTTTGTATTCCTAACTGTTTGAATTTCTTATCTTTTTAATTTTAACATATAATTCTTAACAAATAAGTATGAAATATAACGAGTTAGGAATTATTAAACGCAATTCTAGAAATCCATGGTTTAATATACTTGTATCACAAAGAAGTGATAAAATTATTTAGACTTAACCGTTTAAATGAAGATGTTAATTAGGCTTTTGAGCAGGAGTCTAATTGGCTTTACTAAATTGTAACTGTATCTTCGTATAGTTATTGGAGTTACAAGTTTAGTTGTCGGTTTCATTTCTTTGAATACGGACAAGAGGAGGCTGATGTTGTGACAAGAACCTTTTCAGTAATAGCTAGTGGTTTCGTAAAATAGTACTAGATTAGTACACAACTCGCTTAATACGTTAAGCAAATCCCTTAAATTTGTATTTGTAGACCTTTCCCAGTCTCAAATCAAATCTATTTTAACTTTGTCTATAACAGAGACAATTTAAAATTTAAACATGTAAGCTATCGTAAACATCATTCAATTTATCATTTTAATCGGTAAATTCACTAATTTTTTTCATAATTAATAACATCCCCAAAAATAGATAGAGAAATAACTGTATAAAACATTCCCTTAATAATAAGTTACAAAAAACCGTGAGTCCCTCCCAAGCTCACGGTTTTTTTATGTTTATTTATAAAGGTGTGGTCTCAAATTTTTAAAGACTGGTATTGCTTCACGTTGTTTGGCAACCTCATCTAAATTTAGTGAACAACTTAATCTTCCTTCTTTATCATTAAGTTGATCTATAATTTCACCATTTGGATTAATAATCACTGAGTTACCAGCATACTCAGTTTTACCATCATCACCACAGGTGTTACAACCAACGACAAACATATCATTTTCTATCGCACGTGCTTTTAGTAAAGCAATCCAATGGTCTAATCTAACACTTGGCCACTGCGCTACATAAAATGCGATTTCTGCACCTTTACGTGCTGGATAACGTAATATTTCAGGAAAACGTAAGTCATAACAAATAATTTGTGCAATTTTCACCCCGTTAGAAAGTGAAAAAGGCTCAGGCACAGCGTTACCTGGACTCATAAAGAGTGGCTCATCTAGCATCGGGACGAGGTGTACCTTATCGTAACTATTGATTAAATAGCCTTGTTTCGATACTGCAAAAGCAGTGTTATATACATTTTCTTTCATAATATTAGACACAGAACCTGCTACAATATCTACTTGATATTGTATAGCTAATTTTGAAATAAATTCAAAACTTCGTGATAACTGTTGATCAGCTAGTTTGTTTAATTGGGGTAAGGCATATCCGTTATTCCACATTTCTGGCAATACAACAACATCTGTTTCAGTTGTTACATAATTAGAGAACCAATTTTTAATGGTTGTTTCATTAAATGAAACATTTGCTGGTTCAATTTTAAGTTGAAAGATTTCTATATTCATCAATTTCACCCCTTATATTAGTGTTAGACTAAATATACTAAATATATTTAGAAAATTCAAAATTTGGTTAATAGTATTATAAAGCAAATATAAAAAAGAGGCGAAGACATGAAAGTCTTTGCCTCATATAATGATAGTTATATAAATAAATTTATTTTTGTCTATGTTTTTTGATGTTGGATGTAAAATATCTTGTCATTCTGTAGATATTTAATTTTTTACTTTTTTATAAGGAAGCGTTTATCTATATCATTAAATTCTTTTTCGCTAGCTTCTTCACGAATATTACCGAAAGGCATTTGTGCCATAAGTTTCCAAGTTTTAGGAATATCAAATGCTTCAGAGACTGCTACGTCTACAAGTGGGTTATAATGTTGTAATGAAGCACCGATACCTTCAGTACTTAGTGCTGTCCAAATAGCGAATTGATGCATAGCGTTTGTTTGGCTTGACCAGATCGCAAAGTTTTCTGCATAGTTAGGCATTTGATTTTGTAAACCTTCGATGACTTCTTCATCTTCAAAGTATAAAACTGTACCGTATGAATGTTTAAAATTATCAATTTTATCAGCGGTAGGTTGGAAATCACGATCAGGTCCCATTGTATTTTTTAGTTCTTCTTTTGTGATTTCCCAGAATTTATCATGATTATCATTTAATAATAAAACAATACGTGTAGATTGTGAGTTAAATGAAGAGGGTACATGTTTAATTGCATGTTCAATTATATTTTCAACTTCTTTATCAGAAATAGAAATTTCTTTATTTAAACTATAAATTGTACGTCTCGTTTCTATTGCTTTTTGAAATGCATCTAAATCTTTTGATTTTTTAGTGAATAATCCCATTATAGTAGCTCCTTTATTAATTCAAAATATATATCTAGTATAATAATTATATCAGATTTTGTAAATAGGCTTTTTACAAAAAATTTCAGATTTATTACTTTTTCCTTTCAATAACCATCTATTTAATGAAAAAAAGTTAGCTTTCTAATATAATTATAATGAATATAAGGTTTATTACTATGGAGGTGAGAATATGAAAGGTTATAAAATGAATAAAATATTAGTTTCTAGCTTCGCTTTTGCTATAAGTGCTTCTTTATTATCTAAACCGATTCAGGCAGCTGAAGATCAAAATAATAATATATCAACTGATACAAAAGATGATTTTGCTGGAACTGATGACATGGGACGTTCAAATTTTGTACCTTCAATTTCCGACCTTTATAGCATAGATGGTAAAGAAAATTTTGACACTAACATTGAAAACAATAATACAATAAAAAATGAGTTGTCAGCTGATAAATTAAATTCAGGTGAAAAAGAAAAATCAGTAGACGATGACGTATTTAATAATGAAGGTACTGATACACCAGTTCAACCAGATGAAGACACATCAGGTTCAAATGAAGACGCTAATACAGGTGGGCCATCAACACCAGATGAACCAAATGAAGACGATAATACAGGGGAGCCATCAACACCAGATCAACCAAACGAAGATGAAAGTACGCCATCAGAACCAGACAATCCAAGTGATGGAGACACGTCTGATTCAAGTGAAGGCGATAACTCTGGTGCAAATGAAGGGACAGATGAACCAAGCGATGGTGACACGTCTGATTCAAGTGAAGACACTAATACAGGAGAGTCATCAACACCAGATCAACCAAGCGAAGATGAGAGTACACCATCAGAACCAGACAATCCAAGTAATGATGACACGTCTGATTCAAACGATGGAGATAATTCTGGTACAAATGACGGGACAGACGAACCAACGACTCCAGACCGACCAGATGAAGGTGGAGGAACGCCGCCAAAACCAGATAAACCAAGTAATGGAGATAACACTGATACAAATGAAGGGACAGACGAACCAACGACTCCAGACCGACCAAATGAAGGTGGAGGAACGCCGCCAAAACCAGACAAACCAAGTAATGGAGATAACACTGATACAAATGAAGGGACAGATGAACCAACGAACCCTGGACGACCAAATGGAGGTGGAGGCACGCCGCCAAAACCAGATAAACCAAGTAATGGAGATAACACTGATACAAATGAAGGGACAGACGAACCAACGAACCCTGGACGACCAAATGAAGGTGGAGGCACGCCACCAAAACCAGATAAACCAAGTAATGGAGATACATCTGGTTCAAATGGAGGAACAGGCGTACCGACAAATCCAGACCGACCGAATTTGACACCTCCGCAATCACATTATCCAAATAAACCAAGTAATGGAAACCATAGAAGCGTTAATGACGATGCGTATCAACCAACACAACCAGTCAAACCTTCAAACCCTACACGACCAAACTTAAAAAGACCAAGTGAAAATACGCAACAAAACAAATATCAAAATGAAATAAATTATGGAGACTTGTCAGTTAAACAAGATACAAGTCAAACGTCGAGCAGTACAAATAGTGATCGTCAAATTTTAAATAGATTTAATCAAATGTCTACCGGTTCGTTTAAATATAATCCTTTTGTCGTAAACCAAGTAAAACAATTAAATAATGGTGAACAAAAAATCTCTAACAGAGATATTTTATCCATTCTTAGACCACAACGATTTGATGATAATGCTTTTTTAAATGAGTTACAGAAAGGAACGAATTATTTTAAATTTCAGTATTTTAATCCTTTGAAATCACAAGATTATTATCAAAATTTGGATAATCAAGTATTAGCTTTGATTACTGGTGAAATTGGATCAATGCCAGATTTAAAAAATCCAAAAACGGAAAGTGCTTCAGGTAAATATGAGTATCATTCTAGCAGCGATGAAGAAATGACTGAAACTGCAGACAAAAATTCAAAAAATACTATCGATATAAAATTTGAACGTACTTTATTCGCTTTAATAACAGCTATTTTTATTATATTTATTGGTGTCGTAGTTGGTTACTTTGTTCATCGTAAAAATAAAAATAATGAATAATTGAAATATAAAAAGGACTAATCCATTCAATAGTATGGATTAGTCCTTTATTTTGAGCATAGAAGTTATTTCCAAATTTGTTAAATAATAAGACTGAAAATAAAAGAAGTGGTTTCTTGTAATTCTTTTATTTTTTCTGGGCCAATTAAAACTTGAATTATTACCACAAAACCATTTTGCATCATATGTACAGCAATAGGTACCCATATGCGTTTTGTAAAAGCGTATAACCCTGAAAAAATCATTCCCATACCAAAGTAAATGATGAAGAATGCTGGGTCGCCATGTGCGGCACTAAATATAATAGAACTTACTACTGAAGCTACTATGAATTTTAAGGTTTTATTGCCTTTCATAAGTTGATATAACTCACCAAAAATAACTTTTCGAAATACATATTCCTCGAGGATTGGACCTACAACTGAAATTAAAATAATGAAGACGGGGATATCTTGAGCTACTTTCATTAATCTTTCAGTATTTGGACTTGATTGTGGACCACCTAATACGAACATATTAATTAAATTAGCAATAATTTGATATACCATAACACAAACATATCCAACGAGCGCCCATAATATTGCATAGCGTTTCTTTTCTTTTGTTCGTTGTTCTAATTGTGTTGGGTTAGCAATGAAATTATTGATTATAATGATAATGATTGATGCGATTATAAATAAAATAACTTGTGTATAAATATTGGTAAACATTAACGATTTACCACTTAAATTGTTGAAAAAACCTGCCATATGTAAAAATATAACACCATATTGCGCTAGACCATAAATAATTAATGTCAATATGGATACCCACAAACGAGACATAATGAACCTCCAAAAAATAGTTTATATCTTATTTTAGCGTAAATTATCGTCACACACAAAATATACAACGATGGTTTTAACTTGAAATGTTGACCAACTTTGATTATTATAGAAATTAGATTAGCACTCAAGGTAATGAAGTGCTAAAGATTTCCAATTCTAAGGAGGAACAATCAATGTTAAAACCATTAGGTAACCGAGTAATTATTCAAAAAATAGAACAAGAGCAAACAACAAAAAGTGGTATTGTATTAACTGATAGCGCTAAAGAGAAGTCAAATGAAGGTACGATAATTGCAGTAGGTGCAGGACGTATTTTAAAAGATGGTTCTCGAGTTGCTCCTGAAGTGAACGAAGGCGATAACGTTGTTTTTCAACAATATGCTGGCACAGAAGTTAAACGTGGAGACGAAACATATTTAATCCTTAACGAAGATGATATTTTAGCAATTATTGAATAATAAATTATAAAACGATAAATCATACTAACAACATGGAGGTTAAGAAATATGGCTAAAGATTTAAAATTCTCTGAAGATGCACGTCAATCTATGCTAAGAGGTGTAGATAAATTAGCAAATGCTGTTAAAGTTACAATTGGTCCTAAAGGGCGTAATGTTGTATTAGATAAAGAGTACACTTCACCATTAATTACAAATGATGGTGTAACGATTGCAAAAGAAATTGAATTAGAAGATCCTTATGAAAATATGGGTGCTAAATTAGTACAAGAAGTAGCAAATAAAACAAATGAAATCGCTGGTGATGGTACAACAACAGCTACTGTATTAGCACAAGCAATGATTCAAGAAGGTTTAAAAAATGTTACAAGTGGTGCTAATCCAGTTGGGTTACGTCAAGGTATCGACAAAGCTGTAGAAGTAGCGATTGAAGCTTTACATGAAATTTCACAAAATGTAGATAATAAAAATGAAATCGCTCAAGTTGGTTCTATTTCAGCAGCTGATGAAGAAATTGGTAAATATATTTCTGAAGCAATGGAAAAAGTTGGAAATGACGGTGTTATTACAATTGAAGAGTCAAGTGGCTTTAATACTGAATTAGAAGTTGTAGAGGGTATGCAATTCGACAGAGGTTATCAATCTCCTTATATGGTCACAGATTCAGATAAGATGGTTGCAGAGTTAGAAAGACCGTATATTTTAATTACAGATAAAAAGATTTCATCTTTCCAAGATATTTTACCGTTATTAGAACAAGTGGTTCAAGCTAATCGTCCAATTTTAATTGTAGCTGATGACGTTGAAGGCGACGCATTAACAAATATAGTCTTAAACCGTATGCGTGGTACATTCACAGCAGTAGCAGTAAAAGCGCCTGGATTTGGTGATCGTCGTAAAGCTATGTTAGAAGATTTAGCAATTTTAACAGGTGCACAAGTGATTACTGACGATTTAGGTCTAGAACTTAAAGATGCATCAATTGATATGCTTGGTACTGCTAACAAAGCTGAAATTACTAAAGACAATACTACAGTTGTCGATGGTGATGGTGATCAAAACAATATCGATGCAAGAGTAAGTCAAATCAAATCACAAATTGAAGAAACTGATTCTGATTTTGATAGAGAAAAATTACAAGAACGTTTAGCAAAATTAGCAGGTGGTGTTGCAGTAATTAAAGTTGGTGCTGCAAGTGAAACAGAATTAAAAGAACGTAAATTACGTATTGAAGATGCTTTAAATTCTACAAGAGCTGCTGTTGAAGAAGGCATCGTAGCAGGCGGTGGCACAGCATTTATGAACATTTTTGACAAAGTATCGAAAATTGAAGCTGAAGACGACGTAGCTACTGGGGTTAATATTGTCTTAAAAGCTTTAGAAGCCCCTGTACGTCAAATAGCAGAGAATGCTGGTTTAGAAGGCTCAATTATAGTTGAAAGACTTAAAAATTCAGAAGTTGGCGTTGGCTTTAATGCGGCTACTAATGAATGGGTAAATATGCTTGAAGCTGGTATTGTAGACCCAACTAAAGTAACCCGCTCTTCGCTACAACACGCAGCAAGTGTTGCAGCAATGTTCTTAACAACAGAAGCAGTCGTAGCCAATATTCCTGAAGAAAATAACAATGAACCACAACCAGGTATGGGCGGTATGCCAGGTATGATGTAAGATAGCTATTGAAGTTAATCATTGACGTTTCTCATTAAGCATAAAGCTTTTTGAGAAGCGTCTTATTTTATATTATAGTTTATATATAAATTTTGAATTAATGTGAGGGAAATAAATAATCATAATATTTATTGTTAATAATAATTTTAGTAATGTGAATAAGTATTAAATAAAAGGGTAGAGAGTGGGTGTACGTTTTAATAGTTGCAACATATTTTAGCTGCACGATATTTGAAGAGTGGAGGGAATTAAATTATGACTAAGAAATCAGTATATGATGTTATTGATATGGGTGTTAATTATTTAATTTCAGGTTATGATAATTGGAATAATGACCAAGTATTGGACGATAAAATTGATTTATTTCCAAATACAATACATTGGCAATATGGTCATGTTTTAACTATATTTGAATCTGCTTTATCTCTATATGATAAAAATACAGTTGATATAGAACAATACACACGCTTATTTGGTTATGGTTCCTCACCAGAAAATTGGGGAGATGAAACAATACCAAAAATAGATGAAATATTGAACGATTTACAGACCTTACCAGAGCGCGCTCAAAAACTTTCAGATGAAGAGCTACAAACAGAATTAACTGAAACAATCGCAGGTTGTAATACATTGGATGAATTGTTGGTATTAAATGCCATTCATATTCCTTTACATGCTGGTAAAATTGAAGAAATGTCACGTGTTTTAAAACAACAACAATAAATTAAAAAAGATGAAATTGCTATGAATAGCAATTTCATCTTTTTTTATACATTTTGTAAATCAGAAATGGCTTTAGCTATTGAATCAAAGACATGAGGGATATCATCTTTTTCTACACAACTAAAAGCAATTCTAATGTCAGAATCATTTAATGCAATTATACCAATAGAATAATTTTCGATTAAATGCTTACGCAATTGTTCTGGATCAACATTTTTAACTTTAAGCGCCATAAAGTATCCAGAGTTAAAATCATAGGGTTGCCAATATGTTGAATATTTTTCGTCATAAACAACAGATTTTGTAGTTTGGTATCTTGCATTTAATGTATCAATATTCTTTTGAATTTCTTTATCAAATTGATCATGGTTTTCAAGTACATATTTAACTGCGCTTTGAGAGGGCATAGGTCCACTAGAAATATTACTTCTAATTAATCCTTTTACTTTGGCTTCTAAGACTTGCTTTGTAATAGGGTCGTTAACACCAAAACTGATAAAGCCTACGCGTAATCCCCATGCAAAGAATTCTTTAGTAGCTCCATCTAAACGGATAGGTAATAAATTAGGTAAATGCAAATTTGTTAATGCAGTAAATAGAGATTGCGTGTAAACATCTTCATAGAATAAACCATAGTAAGCGTCATCTATTAATGCAATAACATTAGTACCACGCTCTGCAAGTGATTTGATGGCATCGACAATAACGGCTACTTCATCTTTAGTAGGCGTGTAGCCAGTTGGGTTATTAGGATAATTTAGGATTAAAATAACTTTATCTTTGTTATATTGTTCTAAAGTATGAACAAGCTGTTCAGTGGTAAAATGTCCGTGCTCATCGAAGATATCATATGTTTCAATTTCAGCACTATGTCTTGTACTATATACTAGTTTATAGTTACCCCAATTATGTGATGGTAGTAAAATTGTGTCACCGCTATCAACGAACATATCTCCTACAATAGATAGACCGTGTGTCAATGCATTCGTAACAATAGGTCTTGTCATGTGGTTCGCAGTTAAATCAGGATTATCTTTCAACATTTTTTGTTGCCATAAATCACGAAGTGCTTCTAAACCTTGAGGAGGTGCGTACGGAAAGATGTCATTTGGTTCTAAATGATTGAACATATCATTTAACGTTTCAGCATACATTTTACTATCTTTATATGTTGCCATACCGATTGTGGCGTTATATTTAGTAGCTTTCGCTTCTGCGGATTGTGATAAAATGCCCTTTGGATAATACATTAATTTGCCTAAATCAGAAAGCATATCTGCAATTTCAGGATTGGATTTAGATAATTGTTCGTTTAAATCTAAAGCTAAAGGATTCATAGTTTGTTAACCTCTCTTTACTTTTTAAATGATATAACTATATTATCTTGAAATCAGTCAAAATTAAAGCGTTGCAAACATTTTATAAGAAAAATATAAATTTAAGGTCATTTTATACGAACAGGTGTTCTGTTTTATGTTAGAATATAGATAGGCCATCAAAATCCTACATGGTACTTTTTTTGTGGGGGGTGTAGTATGATTACGTGGTGGCAAGAAATTTTAGTAACTTTAATAACAGGTGGCTTACTTGTTGTATTCCGTGTTTGGTTAGAAGATAAGTGGAAAGACAAATAGGTGGCCTTACACAAAAAAACCCCAAGTCTGCGCTATCAGACTTGGGGTTGTGTAGTATAATTCGTGGATACAATTATATTTTAGCACCGCCAAGTATAAACTGCAAACAATATATTCTATTGCATGTAATGCAAATTAATAATAAGATTATTTTAAAATTAAAATAGTATGAATGAGTTTTAGAAATTGTGAGTAAATTTTGATACAATGTAATTATTTGAGGTGAGTATAGTGAAACATTTAACAAAAATATTTGTGATTATTGCTATTGTATTATTTGTCGTTGGTTACTATTTACAGGCTACTGGACATGAAAATTCAGGCATAAAATTGTTAATTGCAGCAATTATGTTTATGATTTGTGCATTTATAAATAGAAGTAATGATAGACGCAAAAAAAATAATCAAAATAATAAAAAGAAATAAGTAATAAGAGTGAGACATCTCTTTCATATTGGATAAGGCTGACCATTTTATGTGGGTTAGTCTTTTTTTATTTTAAATGGTATAGTTATTTGCACTTATTTTAGCTCAAAATTTTTAATCACTTTAAAGTTTTTAGTAAAAATGAAAATTTGACTTTACAAGCGTGTATATATTGTGTATATACAGTTATAGGGGAGGACGTTAATGAAAATACTTTTAAAAAACAGTAGTGAAAGACCGATTTATGAACAAATCAAACAACAAGTAAAAGAGAACATTTTAAAAGGACACGTTACTCCTGGAGAACATTTGCCATCAATGAGAGAACTGGCGCAGGATTTAAGTGTTAGTGTAATCACTACGAAACGTGCTTACGAAGATTTAGAGAAAGATGGTTTTGTTTTTACCATAAGAGGAAAAGGTACATTTGTGAAGGAACAGGATAGTTCAATTTTAAAAGAAAAACAGTTTATAGTTATTGAGTCCTTAGCCAAATCAATGAGTAAAGAAGCCAAGACCATTGGGATGACTTTATCTGAGTTACAAGAAATTTTATCGTTGATTTATGAGGAGGACGACGAATGAATGCTATAGAATTGAAAAATATTAACTATCAATTTAAAGAATTTCAATTAAATGATATTTCATTTGAAGTTCCTCAAGGTTTTGTAACTGGTTTCATCGGTGCAAATGGTGTTGGTAAAACTACAATTATCAGGTTAATCATGGACTTAATTGAGCCCAATGATGGTGAAATATTAGTTTTTAATCAAAAAATGAAAAATAACGCTGTAGCAATAAAAGATAAAATTGGTTTTATTTATTCGGAATTATATCTTAATGACAAATGGACTATTAAAAAAATCGAAAATTATATTGCGCCATTTTATAGTTATTGGAACCATGATGTTTTTGAACATTATGTTGGATTATTTGATTTGCCTTTTAATAAAAAGATTAAAACATTCTCAACGGGAATGAAGATGAAGTTATCGATTGCAATCGCATTTAGTCATCAAGCTGAACTATTTATTTTAGATGAACCTACTTCAGGTTTAGATCCTATAAATAGAAATGAAGTTTTAGATATCATTCAAAAAGAACTTATTGATGAAAGAAAGACTGTTTTTTTATCGACACACATTATTTCTGATTTGGAGAAAATTGCTGATTATTTAGTTTATATTAAGGATGGTGAAGTTGTTTTAAATGACTTTTTAGATCATCTTTTAACTCAATTTAAAATTGTCAAAGGTGATTCCAACCAAATTGATGAAGAGTTAATGCATTTAACTCAATATTTTGAAATTAATAAAACGGGTTATACTGCGTTAACAACACAGGCTAATGTGTTTTATGAAATATTTGGTAATGCTGTTGCAATCACAAGTCCAACAATTGAAGACTTAATGGTTTACCTCGAAAAAGGAACCCCAAAGCATAATTTGGGACTTTCTAATAATTAACAATGTGGGAGGTATAAGATGAAAAATTTACTTATTCGAAACCTTAAGTTACGCAAATGGACGATTGTTTTATATGCAGTTTTACTGATTGTTTCACCTCTACAATTAATTTTGAATCATGAGACATTGATAAATAAAGTGCTTTATTCTGCACTTGTTATGGTACTAGTAGTTATTTCAGTGTTAGATTCAGGACATGTTTTTAGATTTAATAAAAAGCTAGGACATAAACAGTCATATGATTTTTTTGCCAGTTTACCGGTTTCTAAATTATCTTTATTAAATGCGAACTATATAACTGTTTTGGTATTTACTTTGGTTGGTGCAGGTATCTTATCCTTATATGGCATATCCAATGATAACTATTCAAGTAATACAATTAATATTAACTTCACATTGCCATTTTCTTATATTGCCATTAATCTTTTCGCGATACCATTAGGTTTTAAGCGGTTTATAGAACAAAAGGCAGAATATATTTCATTTATTCCTTATGTGTTAGGAATGTTAATTTTCTTACCTTTTGTCATTGCAATTATCATTATTGGTTGTTCTGTACTATTTGATTATGACTTTGAACATTTAAGATATTTTAAAGATTTCTTTAACTATGGCTTCTTATTGTTAAGTGTTATATTTTTAGGAGTAAATTATATCATTCAATATAAAAAGCTAAATTAACTTTAAAGGAGGCGCATTATGCAGTTAAAACAAATTACTAAAACATATGGTAATAATAATGTATTAGACCATATTGATTTTGATTTTGGCCATAGTCAAATTGTTGGTTTAATAGGCAAAAATGGGGTGGGTAAAACCACTTTAATGAAAGTGATGAATGGCAACATTGTAAATTATAAAGGTGAAGTTCAATTAAGTAATAAAGAAAACGTAGGTTATTTAATAGAACACCCTAAACTATATGATAATAAATCTGGTTTATATAACTTGAAACTTTTTGCAAATGTGTTAGGAAAAGGATTTGATAAAAAGTATGCTGATCAAATTATTGATGCATTTGGAATGCGTAGTTATATTAAAAAGAAAATTAAAAAATATTCAATGGGTATGAAACAAAAGTTAGCCATTGCAGTTTCTTTAATGAATAAGCCTAAATATTTAATATTAGATGAACCAACAAATGGAATGGATCCTGATGGCTCAATTGACGTTTTAAAAACGATACAATCGCTTGTTCAGGAACTAGATATGAAAATTTTGATTTCAAGTCATAAACTTGAGGATATAGAATTAATTTGTGATAGAGCAGTCTTTTTAAGAGATGGTACATTTGTGCAAGATGTTGATATGAAAGAAGGCGCCCCAACTGATTCTACAGTATTGAATCTTGAAGCGGATGACTTTGAAGCAGGATTAGCTTATTTAAATGAACACTTTGATGTTATACAGTCTCAAAGAGAGACAGGAGAAGTTATATTAAAGGCTCAAAAAAACTATAAAGACATATTAAAAGGACTAGCAAGTAAAGAAATTTTCCCTGAGTTTATTGAAACACGCAAAAGTTCTTTACGTGATACGTACTTCAATATCAATCAGAAAGGTGGCCAATAATGAACAGTATTCAACTTGTAAAATATGACTTGATTAGTATTTTTAAAAGTCCTTTAACTTACTTAGCATTATTATTGACTATTTTACCAATGATTGGATTTACAATTTTATTTGTTCAACAATCTGATGAAATGAACGGTAATACATTACTTTCAATAGGTAGTTGGTTCTTTTCTATTATGGGACTACTTTTTGTAATAAAAACAATCACACGTGATATTTCACAAGGTACGATTCAATTATATATGAATAAAACATCGAGTCGTGTAGGTTATGTTGTTGCAAAAGTTGTTTCTATTATATTAATTGCCATATTAATAACAGCAATTCTTGTTGCATTTGTTTTAATTGTTCAGGGTATTGTAGATGGTGAAAATATTAAAACTGATAAAATTTTTGAATTATTATGGTTTTTCCTAATGTTCCATTTATTCTTTGGATTACTATTATATTTATTTGCATTAGTAGTGCCTAAAACAGCGCTTATATTCACATTAGGGATTTTCTTAGTATTGATTGTGCCTTTTGCAGAGCCTTTCTTACCAATGATTCCAAAAATTGGAGATAATATACAAGACTCATTAAAATATATTCCATTTAGTTATTTAACATCGAAAACGACTTCTGGAGATTATACATTTAGTAATTGGCAATGGTTTATTACCTCAGCTTCAATTGTTATTTTATTTATTATTAATCTATTCTATGCATCTAAAAAAGATATTTAATAGTAGAAATTAAACTTCAATAAAAAACACGTATGAATTGTAGTAAAGCTAATCCAATTCATACGTGTTTAATTATTTAGTGATTAATTTATCTAAGATGGAATCGTAAACATGTTTCCACATTTGTGAGTCTGTTTTGTAACGATTTGCAATAATTGTATGTGTTTCTGCAGATTTATCTTTAAATGTAGGATCGTCTTTTTCAGGTAATTTTGAACGCGTTTCATCTACAAAATTTTGGACTTGTCTAGCACGAGGACCCCAAACAGTTTGTTGTTCAAAGTCATCATTTAGAAAAACAAATATTGGAATGGATCTAGCTGTGCCATTTGTTAAGTATTGATCTATTAAATCTGTATTTTCATCGCGATGGAATACTCTGACTTCCAAGTGTAGTTCTTCGCTTATATGCTTTAGAATAGGAAGGTTCATCATAGCATCTCCACACCAATCTTCCGTTATTACAAGCACTTTACTGTAAGGTAAAGATTTGATTTTTTCAAGACGTTCATCATCTTGAGGAAGTGAGAATGATTTATAAATTGTTAGTAAATTTTCTTGGTTTTCAGTCATATCCTCAATGTACTGATCAAGTGGTTGACTGTTTTTGAAATAAGTTTCTAAACTTGTCATTATTTTTCCCCCTTTAATTTATTAGCTATTATTATATCAACAATTTTAAATGAAAGAAAATTTTTAATACTTAGAAAAGTAATAAGTTTTAATATTTGTTTTAAATGAAAATACTAAATGTTTATGCTATATTGATTTAGTATGAATAGTGTAAAACAACATTGAGTTACATAACTTTTTGATATCTATTTTTTAACTAATAATATTTAAACATTAATTAATTATATAATCATTGAACTTTTGTAAGTTACATTTGGATAATAAAATATATTAAAATTTTTTTTGTACATAGAAATGGTGAAATATAGAGCATTGAAATTTATAGTAACTAAATTTGGTAATGACACTCCGCAGTGGTTTGCCATTTTTGAATTGAAATAGAAATTGATTAAATCCTACAATTTGAATGGCGGTAGATAACTTGGATAAAATCACATTTTTAAATGCGCTAGAACAAGAATTAGAAAACCTACCTCGAAATGAACGAGACAAAGTGATGTATGAATATGAACAATATTTTTTTGAACAAGAAAATAATGGAAAAAATGAATACCAAATCATTGGAGCTTTAGAATCACCAAAGCAGATTGGTAAGCAGATAATGGCAAAAAATGCTATTGTATCTGCTGAATATAGGCCAAATACTAAAAATATTGTCAGAGCAATTATGGCTTCTTTAGGTATGGGGATCTTGTCATTAATTATTATTTTGATACCCATGGTTATACTAGCAGTGTTTATGTGTGCATTATTGCTCGTTGCATTTTTCTTAACTATTAGCCCCATATTGTTAATTGTGCATGGATTATTGAATCATATGATCAGCCTCGCGATAAGCAATTACTTTTTTGCTTTTTCTTTTACAGGATTAGGTATTGTTTTATTTGTAATTATTGCTAAATTAGCACAACTTGTCTATCGTTTAATTTTAAAATACTTAAGATGGAATATCCGAACAATTAAAGGAAGTGTAGATTTATGAAGCGGTTATTTTTAGGTGGGCTAACTTTATTTATAACATGCTTTCTTTTAGGAAGTGTTACATGGTTCGGTTTTGAAAAACAAAATGAAAAATTAAATAGTGTTAATAAAGTATTAGATTCTAAAGATATTAATAATTTAGATGTTTTAACTGAAAATTGTAAAGTTTTAATTAAACCTGGAGATAAAACGTCAGTGAGATATAAAGGTAAAAGAAATCTTGATATCAACAATAATGATAAAACGTTGAAAGTTAAAGAGACTGAAAAACTAGAAAATCATTATGGTTTAAATTACAATCCTTTTAGAAATTTTGAGGATAACTTAATTATTACTTTGCCTGAAGAAAAATTAAATAAGCTACATGTATCAAGTAAATATAATACTATAATTGTTAAACAATTAAATGTAAATGATGCAAATTTATCAAAAAATCATAAAAATGGCGGTAAAGTGATTTTAAATGAATCTAAGTTTGGAAAGTTAAAATATAAAGGATTAAATTCAGCTATAACGTTTAAAGAAAGTGAAATAAATAATGCCAATATTAAAACTGAAAATGCCAGAATAACGGGTGAAAATACGCTTATTCAGGACTCAGTGTTATTAGCAAACAATGGAACTATAAGATTATCTGATACTGACATCAATTCAAATTTTAAGGCATCTGCTAAAAAAGGAGATATTAACATTAGTTATAAAAACGCTCCGAAAAACACACTTCTTAAGTTATATCCATTTCATGGTGATAAAAAAGTTAATAATAAGCATTTTATGAATGAAAAAGTTGGAAATGGGGATAATATTTTAGAGCTATATACCACTGATGGGGATATAGTGGTTGATTAATTATTTTATAGAGTCAGGGACATCATTGATTCGTCCCTGACTCGTGCTTGTTGTTAGTAGTTGACTGAGCTTCAGCTCAAGTAATCATTTTATACTTTTTTCAATCCTAGTCATCTTTATTGGTATGGGGCGACGAAATCTTTTTAATATAATTAGGTTTCGTCGTCCCACTTTTTTAATATAGTTCAATATGTTGCAAAAGTTAATTCGGTATCTAAATGACCAAAAAGTGTGTCTGTGGATAAAGCTTGTCCATTAATCCAATCTGCAAAGTTTATTATGGTCGGATAATTATTTTCGCCGATTGCAATATGTGCAGTTAAACTTTGAGGTTCATACATGCTTGTATGTATCGTTCCTGACCAACTTTTAAATAATTTACTGTAAATTTTATATTGTGGATTATTAAACAGCTTAAAGGCTTCTGCTTTATTTAAATGCGTTGGTTTATGCTTAATAAGCCGTTCTAAACGCGCTTCTGATTCTGCTGTATAATTTCTATTTTCATGTGTTAATAATTTAAAGTGATTCGTACAAGTTTGGTCATAACGCACATTAATCGAACGAGGTGTAACTTCAATGATTGCATGTTCTAGGTTTTTATCCATAACAATGTAACTAAACGAACTTCTATGTGGGATTTCTTTTAACAATTGAATTGCTTCTGGCACAGTTTTACAGTACTGCAAAATAATTCTGCCAATCATGTAACATACAAAACCATCACCAGGATGTTTACGATGCATGAAATTGTAGCCCATAGAAAGGCCGGCTTCGTTCATTCCGTCCATTCTTCCAGTTACGCGTGAAGTTGGGCCAATCTGTGCTAAACCACCATCATTTGGTTGAAATAATAAATATCGACCATCATAAGTGGCAGGATGATAATCGTAGTTGCGTACCATGTAATCATTACCTAAAAATACAGTGCAGCCGCTATTTTTTAATGGTGTAAAACGATAATGTCCGAAGTTTAGTATCATTTGTTTGGTAGGAAGGTTTAAAACTTCTTGCATACCTTTTATTTCTTCCCAAATTTGTGGTGCGTACATTTGGAAAACATCATATGTTTCTTTAATGTTTATATCAAATCTAGGCATACGCTTTTTCCATTCTTTTTCTCTGTTTTTTAGCATTGGCGTTTGCTGCATCCATTGAGCAGTTTTGATGCCTAAATCAAAATGTGATCCTCGATGCGTTAAAATATCTGATTGTACTTTTTGCATAAAAAAACTCCTATGTTAAGTGTAACCTTACAATAATGTTATCTCATTGTAACGTCATGTTAATTGTATTACCGTGCTGTGGAAGTTATCATAAAATTAACTTTTAAAACTAAAGCTTAATTTAGTTGAATGAGGTGATGATTATGTTAAATTACTATGGACAATTAAGAGATGCTCTATCAACTTGGTGGGGTAATTAGTATCTAATAATTATTTTATAGTAGTATCATGTTTACTTCAAATGGTTATTAATATTTCAATTCTTTTCAAACTATTTAGTATATAATAGTTATTTAGTATATTTATAATGTAATTTTATATTATGAATGCTAAGAATAATTTATTTGAAAAAGGGTATATATTTATTGATGTCTTTAAGTATGCTATCATAAATGTTAGACATGTTAATAAATTATTGAGGTGAAACAGAATGTGGAATTTTATTAAAGGTTTATTTAAATTTGTATTCGGTACAATTCTTACTGTATCGTTAGCAGCAGGAATAGGTGCTGTTGTATTTGCTTATATTTTCAAAAAAGACTTTGAAGATATCGAAAATAAAACAAAAGAAATCGTTTCAGACATCGAATCTAATAATTAATTACTGATAGAACACTTTTAAGTGTTCTATTTTTTTAGCCTCCGTACATCTGCAGAATGCAGATGTACGGAGGCTTATGCAGTCGAAAGACTGCGAACCTAAAACGAGAGTGCTGCAGAATGCAGATGATACGGAGGCTTATGCAGTCGAAAGACTGAGAATTAAGTGTATCCAATAATTGACTTTTAATTCGACTTTGGTTGGTGCTTTAGATTTATGTTTGTGATATCAAAAAGCGATAATTTTATTGTGTTTGAAGTAGCAAGTGGATATCCTTCCAAATACATATGAAGCATATCAATATTCTTAATTTCCAATGTGATATATTCTAACCAACCATTCTTATAGTATTCGATATTCACTGGTGTATTCGCATGTAGTGCTTGATGTAGTTGAATATTGAGTTCATTTAATTGATCGTCTGATAAAATAGGACGGTCAATTTTATTTTGATCAATGATATGTTGTTGTACTGCCTCAAATTGTTCGGGTAACGTTGCAAAAGGCGCCCATTTAACCATACCACGCCCTTGTGGAATATTAGGATTTAATTTTTCTCTAGGTATTTTTCTGTAATCTGTTTCTTTATTATTATATTTACTTGAAAGCATCCAATCACCTCAACTTAATAATAGAACACTTGTTCGTATTATTGCAAGTTATTTTTCAATATTTAATAAAACATTGATTCCAATGTCTGAAAACTCAGTTATCTTATAAAAGAAAGTAGATAATAATTAAAATGAAAGTTAGAAAATGATAAGTTTAATTAAGATAAGTCAGTTCAATAAAAGTAAAATATATTTATGTCATGCAAGTTTCAATAGGATTATTTATAAACGGCGTATTAACGCTAAAACCATTATATTGTCATTTAGTATTAATATTTATTAAAATGAAAGTATCATAATATGGAGGGGTTTACATGACTACAGTAGGATATATCGGTTCATATACGAAAAAAGAGGGAAAGGGCATTTACCGTTTTGAATTAGATGAACAAACAGGAACGGTTGTCGAGGTAGAAACGGGTTATGAATTAGAAGCATCAACATACGTGAATCAGCATCATTCATTTTTATATGCTGTCACACGTGAAGGTGAAGACTGCGGTATCGCAAGTTTTAAAATAGAAAAAGATAGCAAACTTAGCCTTATTAATAAATGTTTAGCTTCAACAAAAGGTTGCGGATGTTATGTTTCAGTTTCACCAGATGGAAAATATATCTTTGAGGCAGTTTATGGTGCAGGACTGGCTCGTATTTATGAAGCGAATCCGACTACTGGTGAAGTTATTCGTTTAATCCAAGAGTTAACACATGACTATCCAACAGGCCCATTAGAAAGACAAGAGCAACCTCATGTCCATTACCTTGGTATAACGCCAGATGAAAAATATGTGGTAGCCATGGATTTAGGGACTGACAAGATTGTGACATATGAATTTGGAGATAATGGCTACAGTGAATATGCTGTATATGATTTTGAGCCCGGAGATGGGCCACGACATATTTCATTCCATGAAAATGGCAAAATTGCTTATGTTGTACATGAATTATCAAATATTGTAAGTGTTATGGCATATGAAAATGGTGAGTTCTCAGAAATTGAACGCCATGCAACAATACCCGAAAATTTTGAAGGTGCAACAAAATTAGCTGCAGTAAGATTATCTCATGATCAAAAATTCCTATATATCAGCAATAGAGGACATGATAGTATAGCTATATTTAAAGTTGGAGACAATGGATCAACAATTTCACTTGTAGATATAGTAGCGAGCGGCGGAGCATTTCCACGTGATTTTAATATTCCTGAATCAGATGATTTCTTAGTTTGCGCTCACCAAGAAGGTAATTATGAAGTAGTTGTATTTAAGCGAGATAAAGTTACTGGGAAATTAGAGAAATCAGATGAATCACAAAATGCGCCAGAAGGTGTTTGTGTTCAGTTCTTAAAATAAAAACAAATGATAAGAAGCCCGAAAACTATATTAAGTTTTCGGGCTTTAATATATCAAAATACTATTTGTTGAAAAATGCTTTAATATATTTAAATTTTCCTTTATAAGGAGGGAACAATAGGCTTGATTCAAGCCTTGTAGATTTGAAAATATAAGATTTATCATGGCTAAAAGTATCAAATGAGTATTTTCCATGATATTTTCCTATACCGGAAGCACCAACACCGCCAAAAGGTAAGTTAGGATTTGCTAAATGCATAAGGGTATCATTGATTGCACCGCCACCAAATGATAATTCATTTAATATTCTCTCTGAACTGTTTTCATCTTCACTAAATAAATAAAGACTTAGTGGTTTAGGTTTAGTACGTATTAAATCAATTGCTTCGTCAAAATCATCATAAGCTATAATAGGTAAAATTGGGCCAAAAATTTCATTTTCCATAATTTTTGAATCGAAAGTAGTACCTTCTAAAATCGTAGGTGCAATAAAATTTTCATTAATGTCAGTTTGACCACCGAAAGTAATTTCAGGGTAATGGATATTTAATAATTCGTTTAAACGATGATAATGTTTTTGGTTTACAATTCGCCCATAGTCTGGACTATCTTGAATATTTGTGCCATAAAATTCAGTGATTGTCTTTTTTAATGCACTGATAAGTTCATCTTTAACTTTACGGTTTACAAGTAAGTAATCCGGTGCAACACAAGTTTGCCCAGCATTTGTAAACTTACCAAAACAAATACGTTCACTTGCAACTTTAATATTTGCACTCTCATCAATGATTGCAGGTGACTTTCCACCAAGCTCTAAAGTTACTGGTGTTAAGTTTTTACTTGCTGCGCCATAAACAACGCGTCCAACCTGTTCACTACCTGTAAAGAAAATATAATCAAAAGGAAATTGAAGTAAAGTTTGAGTTGTATCAGCATTTCCTTGAATGATATTAATATATTCAGGATCAAATGCATCGGCAATAATTTGTTGTATGACACCAGATACATTTGGTGTGAACTCAGAAGGCTTTAGTATCACAGTGTTCCCCGCAGCAATTGCACCAATCAACGGTTCTATTAGTAATTGGAACGGATAGTTAAAAGGTCCAATAATGAGTACTGTGCCATAAGGTTCTTTCATAATGTAGCTTTTAGTAGGGAACATAAATAATGGTGTGTTTACTTGTTTGGTTTTCGCCCAATTTTTAAGTTCTTTACGAGCTGATTTAATATTTTTTAATGTAAAGCCAATCTCAGTTGCATAGGCTTCTACTTTATTTTTACCTAAATCTTCTTGAAAAGCTTCAAGTAATTCACTTTCATAGTTTTTAATACTCTTACTTAATTGCTTGAGTTGCTTTTTTCTGAATTTAAGTGATTTGGTTTCATGAGTATTAAAATATTGTTTACTATTGTGGAAAGATTGTTCTATTGAATTCAAATATTATTCCTCCTAGTATATTGATGATTTAGATAGTTTAAAATGATGGATAAAAAACTGGAACATAATTATTATTATGTTCCAGTTTTTCTATATAGTAAACTATTTAAGTTTTTACTATTACAACGTTATATATTGATAAAGTATGAAATTAACTTAAAGCTTCTGTAATTTGTGGTACCACTTGTTTTTTACGAGATACAACACCTGGTAAAAATGCAGTGTTGTTGTCTAGTCGAACATTGAATGCATTGCCTACTTTATCTTTTTCGGCACCAACGACTAAAATCTTAGAGTCACTGTTGATGATATCAGTTACAAGCAATACAAATAAATCATATTTTTCATTTGTACTTACTTCTAACATTTCTTTTTCTAACTCTTCTTGACGTTGGAATACTTCATCAATATCTACAGTATTAACTTGGCCAATACGTGTAATATAGTCACCCATATTAAATGATTTCGCATCCATATTTAACAGTTCAGATGCAGTTTTATCAGTTGTAGACGCACCTGCTTTTAACATTTCTAGACCATAGGATTCTAAGTCAATGTCTGCAATTGATTTTAAAGCTTCAGCAGCGTCAATATCTTGTTGTGTACAAGTTGGTGATTTAAATAGTAGGCTATCTGAAATGATAGCAGAAATCATTAAACCAGCAATTTCAGGTTTGATTTCAAATCCGCGTTCTTTGTACATTTTGTATAAGATTGTTGCAGTACAACCTACTGGCTCTGCACGATAATACAATGGTGCTGCAGTTTCAAAGTTTGAAATTCTATGATGATCAACGACATGTTGAATTGATGACTTGTCAATCGTATCAGCACTTTGTTGGAATTCATTATGGTCAACTAAAATAACATTTTGATTATTTAAATCATCGCTAAGTAATTCTGGTGTTTCCACATTAAAATGATCTAATGCATATTGAGTTTCAGGTCCTACTTCACCTAAACGATAAGGTGTTGCGTCTGTATTTCCTGTTTGTTGTTCAAAGTCTGCCATAATAATAGCTGATGAAATTGCATCTGTATCTGGATTTTTATGACCGAAAATATAAGTTTTTGCCATGTTTTAATTCTCCTTAATTTTTTATTTAATTTTATTTTATCATGATTTTCTATTGTTATTCTACTTCAGCACCTAATGAATTTTTAAAATGATCTAATGCCCATTGATGTCCTGTTGGATTAAATGAAGCAACACCCTTATGGGAAATTGAAATAGCATATCCCAAATTGTAGGCAGTGATAGCAGTGTGAAGCACGCAAATGTCTGTACATACCCCGACAATTTCTAAATGCGTAATGTTGCGTTCGCGTAACATAATGTCTAAAGGCGTACCACAAAATGAATCATAACGCGTTTTATCTAAATAATGAACATGATCATTAAATAAGATATTTTGATAAATATCATTTACTTTACCGTAGAGTTCTCTTCCAGTGGTGTCTATTATATTATGAGGTGGGAAAAGTTTGTTTTCTGGATGATAACTATTTTCTTCATAATGTAAATCCATAAGAAAAAAGATATTAGCCTGTTTTTTATTATATACTTCAATTCTTTCAACAATATAATTTTCAATTTGTTGCCCAGGAAGGCCACAAGTTAATTTGCCATTATCAGCAACAAAATCATTTGAATAGTCAACAATAATAAGCGCACTATTTTTCATCTAATGTAACACTCCCAAAATTAAGATTATAGTTATTATATACTAAGTACATAAATCATTAAAGGAGCATTTAAAGCGTTTAAAAACTAAATATTAGTTTATTATAAAGTATTAAGTAAGGAGGAAGAGTTGCTAATGATCATTAACGCAATGCAGTTTGGATTAAAAGGTAAGCATAAATGGGCAGATACACGTGCGATTCAAAAAGCATTGAAATATGCTAGAAATCACAAAAACACAACAATTTATATTCCTAAAGGAGAGTATCATATTCATAGGCCGTTGGTAATATATGACTCAACTACTTTGATATTGGATGATGAAGCAGTATTAAAAAGAGTAGGTAAAGATACTTTATTAAAAAACGGTAGATGGTTGAAATCTTATTATGGATACGAAGGTAATGGTGCAATCTGTATTGCTGGTGGCACACTGGATATGAATGGTTATGACTATCCGTATAACAATACAGCAATGTGCATGGGTCATGCTCAAAATATTCAAATTTTAGACGTAACATTTAAAGATGTTGTTGGAGGTCATGCCATAGATGCATGTGGCATCAATGGATTATATATCAATGGCTGCCAATTTTTAGGATTTAAAGATGACAAAGGGGAAAGATTGTTTTCAGAAGCGGTACAAATTGATATACAAGTAAAAGGCGCATTTCCAAAATTCGGTGCAACGGATGGTACGATAACTAAAAATGTAGTGATTGAAAATTGTTATTTTGGAAATTCGAAAACACCTACAATGGGCGCGTGGAATAGAGCGATAGGATCTCACGCGAGTAGATTTAATCAATTTTATGAAAACATACATATTCGTTTTAATACGTTTGAAGGAATAAATCAATATGCACTGACACCTTTAAAATCAAAAGATACTTTTATTCACGATAATATATTCAAAAATTGTGGGGGCGGTATTCGGTTTTTAGCAGTGAAAGATGGTAAAAATGCGCAAGACCTTACCGGTAAGGTAAGAACAACTCAATCTGGAAGTAATTTATATATTTACCAGAATCATTTTATTGGTCATATGTCTAAAGATGCAATTCGAGTGCAAAGTTACCATAACGTAAAACACAAGAATATATTTATTGCACAGAATTATTTTGATAATAAACATCAAAGACTTTATTTAAAAGATATAGAAAATTTGTATCTATCAGATGAAAAAAATATAAACATTAAAAAAATAAACATAAAATAATGATTCTTTATTTTAGTAGTTCTGAATTAAAACACAATATAAAACATATTGTAATTTAATTGAAATTATATTATCTTAAAGAGTAATAATGTAAGAAAATTCAGAAAACAACTAAAATCGGGGGGAACATTATGAATAACATGAACAAAGGGGAATTTAGACGTTCACATTATTTAACATTTTTTTCTGAAAAAAATAAATCTTATAATGCAGGACAGCTGACAGGATTGATTTTAGGGCCACTATTATTTATTTTGACATTGTTAACTTTTCAACCTGAAAATTTATCTTATAAAGGTGTTTTTGTGTTAGCAATTACAATTTGGATAGCTATTTGGTGGATTACTGAAGCAATACCAATTGCAGCAACTAGTTTATTACCATTAATTTTATTGCCTATTGGTCATGTACTTAGCCCGGAAGAAGTATCTGCTCAGTATGGTAATGATATTATCTTCCTATTTTTAGGTGGATTCATACTAGCTATAGCTATGGAAAGATGGAATTTACATACACGTGTAGCATTAACAATTATCAGTATTTTAGGTACAAGTACTGGAAAAATTTTATTAGGTTTTATGATTGCGACAGGGTTTTTATCTATGTTTGTTTCGAACACTGCAGCTGTGATGATTATGATACCGATAGGTTTAGCAATTATTAAAGAAGCAAATGATTTAAAAGGGGAAGAAATGAATGCTACAAGCATCAATAAATTTGAACAATCATTAGTATTAGCTATCGGATATGCAGGAACAATTGGTGGATTAGGAACTTTGATTGGAACGCCACCACTTATTATTCTAAAAGGGCAATATCAATCAGCATTTGGTGAAGAAATCAGCTTTGCCAAATGGATGGTTGTTGGCGTGCCAACGGTCATTGTGCTATTGATTTTAGTATGGTTATATTTGCGTTATGTTGCATTTAAACATGATATGAAGGAACTGCCAGGCGGTCAAAATTTAATTAGAAAAAAATTAGATGAATTAGGCAAGATGAAATATGAAGAAAAAGTAGTACAAGTAATTTTTATATTGGCAAGTTTATTATGGATTAGTAGAGAATTCTTATTGAAAAATTGGTCGTTCACCTCAGAAGTTGCCGACGGTACGATTGCAATGTTTATAGCTGTATTATTATTCTTAATTCCAGCTAAAAATAAAGCGCAACATACACGTATTATTGATTGGAATGTTGCCAAGGACTTGCCATGGGGCGTGCTCATTTTGTTTGGTGGAGGTTTAGCACTTGCTAAAGGTATTTCAGAGAGCGGTTTAGCCACATGGCTAGGGGAACAATTAAAGTTAATCGAAGGTGTCAGTCCATTAATTATCGTCCTTGTCATTACAATATTTGTGTTATTCTTAACAGAAATAACTTCGAATACAGCTACTGCGACTATGATTTTACCTATTCTTGCTACACTTTCTGTTGCAGTTAATGTACATCCACTACTACTTATGGTGCCGGCTGCTATGGCTGCCAATTGTGCTTATATGTTACCGGTTGGTACACCGCCAAATGCTATTGTATTTGGTACTGGAAAAATTAGTATTAAAAAAATGGCATCAGTTGGATTTTGGGTCAATATGTTGAGTATTATTGTTATTGTGTTAGTGGTTTATTTCTTAGTACCACCAGTATTAGGTATAGATGTTACCAAGCCTTTACCATTAAAATAACTAAAAGCGTCATAGAGCCTGAGGCATATAAAATGTCTCAGGCTCTATTATTGAAATATATAAAATGATAAGTTTTCGAGTTGGAATTTCAGTAAGTTTTACTTTATTAATTAATCGTGATTTAACTTATTGAAAGACCCAATGACTGTAACTTGAAAATCTAAAGTGTTCAAGATTTTAATGACTTTAGATAATTCTTCCGTCAATCCAGTGTCTGCTTGGACGAAAAAGTGATACATACCTAATTGTGTTTTTAAAGGTCTAGACTCAATCCAAGATAAGTTGATGTTAAAAAGTACAAAGGTATTTAGAATACTTGCTAGTAAACCTGGTTTATCAAATTGCGGTGTGATGAGTAACATTGTATCGCTTGCATTGTCCAAATGTTGCGGCTGGTTACTTACGACTAAAAAACGAGTAACATTGTGAGGGAAATCTTGAATGTTTTGTTCTATAGGTTGGAAACCATAAGTTTCCCCGCTACCTAAAGGTGCGATTGCGCCAACTTGGTTAGTTATTTTTTCTAAACTTTGTATTGTGCTATCTACATAATCATATGTGAAGTTATGCTGTTGTATATATTTACTCGTTTGACTAATTGCTGGGCTTATTGAATAAACTTTTGATATATCATTTACTGTAGCATTTTCAGGGCCATATAAAGCAAATTGTATATCTAAATGAATTTCTCCCTGAGCATAAATGTTCTGTTGAGTTAAGGCATCGGCAACAATATTGATTGTACCTTCTATTGAATTTTCGATAGGCACAACAGCAATGCTTTGATCATCTTCTGAGACAGCAGTAACTACTTCATACAAATTAGATTTAGATATATAGTCAAACTCAGACTCTGATTGATATTGTTTTGCCGCTAAATATGAAAATGTTCCTTTTGGACCTAAATAATATAATTTCATTTGACGTTACCCCTTAAATATATGTGTTAATTTTAAAAATTAATGGAAAGGACACCCAGAAGCAGATGATTGCTTTTTATAATAGAAATTTGGTTCTCTCATCTCGTTTTTATATCCATGATGGTAATTAGATACTAGCGTTGGAGATAAAGAGGGTGCTAACCAAGACCATTTACCAGTTACATCTCTTCCATTCTTGCGTTCATTTTTTTCAAATCTTTCAAATTGTTTTGACGCGGTTAAATGATCAACCATTGACACGCCCTCATTTTTAAATGAATGATATACTGCATAATTCAATTCAACTAATGTTCTATCTTTATTAAAAGAATTATTCTTTAGTGTATCAAATTCAAAAGCTTCTGCAACGGTTTCTAGTAAATTATAGCGATATGAATCCGTAAAATTACGCACAGCAATTTCATTTACCATATACCAACCATTGAATGGTGCGGTTGGATATGTGATTCCACCAATTTTCAAGTCCATGCTAGATATAATTGGTACGGCATACCATTTTAATCCAAGCTTTGCTAATTTTGGAAAACGGTCATGTGTAATGGGTACTTCCTTAATTAATTCAGGTTGATAATTATGAAATTTTAATGTTTCCCCAGGAATTTTATAAATTAAAGGTAAAATATCAAAATCAGTATGATTGCTTGTCCACCCTAAATGTTCTGCTAATTGAGTGATTTTTATTTCAGCAGGGTCGCCAACATCTTCATACCCAGCATATCTGATGAGTTGATTATTAAATATTTTTGGTGGGTTTTGAGCGGCAAAAATAGTGATACATGGTTTGATTTTTCCATCATTTGTTGCAAATTGAATATGATTTTCTATTGCGTCTATAAATTCGTGTTCTGACTGAATATGTCTTGCATCTTTGACAGTTAAAGCATCCCAGAATGCACGACCTATACAACGATTTGAATTTCTCCATGCCATCTTAGCACCATATACAAGTTCTTCATTAGTATGTTCATACGTACCTGTTAAGTTGATTTGTGTTTCTATCTGATTTAGTCGTTTTAATATAATATTTTCATTATAATTTAATTCTTTATACATTGTTTGAATAAATGATTTAGCTTCATTTAACATATAAAACACCTCGCACATATTATACGGTATTTTTTCTATTTTTAATGCTTAACTGTGTAATTGTCATGATTTTGTCGCTACTATTTTGAATTTACTACTAACTAAATAATTAATAAATAACAAAATTATATTTAATAATGTGCTGAGTTATAATTGAAGTAATATAGATAAATTTGTTTCAGATATAAACGTTTAATTTTTTGTGTTAAACTAATGAAAAAGCCGATAGGAGAGATAGCGGTGTACCAATTTGAGGATGATACTTTAGTATTACATAATGATTTATATCAAATAAATATGGCGGAGAGTTATTGGAATGATGGTATTCATGAGAGATACGCTGTATTTGATTTATATTTTAGAAATATGCCCTTCAACAGTGGTTATGCAGTGTTTAATGGATTAAAAAGAGTTATAGCTTATATTAATAACTTTCATTTTTCAGAATCGGATATTAAATATTTAAAATCTATTGGTTATCAAGAAGACTTTTTGGAATATTTAAAAGATATGAAATTTACTGGTAATATTCGTTCTATGCAAGAAGGAGAATTATGCTTTGGTAATGAACCTTTATTAAGAGTTGAAGCACCACTCATCCAAGCGCAATTAATTGAAACGATGTTGTTAAATATCGTGAATTTTCACACGTTAATTACTACGAAAGCAAGTAGAATAAAACAAGTAGCGCCCAATGACACATTAATGGAATTTGGAACAAGACGTGCACAAGAAGCGGATGCTGCTTTGTGGGGTGCAAGAGCAGCATATATTGGTGGATTTGATTCAACTAGTAATGTGCGTGCAGGAAAACTTTTTGGTATACCAGTATCAGGGACACATGCGCATGCAATGGTTCAAACATATGGTGATGAATATATTGCATTTAAAAAATATGCAGAACGTCATAAAGATTGCGTGTTCTTAGTTGATACTTTTCATACCTTGAAATCTGGTGTGCCAACAGCGATTAAAGTGGCTAAAGAACTTGGTGATGAAATTAACTTTATTGGTATACGTTTAGATTCTGGTGATATTGCTTATTTATCAAAAGAAGCACGTCGCATGTTAGATGAGGCTGGGTTCACTAAGACTAAAATTATTGCATCAAATGACTTAGATGAGCAAACAATTACAAGTTTGAAATCGCAAGGTGCAAAGGTCGATTCATGGGGAGTTGGTACTAAATTAATTACTGGTTACGACCAGCCAGCCTTAGGTGCTGTATATAAACTTGTGGCAGTTGAAGATGCTTCAGGGAATTATGTAGACCGAATAAAGTTATCTAACAATGCAGAAAAAGTAACAACACCAGGTAAGAAAAATGTGTATCGCATTATTAATAAGAAAACCAACAAAGCTGAGGGCGACTACATAACGTTAGCGCATGAAGATCCTTATGATGAGTCGCCACTTAAATTATTCCATCCTGTTCATACGTATAAGATGAAATTTATAAAGTCTTTTATAGCTAAACCATTACATCATGATATTTTTAAAGCTGGTGAACTCGTTTATGATTTACCGAGCGAAAAGGAAGCGCAAAACTATTTGACGGAAAGTCTTTCATATTTATGGGATGAAAACAAACGTCACCTTAATCCACAAGAGTATCCGGTTGATTTAAGTACAGAATGTTGGGAAAATAAACACAAACGTATATTTGAAGTGGCAGAACATGTGAAGGAGATGGAAGAAGAAAATGAATGAAATTCAAGATATTATCGTTAGAGAAATGAAAGTCAAACCCAACATTGATAGCAAATTAGAAACACGTAATATTGTTCAATTTATAAAAAATTACATCCAATCTCATTCATTTATCAAATCCTTGGTTTTAGGCATTTCAGGAGGACAAGATTCGACTTTAGCTGGTAAGCTGTGTCAAATTGCAGTAAATGAATTAAAGGAAAAGGATATTGATTGTCAATTTATTGCGGTTAAACTACCATATGGCGAACAAAAAGATGCAGATGAAGTTGAAGATGCTTTGAAGTTTATACAACCAGATCAAACAATTACGGTTAACATTAAATCTGCTGTAGATCAAAGTGTACAATCGTTAAAAGAAGCTGGAATTACGCTGACTGATTTCCAAAAAGGGAATGAAAAAGCACGTGAGCGTATGAAAGTACAATTTTCGATTGCATCAAATAAGCAAGGTATCGTAGTGGGAACCGATCACTCAGCGGAAAACTTAACAGGATTTTTTACAAAATATGGTGATGGTGCAGCGGATATTGCCCCGTTATTTGGTCTGGATAAACGTCAAGGACGACAAATCTTAGCGTATTTAGATGCACCAGCACATTTATATGAAAAAATACCAACGGCTGACTTAGAAGAAGATAAACCACAGCTACCAGACGAAGAAGCACTTGGTGTTAGTTATGCTCAAATAGATGATTATTTAGAAGGTAAACAAGTGCCAAAAGAAGCAAAAGCTATCATAGAAAATCATTATATTAAAAATGCACATAAAAGAGAATTAGCTTACACAAGATATACATGGCCAAAGAATCAAACAGATTTCGAATGATTTTAGTGACAAAATAATAAGTTACTGATAAAATAATTTGGATTTAATGAGAAAGAAAGGAAAATGAACATGTCAGTAATCACATCTAATCCATGGTTAATGGTTTTAGCTATTTTTATTATTAATGTTGCTTACGTAACTTGTTTGACAATGAGAACGATATTAACACTCAAGGGTTATCGTTATGTTGCAGCAGTTGTAAGTTTCTTAGAGGTTTTAGTATATGTAATTGGTTTGGGAATGGTGATGTCTAGTTTAGACCAAATTCAAAATGTCTTTGCATATGCTTTTGGATTTTCAATCGGTATTATTGTAGGCATGAAAATTGAAGAGAAATTAGCACTTGGCTATACAGTTGTGAATGTTACTTCATCTGAATATGAATTAGATTTACCAAAGCAATTAAGAGATTTAGGTTATGGCGTTACGCATAATACTGCTTATGGTAGAGATGGTACGAGGTTAATTTTACAAATATTAACACCAAGACGCTTTGAATTAAAATTAATAGAAACAATTAAGCAAATTGATGAAAAAGCGTTTATCATTGCATACGAACCAAGAACAATTCACGGTGGTTTTTGGGTTAAAGGTGTGCGCAGTAAGAAACTTAAACAATATGATCCAGATAAAGTGGAAAGTATATGAAAAAGCAGCAAAAGTTTAAAGTAGAAGAAAACGAAACGGTACAAGATTGTTTGCAACGTATGCGAGATGCTGGATATATGCCTATTAAACGCTTTGAAAAGCCGATTTATAAAGAAAATAAAGATGGTGAATACGAAGTATATAGACAAGAAATTCAATTTGTTGGTAAATTAATAGAATAATTGTTCCAAAATAGCTAAGAAATCAGATATGAATTAGTGCTAGATATATAAGTGTAATCGTTGACAGAGATAAAAAATCTCAGGTCAACGATTTTTTAATCATGTTGTTCCATTTTGATATAGATTGATAAATTTTTTGAGTAGAATAAGGTTTTTCTGCACGCCTTTTGATAAAACGTGTTAAAATTTCTGTAAGAAGATAGAAAAGACTTATACATTTATGGTCAATTCTGTTAAACTAATAATGACAAGATTAAACACGAACTTTAACCGTATTTTTTGAATGAATGTACATGTTTTTGGAGTTTGTGGACTAAAACTTACGCAAGATAGGAGCTTATTTCAATGATAGAACGTTATTCTAGAGAAGAAATGTCTAATATTTGGACGGATCAAAATCGCTATGAAGCTTGGTTAGAAGTAGAAATACTGGCATGTGAAGCTTGGAGTAAATTAGGTGATATACCTGCTGAAGATGTATTGAAAATTCGCCAGAATGCAAAGGTTGATGTTAACCGAGCAAAAGAAATTGAAGAAGAAACACGACACGATGTCGTTGCATTTACAAGACAAGTATCAGAGACATTAGGTGAAGAGCGTAAATGGGTTCACTACGGCTTAACATCAACTGATGTAGTTGACACTGCATTAAGTTATGTTATTAAACAAGCAAACGATATTATTGAAAAAGATTTAGAAAGATTTATTGATGTTTTAGCCCAAAAAGCTAAAAATTATAAGTATACTTTAATGATGGGGCGCACACACGGTGTACATGCGGAACCTACAACATTTGGTGTTAAGATGGCATTATGGTATACAGAAATGAAACGTAATTTAGAGCGTTTTAAACGTGTGAGAAAAGAAATAGAAGTCGGTAAAATGAGTGGTGCAGTAGGTACCTTTGCGAACATCCCACCCGAAATTGAAGCGCATGTTTGTGAAAATTTAGGTTTGGATGCAGCAGCTGTTTCTACTCAGACATTACAACGTGATCGTCATGCATATTATATAGCTACTTTAGCGTTGATTAGCACTTCTATGGAAAAATTTGCAGTGGAAATACGTAATTTACAAAAAACTGAAACAAGAGAAGTAGAAGAAGCTTTTGCTAAAGGTCAAAAAGGTTCGTCAGCAATGCCACATAAACGTAATCCAATTGGTTCAGAAAATATCACTGGTATTGCGCGAGTTATCAGAGGATATATTACGACAGCATATGAAAATGTAGCTTTATGGCATGAGAGAGATATTTCGCATTCATCTGCAGAAAGAATCATGCTACCAGATGTAACGATAGCTTTAGATTACGGATTAAACAGATTTACAAATATTGTAGAAAGACTTACTGTATTTGAAGATAATATGTTAGCAAATATCGATAAAACATTTGGTCTTATTTATTCACAACGCGTATTACTAGCGCTGATAAATAAAGGTTTAGCACGCGAAGCGGCATACGATAAAGTACAGCCAAAAGCGATGACATCTTGGGAAACAAAAACACCGTTTAGAACGTTAATTGAACAAGATACAACTATTACAGATTTATTAAGCACTGAAGAATTAGACGAATGCTTTAATCCAAAACATCATTTAAACCAAGTTGATACGATTTTTAGCCGTGCAGGATTAGAATAATTGAAATTTACTGATGAAATCGTTACACTTTAATGTATTAGCACGTTGAATTAAGATTAAAATGAAAGTACAGGGGTTGTTTTTAATGCAAATAGAAAAATTAAGAGGAAAAGCATTAGATGAATTATTTGATGCAATTCTTACATTAGAAAACAGAGAAGAATGTTACCAATTCTTTGACGATTTATGTACAGTTAATGAAATCCAATCGTTATCTCAACGATTGCAAGTCGCAAAAATGATTAAGCAAGGTTATACTTATGCGACGATTGAACAAGAGTCCGGTGCTTCAACTGCAACAATTTCTCGTGTTAAAAGATCTTTACAATGGGGAAATGATGCTTACACAATGATTCTAGACCGCATGAATATTGAAACGACCGATTAATTAACAATTCTATATACTATAGCGAAGTGTAATTTTAATGATTTCATTTGAAAAGCTGTTAGCAAAGAAACCTTCTTTGCTGACAGTTTTTTTGTTGTTAATTTAAAGTGTATTGATAAAATAGAAATAAGGCTTTAAATTTTTTTGAATATATTTAGCGAGAAACATGATTAACTTATGATTTATTTGTCATGTTAAAATACATTATAAAATCCTATATCGTTTTAGAACTCAGTGGTTAAAAATGATATAATCAAAAGTATGCTAAAAAAAGGAGTAACATATCATGTATGACATTAAAAAGTGGAAACATATTTTCAAATTAGATCCTGCCAAGTCTATTTCTGATGAAGATTTAGATGCAATATGTATGTCTCAAACCGATGCAATTATGATCGGTGGAACAGATGATGTTACTGAAGATAATGTTATTCAATTGATGAGTAGGGTGAGGAGATATCCTTTACCTCTAGTTTTTGAAATTTCCAATATAGAAAGTGTTATGCCTGGATTTGACTTTTATTTCGTACCGACTGTATTGAATAGTACAAATGTAAAATATCATAACGGCATACTTTTAGAAGCATTGAAATCTTTTGGACACGTCATTGATTTTGAAGAGGTTGTTTTTGAAGGATATGTTGTCATGAATCCTGAAAGCAAAGTAGCACAAGTTACACAAGCTGAAACAAATTTAACAGATGAAGATATTGAAGCATATGCTCAAATGGTTAATGAAATGTATAAATTACCAGTCATGTACCTTGAATATAGTGGTACATATGGAGATGTTGAAAAGGTTAAGACAGCTGCAAATATGTTAAGTGATACACAACTATTTTATGGTGGTGGCATTAGTAATCAAGAAGAAGCTGAAGAAATGGCTTCGATTGCTGATACGATTATCGTTGGTGATATCGTTTATAAAGATATTAAAAGCGCATTAAAAACAGTTAAGATAAAGGAGTCACATAAATGAATGCATTAGTAAATAAGATGAATGATGAACAAAGCTTAGCAGTACGCACTACAGAAGGGCCATTACTTATTATGGCGGGTGCAGGTTCAGGCAAAACACGTGTTTTAACTCATCGTATAGCTTACTTGCTTGATGAAAAAGACGTATCTCCATACAACATTCTAGCGATTACTTTTACAAACAAGGCAGCAAAAGAAATGAAAGCACGTGTGGAAGCTTTAGTCGGTGAACCAGCTCAAGTTATATGGATGTCAACGTTCCACTCAATGTGTGTAAGAATACTGAGAAGAGATGCAGATAGAATTGGTATTGAACGTAATTTTACTATTATTGACCCAACCGATCAAAAATCAGTTATCAAAGATGTATTGAAGAATGAAAATATAGATAGTAAAAAGTTCGAACCGAGAATGTTTATAGGTGCTATAAGTAATTTAAAAAACGAATTGAAAACGCCAGAAGATGCTCAAAAAGAAGCTGATACTTATCATGAGCAAATGATTGCTACAGTATATAAAGGATATCAAAGACAGTTATCAAGAAACGAAGCATTGGATTTTGATGATTTAATCATGGTTACAATTCGATTATTTGAACGTGTGCCAGATGTATTAGAATTTTATCAAAATAAATTCCAATACATACACGTCGACGAGTACCAAGACACAAACAAAGCACAATATACATTAGTTAATCTTTTAGCGTCTAAATTTAAAAACTTATGCGTAGTTGGAGATTCTGATCAATCTATTTATGGTTGGCGTGGCGCTGATATTCAGAACATACTTTCCTTTGAAGAAGATTATCCTGAAGCTAAAACGATATTTTTAGAACAAAATTATCGTTCAACTAAAAATATATTAAATGCAGCTAATGAAGTAATCAAAAATAATTCAGAGCGTAAACCTAAAGGATTATGGACAGGTAATACATCCGGAGATAAAATTCACTACTACGAAGCTACTACCGAGCGAGATGAAGCTGAATATGTAGTCAAAGAAATTATGAAACGACAACGCAACGGAAAAAAATTCAAAGATATGGCTATCTTGTATCGTACTAATGCACAATCTCGTGTGTTAGAAGAGACATTTATGAAATCTAATATGCCTTACACAATGGTCGGTGGTCAAAAATTCTATGACCGAAAAGAAATTAAAGACCTACTTAGTTATTTGAGAATAATAGCCAATAGTAATGATGATATAAGTTTACGCCGTGTAATAAATGTGCCAAAACGCGGTGTTGGACCTTCGACAGTAGATAAAATTCAGGCCTATGCTGCTCAAAACGATATAAGTATGTTTGACGCGCTAGCAGAAGTGGATTTTATAGGCTTATCTAAAAAAGTTACGCAAGCATGTATTACTTTTTATGACATGATACAGAACTTAATTAAACAACAGGAATTTTTAGAGATTACTGAAATTGTTGAAGAGGTATTAGTTAAATCAGGTTATCGTGAGATGTTGGAACGAGAACAAACATTAGAATCAAGAAGTAGATTAGAAAATATAGATGAATTTATGTCAGTGCCTAAAGATTACGAAGAGAATACCCCATTAGAAGAACAGTCATTAATCAACTTTTTAACAGACTTATCTTTAGTTGCAGATATAGATGAAGCGCAAATAGATGATGGTATAACGTTGATGACAATGCACTCAGCAAAAGGACTAGAGTTTCCTATTGTATTTATAATGGGGATGGAAGAATCATTATTCCCACATATAAGAGCAATAAAAAGTGATGATGATCATGAAATGCAAGAAGAAAGAAGAATTTGTTATGTTGCGATTACACGTGCTGAAGAAACGTTATATTTAACGCATGCAACTTCAAGAATGCTTTTTGGAAGACCACAGTCCAATATGGCTTCAAGGTTCTTGAAAGAAATACCTGAAGATTTATTAGAAAACGAAAATAAAGCACGAGCTACGGCACAAGGAAATCGATTTAAATCTGCAACCAAACAACCTGAAAAAAGAGGTTATAGTAAACGTGTTACTTCTTCTAAAAAAGCACAACAATCAACGAATTGGCATGTTGGTGACAAAGTTATTCATAAATCATGGGGTGAAGGCATGGTGAGCAATGTTAATGAAAAAAATGGTTCAGTTGAACTAGATATTATCTTTAAATCTGAAGGACCTAAACGTTTGCTTGCTCAATTTGCACCTATTGAAAAGAAAGGGGAATAAAGCGTGGCTGACTTACAATCGCGTGTCGATGCATTACATCAATTGCTAAATCAATATAGCTATGAATATTATGTACAAGATAATCCTTCAGTACCAGATAGTGAATATGATAAACTTTTGCACGAATTGATAGATATTGAGGCAAACTATCCAGAGTATCAAACAGTTGATTCACCTACAGTAAGGGTAGGTGGCTCAGCTCAATCAACGTTTGAAAAGGTAAATCATGATACACCGATGCTGAGTTTAGGAAATGCTTTTAATGAAGAAGATTTAAGAAAATTTGATCAACGTATACGTGAGCAAATTGATCAAGTTGAATATATGTGCGAGTTGAAAATAGATGGTTTGGCTGTGTCTCTCAAGTACGAAAATGGTAGGTTCGTACAAGGTTTGACACGTGGTGATGGTACTACAGGCGAAGATATTACCGAAAACTTAAGAACGATACATGCGATACCATTAAAGATTAATGAAGCAAGAACATTTGAAGTTCGCGGTGAAGCATATATGCCTAGAAAATCATTCTTTGATTTAAACGAAGCCAAAGCACAAAATGACGAACAACCATTTGCTAATCCAAGAAATGCAGCTGCTGGTTCACTGCGCCAATTAGATTCCAAACTTGCAGCAAAGAGAAAACTAAGTGTTTTCCTATATAGTGTGAATGACTTTACACAATTTAATGCTCATACACAAAGTGAAGCTTTAGATGAATTAGATAAATTAGGTTTTAAAACAAATAAAGAACGAGAACGTGCTCAAACTATAGAAGAAGTATTCGACTATATTGAAAAATGGACGGAAGCGCGGGAACAGTTGCCATATGATATTGATGGCATTGTTATTAAAGTGAATGATTTAGATCAACAAGATGAGCTTGGCTATACACAAAAATCTCCGCGTTGGGCAATTGCATATAAGTTCCCTGCTGAAGAAGTCATGACAGGTTTATTAGATATTGAACTTAGTATTGGTAGAACAGGTGTCGTTACACCTACGGCCATACTTGAACCAGTAAAAGTAGCGGGAACGACAGTTTCTAGAGCTTCTTTACATAATGAAGATTTAATTCATGAAAAGGATATCCGAATTGGCGATAGTGTAGTAATTAAAAAGGCTGGCGATATCATACCAGAAGTTATAAAAAGCGTTTTAGATCGTCGACCGGAAAATGCTGAAGTTTATCACATGCCAACACATTGTCCTAGTTGTGATCATGAACTAGTTAGAATAGAAGGGGAAGTAGCATTAAGATGCATCAATCCAAAATGCCAAGCACAACTCGTTGAAGGTATGATTCATTTTGTATCACGACAAGCAATGAATATAGATGGTTTAGGTACTAAAATTATTCAACAACTTTATGAAAATGAAAAAATAAAAGATGTTGCTGATATATTTTACTTAACTAAAGACGATTTGCTACCATTAGAGAGAATGGGTGAGAAGAAAGTCAACAATCTATTAAATGCGATTGAACATTCTAAAACAAACTCATTGGAACATTTACTATTTGGTTTAGGAATCAGACACCTGGGGGTCAAAGCGAGCCAAGTCATTGCTGAAAAATATGGAACGATGGATCATTTATTTGATGTTACTGAAGAATCATTAATTGAAATTTATGATGTTGGTCAAAAATTAGCACAATCATTAGTCACTTATTTAGAAAATGAAGATATCCGTGCGCTTATTAATAAATTAAAGGAAAAACATGTTAATATGACTTACAAAGGTGTCAAAACAACTGAGTTAGAAGATCATCCAGAATTTATTAATAAGACCATTGTATTAACTGGTAAGTTATATCAAATGACAAGAAATGAAGCTTCAAAATGGTTAGAATTGCAAGGTGCTAAAGTTACAAATAGTGTTACTAAAAAGACAGATCTAGTAATTGCTGGAGAAGACGCTGGTTCAAAACTTACAAAAGCCGAAAAATTTGGCACAGAAGTTTGGACGGAGGATGACTTTGTCCAGAAACAAAAAGAAATAGAGGGATAGAGGAGATAATGCATGAAAAGAACGATTATACTATTCATCTCAGCAATTTTTCTATTATCAGCATGTGGAAATGATGATAATGAAAAAAGTAAAGAACAACCTGATGACAATAAACAGCAAGAAAAATCCGGTTCAGTAAAAGAAATCGCTACTGATAAACATGTTCAAGGTAATAATTATAGAACGATTTTACCATTTAAAGAAAGCCAAGCACGTGGTTTATTACAAGATAACATGGCAAATAGTTATAATGGGGAAGATTTCGAAAACGGCCTCTTAGAATTGAGTAAACAAGTTTTTCCAACTGACGATTATTTATATCAAGATGGTCAGTACTTAGATAAAGATACGATTAATGCTTATTTAGATCCAAAATATACTAAATCTGAAGTAGATGAGATGGATGAAGATGAACGAAAAGAAAAGAAAGCGAATGAGAATTTAGGTCTAAATCCATCTCATAATGGAGAAACAGATCCAGAAAAAATTGCTGAAGAATCACCTGCGTATCTTTCAAATATTTTAGAACAAGATTTTTATGCTAGTGGTGATACTAAAGGTAAGGAAATTAAAGGTATGACTATCGGACTAGCTATGAATAGTACATATTACTATCAAAAAGAAAAAGATGGCGAAACCTATAGTAAAAAATTAGATGACAAAGAAATTAAAAAACAAGGTAAGCAAATGGCAGGAGAAATTTTGTCGAGAGTCAGAGAAAATAAAGATTTGAAAGACATACCAATACACTTTGCAATTTATAAACAAACTGGTGAAAATTCAATTGTTCCAGGTGAATTTATTGCTGGTACGACAGTTGAAGATGGCAAGACGCGTATTAATGAATGGAAAGATATAAATCAAACTACAGCATTGTTACCTTCTGATGAAGCAGGCGAAATTGATGAAAATTTAAATAATAATTTTAAGCAATTTAATGATAATTTACAGACGTATTTTAACAACTTTACTCAAGCAGTGGGTACAGTTAAATTCGATAATAAAAAAGCAAAACAATTAACAGTTGATGTACCGATTGATTATTATGGTGAAGCAGAAACAATTGGTATCACACAATACATCACTGAACAAGCAGAGAAATACTTTGATGATATTGACGAATATGAAATTCGCATAAAAGATGGTAACAAAGCAAAAGCTTTAATCAGTAAAACTGAAGATGACAAAGATCCACAAGTTCATATTTATAAAAACAATAATTAGTATACGTTTTCTCGATAAAAGCCACTCTATGTAATCACGTTATGTGTTACAAGAGTGGCTTTTTAGTATCAATTTATAGTGAGAGCGTTGCGATTCGATTATTCTTTAACCATTTCTTTAACTTTATTTAAATCGTGCTCTACAAATTCACCAGGTTTTTTAGTAATTTTACTTACTAGATAAGTAACTATCACACTTGCTAGAAAACCAGGTATTATTTCATACATACCAAATATTTCATTTACTGATGCTAGCGGTTTAACCCAAGCAATCCACACAATAACGACTAAAGCTCCTGTAATCATACCACTCAGCGCGCCAGCGTGAGACAACCCTTTCCAGTATAGTGAGAAAATCACTAACGGGCTGAACGCTGCGCCAAATCCTGCCCAAGCATTACCGACAAGGTTTAAAATTGTATCATTTGGTGACCATGCAATCCAAATTGCAATAATTGCAACTAGTAAAACAGATAGTCGTCCAATCATTACAAACTCTTTTTCGTGAGTTTTTGCTTTCGCTTCACCACGAATAAGTTTATAAAAATCTTCAGTTAATGAACTAGAAGTCACTAATAACTGAGATGAAATTGTGCTCATAATAGCTGCCAAGATAGCTGCCAACAAGAAACCGCCTACAAGAGGGTGGAATAAAATTTGACTCATAATGATAAAGAGTGTCTCTGGATCTTCCATTTTAATGTGATATTGAGGTATAAATGCGATACCTGTTAGGCCTACAGCAACTGCGCCTAAGAGACCAATAACCATCCAGCTAATACCTAAACGTCTTGCTTTTGGTAAAAGTTTATGTGTTTTAATGGACATAAACCGAACAATAATATGTGGTTGACCAAAATACCCCAATCCCCAGGCAAATAATGAAATAATACCTAAAAACGTTGTCCCTTTAAACAAATCCATATTGGTAGGTTTCATAGCTGCTACTTCGCTAAAAGTATCCAAACCGTTGAGTTTTATAAGTGCAACAATAGGAACCATTACCATTGCGATTAACATAATTACACCTTGGAAGAAATCCGTAATGGATACAGCTAAATACCCACCAAAGAACGTATAAAAAATTACTATTGCTGCAACTATGATAAGTCCCCAATGATAGTTTAAACCAAAAGCACTTTCAAATAATTTTCCACCAGATACAAACCCAGAATGTGTATATAAAGTGAAAAAAACAACAATAATTAGACCTGAAATTATTTTTATGTAATTTTTACGGTCATTGAGTCGATTTTTAAAAAAGTCTGGCAAGGTGATAGCGTCTCCTGCAATTTCAGTATAAATGCGGAGTCGAGGTGCAACTACAAAATAGTTAATATAAGCGCCGAGTGATAAACCGATTGTAATCCACATTGCTGATAAACCAGTGCTATACACAGATCCAGGGAGACCCATAATCATCCATCCACTCATATCGGATGCACCTGCTGATAAGGCAGTTACGTAAGGGCCAATACTTCTACCTCCCAGCATAAATTCACTTAAATTACCTGTTGATTGTTTGTAACCATAATAGCCAATAACTAATAAAATGATAAAATAAATGATAATCATAATATACGTTTGCCAAGTAACGTGAACTTGATTAGCTAAAGATGTACCTAGAATAAACATAATACTTCAACTCCCTTATCCCCAGAATATTAAATTGTGTTACATGAATTATTATACAATGTAATTTATAAATAGAGTAGATTTATTTTTATTTTTTTGAAATATTTAGCTCAATGACAAAAATGAAAGTGCTTACAAAACATAGAATGATATTACGCACTTTATAAAATTTATGATTTATTATGCAATAATTGTTATTAATACTATAAAAAGTGTATATATTGTTTTTGAAACATATTTAAGTTACATAATTACAAATGTTTTACCAAACGGAACTTAATTAAAATATGGTTATTTATTGTTATTGTTGAAAAGTTTAGATTTTTGTTTGAAATTTTGATACAATTTTATAATGAATGAGTAAAAAGGAGGCTTTTATTTAATGGCTAAAGTTACACGTGAAGAGGTAGAGCATATTGCTAATTTAGCTAGACTTCAAATATCTGAAGAAGAAACAATTGAAATGCAAGATACATTAGAAAGTATTTTAAATTTTGCTAATCATATAGATACAGCAGACACTAGCTCAATTGAGCCAACTTATCACGTATTAGATTTACAAAACGTGTTAAGAGAAGATAAAGCAATCGAGGGCATTCCTCAAGAGCTTGCATTAAAAAATGCTAAAGAGACGGAAGATGGACAGTTCAAGGTACCATCTATCATGAATGAGGAGGACGCTTAAGATGACCATCCGTTATGAATCTGTGGAAAATTTAATTACATTAATAAAAAATAAAGAAATTAAACCTTCACAAATAGTGAACGATATCTATGATGCAATTGAAGAAACTGATCCAACAATTAATTCATTTCTTGCATTAGATAAAGACAATGCTATTAAAAAAGCACAAGAATTAGATGAGTTACAAGCCAAAGACCAAATGGAAGGCAAACTATTTGGTATTCCAATGGGAATTAAAGACAATATTATTACTGAAGGTGTAGAAACAACTTGCGCTAGTAAAATGCTAGAAGGATTTGTACCTATTTATGAATCTACAGTAATGAATAAATTACGCAATGAACAAGCTATTTTAATTGGAAAACTAAACATGGATGAATTTGCAATGGGAGGTTCTACAGAAACTTCTTATTTCAAGAAAACGTTAAATCCATTTGATCACACGGCTGTTCCTGGTGGTTCATCTGGTGGTTCAGCAGCAGCTGTTGCAGCGGGATTAGTACCTTTTAGTTTAGGTTCAGATACTGGTGGCTCAATTCGTCAACCTGCAGCTTATTGCGGTATTGTAGGTTTAAAACCAACTTATGGTCGTGTATCACGTTTTGGTTTAGTAGCATTTGCGTCTTCATTAGACCAAATTGGGCCGTTAACGCGCAATGTTAAGGACAATGCTTTAGTATTAGAAGCAATTACTGGTTTAGATGAAAATGACAGTACGAGTGCACCTGTAGAAGATGCAGATTTTACATCTGATATTGGTAAAGATATTCAAGGCCTTAAAGTGGCATTACCAAAAGAATATCTCGGTGAAGGTATATCTGATGAAGTGAAAGCATCTGTAAAAAAAGCTGTTGAAACATTGAAAGAACTAGGTGCTACAGTAGAAGAAGTTTCATTACCGAATACGAAATATGGCATTCCTTCTTATTATGTAATCGCATCATCTGAAGCATCCTCAAACTTATCACGTTTTGATGGTATCAGATACGGTTATCATTCTCCAGAAGCAAATTCACTAGAAGAATTATATAAAATGTCAAGAAGTGAAGGATTTGGTGAAGAGGTTAAGCGTCGTATTTTCCTTGGCACATTTGCACTAAGTTCAGGATACTATGATGCGTTCTATAAGAAATCACAAAAAGTTAGAACATTAATAAAAAACGATTTTGATCGTATTTTTGATAACTATGATGTTGTAGTTGGGCCAACAACACCAACAACTGCATTTAATATAGGTGAAGAAATCGATGATCCACTTACAATGTATGCGAATGACTTACTAACAACACCAGTTAACTTAGCTGGCTTGCCAGGTATATCTATTCCTTGTGGTAAAGCGAATGGACGTCCAATTGGTTTGCAATTTATTGGTAAACCTTTTGATGAGAAAACATTATATCGTGTCGCTTTCCAATATGAATCAAAATTTAATTTGCATAATGAATACGAAAATTTATAAGGAGTGGAAATCATGCATTTTGAAACAGTTATTGGACTAGAGGTCCATGTTGAGTTAAAAACAGAATCTAAAATGTTTTCTCCATCGCCAGCACATTTTGGAGCGAAACCTAACTCAAACACAAACGTAATTGATTTGGCTTACCCTGGAGTACTACCAGTTGTCAACAGACGTGCCGTTGATTGGGCGATGAGAGCGTCAATGGCATTAAATATGGATATTGCAACAGAATCAAAATTTGATCGAAAAAACTATTTCTATCCAGATAATCCTAAAGCATATCAAATTTCACAATTTGATCAGCCAATAGGTGAAAATGGTTATATTGATATTGAAGTAGATGGTGAAACAAAACGCATAGGTATCACACGCTTACACATGGAAGAAGATGCTGGTAAATCAACACATAAAGATGGTTATTCATTAGTTGACTTAAATAGACAAGGTACACCATTGATTGAAATTGTGTCTGAGCCAGATATTCGTTCACCACAAGAAGCATATGCATACTTAGAAAAATTACGTTCAATTATTCAATATACTGGTGTTTCAGATTGTAAAATGGAAGAAGGTTCACTGCGTTGTGATGCCAATATTTCATTACGTCCATATGGTCAAGCAGAGTTCGGAACAAAAGCAGAACTGAAAAATCTAAACTCATTTACTTATGTACGTAAAGGGTTAGAATATGAAGAAAAACGTCAAGAAGAAGAATTGTTGAATGGTGGAGAAATCTTACAAGAAACAAGACGATTTGATGAATCTACGGGTAAAACAATTCTTATGCGTGTGAAAGAAGGATCAGACGATTACCGTTACTTCCCAGAACCAGATATCGTACCTTTATATGTTGACGATGAATGGAAAGAACGCGTACGTCAAACAATTCCTGAATTACCAGATGAAAGAAAAGAAAAATACGTGAATCAATTTGGTTTACCAGCATATGATGCACACGTGATTACATTAACAAAAGAAATGTCTGATTTCTTTGAAGGTGCCGTAGCAGAAGGTGCTGATGTAAAATTAACTTCCAACTGGTTAATGGGTGGCGTTAACGAGTACTTGAATAAACATCAAATAGAATTATTAGATACAAAACTCACACCACAAAATCTTGCTGGTATGATTAAATTAATTGAAGATGGCACAATGAGCAGTAAAATCGCTAAAAAAGTTTTCCCAGAACTAGCTGAAAATGGTGGAGATGCAAAACAAATTATGGAAGATAAAGGTTTAGTTCAAATCTCTGACGAAGCGACACTTCTTAAATTTGTAAATGAAGCATTAGACAATAATCCACAATCAGTTGAAGACTATCAAAATGGTAAGGGTAAAGCAATGGGCTTCTTAGTTGGTCAAATTATGAAAGCTTCAAAAGGTCAAGCTAACCCACAATTAGTGAATCAACTATTAAAACAAGAATTAGATAAAAGATAACAAAATCATTTGCATTTTGAACAGTTATAATCTAATTAATGAGTAACCGAGAAATAAACAGCTTGGATAAAGTATTAAACGTCAATTTCTATAACAAAATAGGAATTGACGTTTTTTTATAAAACTTTAAGCGCACATTGAACTACTACTTTTTAATGTAATTTTATAAATTGCTGAATTCAATGAAATAATATGTGTGAAATATTATAAGAACGAACGATATATCAGGCAAGCATTATTCACAGTCAAAATCTTAAATTTAAAATATAAGAGCGCTAATTTAAATTATGGATAGTGCCATGTTTTGATAATAGGAATGGAAGTTTCAATTTCTTTAATATTAAGTAGTATATTATATTTTCTTTTTGAAAATAGCCTAAATGCTTTTATCATTTAACTAAATCATTTAATATATATACTGAGTATAAAAAGTTGAGGGATAAAATATGAGAAAACGAGCTAGAATCATTTATAACCCAACATCTGGTAAAGAATTGTTTAAACGAACATTGCCAGATGTGTTAATAAAATTAGAAAAGGCCGGTTTTGAAACGAGTGCCTATGCAACTGAAAAAATTGGTGATGCAACAACTGAAGCTAAACGTTGTTTAACTCAAGACTATGATGTTTTAATAGCTGCAGGGGGCGATGGGACGCTCAATGAAGTCATCAATGGTATAGCAGAACATCCAAATAGACCTAAAATTGGAATCATCCCAATGGGAACTGTAAATGATTTTGGGCGTGCATTGCATTTACCCAATGATATTATGAGTGCGATTGATGTGATTATAGAAGGCCATTCAACGCGCGTTGATATTGGAAAAATGAATAGTAGATATTTTATTAATTTAGCTGCAGGGGGACAATTAACACAGGTATCTTATGAAACACCAAGTAGATTGAAATCAATTGTTGGTCCTTTTGCATATTATATTAAAGGATTTGAAATGTTACCTCAGATGAAAGCTGTTGACATACGTATCGAATATGATGATGAGGTTTTTCAGGGAGAGGCGCTCTTATTTTTATTAGGTTTGACCAACTCTATGGCAGGATTTGAAAAATTAGTGCCTGATGCCAAATTAGATGATGGTTATTTCACCTTGATTATAGTGGAAAAAGCGAATTTAGCAGAGTTAGGGCATATTATGACCCTTGCTTCAAGAGGTGAGCATATTAAACATCCTAAAGTGCATTATAAAAAAGCAAAATCAATCAATATCTCTTCATTTATAGATATGCAATTAAATGTGGACGGTGAATATGGTGGTAAATTGCCCGGAAATTTCTTGAATTTAAAACAGCATATTGAAGTTTATACACCAAGTGACATTAAAAATGAGGAACTAGTTGAGCAATAACAAATATAATATTAAAATAAATCGTAATCGTGAACTAGTTTAAATAAATGAGTTAAAATGAATCTTCAAAAACGTTAATAGACAACGAGGTTAGGTAAAGATACAAATAGCCTAACCTCTTTTATATGGGGTGATAATATGAGCATATTACAAAAAAATGAAATCTTAGAAGGACACGTAATTGATTTAACACATGAAGGACACGGCGTTGTAAAGTTAGATCGGTATCCTGTGTTTATTCCTAATACTTTAATAGATGAAACGATTAAATTTAAAGTGATTAAAGTAAAAAAGAATTTTGCAATAGGTAAATTAATAGAAATTAAAGAACAAAGTAAAGAACGTGTTGAGCCACCATGTGTATATTATTACAAATGCGGAGGCTGTCAATTACAACATATGACATACCAAGCTCAATTGAATATGAAAAAAGAACAAGTAATTAATTTGTTTCATCGAAAAGCAGATTTTAAAGATACGATTATTAATGACACAGTTGGTATGGAAAATCCTTGGTATTATCGAAATAAATCACAAATACCTGTTGGAAAGAATAAAGACGGAGAGATTATCTCAGGTTTTTATAGACAAAGAAGTCACGATATTATAGATATGGAAAGTTGTTTAATTCAAGACCAATTGCATCAAGAAGTTATGAATCAACTTAAAGTTTGGTTTAACGAATTGAATATTAGCGTTTATAATGAACATAAAAAACAAGGGCTTATGAGGCACGTTGTCATTCGTACTGGACACCATACAAGAGAGTTAATGGTGATATTTGTGACCAATGGCAAGAAATTTAAACAGAGTGATTTACTTGTGCAAAAATTAGTTAAAGCATTTCCTGAAATTACAAGTATAAAGCATAATGTCAATAATACACATTCAAATGTAATATTAGGAGCGGAATCTAATACTTTATATGGTAAGACAACAATCAATGATAAATTATCAGACGTTACCTTCAAAATAAGTGATCAATCTTTTTATCAAATTAATTCGATACAAACTGAAAAATTGTATCAACTTGCGATTGAATACGCAAACTTAAAGCAGGATGATGTTGTCTTGGATACTTACTGTGGTATCGGAACGATAGGTTTATATATGGCACCAAAAGCGAAACATGTTTATGGCGTAGAAGTTGTGTCAGAAGCCATTGAAGATGCTAAACAAAATGCGACTATAAACCAATTTGAAAATACTACTTTTGTCTGTGGTAAGGCAGAAGAGGTTATATTAAAATGGAAATCACAAGGAATTAAACCAGATGTAGTGATGGTTGATCCGCCTAGAAAAGGCTGTGACGAAACATTTTTAAAAACATTATTAGAATTAAACCCAAGAAAAATTGTCTATATTTCATGTAATCCTTCAACACAACAACGTGATGCGCAATATTTAGCACAACATTACAAACTAACGAAGATTACACCAGTAGATATGTTTCCTCATACAACACATGTTGAAACGGTTGCTCAATTTAATCGTATATAAAACGTAGGTTAATAGATAAGCATGATTTAATAAACATTGTGTAAAGTTAATTAACTTATTGTTTGCTCAGTGTTGCAGTTTATTTCAATGTAAGAAGATTTGTTAAAATTCAATTACAAGTCATTAACTTTGTTCAATAGCTCTTTCTAAGTGATTAAAATCATTGTATACTCTAGGTAATAACAAAGCATTTGGAGGGTTGCTAATGTTTAAAATTGAGTTGTTTTCTAATAAAAAGTTATTAGAAGGATTCTTACTATTCCAATTAACAATAGTAATGATCAGTATATTGTTATCATATAAATTTGCTTATTTATTTGCTTCGGTTATAGAGCAAAATATCTTATTTAATTTATTGTATGGTATTTTAGGTTTTACTATTGTTTATTTCTTACATGAATTGATTCATAACTTAATGTTTCGCATCTTATCAAAAGGTCGAAAACCTATTTATAGAGTTAAATATGGTTTGATAAAGTCACATATGCCACAAGTTTATTTCAAAAAATGGCAATATAGCTTAATTATGTTAGCCCCTTTAATTATTATATCACCCATTTTATTTATCATATTTTTTATTACGCCTTACTCATCTATCATATTTATTACAAGTTTTCATATTGGATATTGTGTTGTGGATTTGTATTTACTTTCAGGTGTGTTAAATGAGAAAGTGGAAGTCATAGAAGATACTGAGGATGGTATTAAATATTATACAAAAAACCCTTCAATTGAATTGCAAACTGAACCAAAACCATAATAATTAATTAATCTGAGTTAGTAATACTGCTAAATACATAATTATCATTATAGATGATATCGTATTTAAGAAGCGGATAGCTAACTCTTTTTTGTTTGTTTTACTATCATGAGCATATATTATGTAACAAAATCATTTAGATTGTAAGATAAATATCAATAATATAATTATATAAGTTTAAAAAGGGAGGTGTGTGCATTGACAGAAAGAAGAATCATTCATATAGATATGGATTATTTCTTTGCTCAAGTAGAAATAAGGGATAATCCAAGTTTAAAAGGGAAACCAGTTATCGTCGGTGGAAAAGCGAGTGGTAGAGGCGTGGTGTCAACAGCTTCTTATGAAGCAAGAAAATATGGTGTTCATTCTGCAATGCCCACCGCACAAGCACATAAATTATGTCCGAATGGTTTTTATGTATCTCCTAGATTTGAAGCTTATAAGGAAGCCTCAAACACAATTATGAATATTTTTAAAAGTTACACTGAAATCGTTGAACCATTGTCATTGGATGAAGCATATTTAGACATTACGCATTTAGTCCGTCCTGATTTACCAGCGTCTATGATTGCGCAATATATTCGTAGAGATATTTACGAAGCTACCCAATTAACGTCCTCTGCGGGTGTCTCTTATAATAAATTTTTAGCAAAATTAGCGAGCGGTATGAATAAGCCTAACGGTCTAACTATTATTGATTATAAAAATGTACATGAAATATTAATGGGCTTAGATATTGGTGATTTTCCAGGAGTAGGTAAAGCTTCTAAAGAAAAAATGCATGAGCATAAAATTTATAATGGCCAAGATTTATATAACCAAAGTGAGCGTGAATTAATTCGTCTTTTTGGAAAACGCGGTTATGGATTGTACAATAAGGCGAGAGGTATAGATAATAATGAAGTAAAAGCCACAAGAATTAGAAAGTCAGTTGGCACAGAACGCACCTTTGCAACAGATGTTAATGATGATGATCAAATTCTTCAAAAAATTTGGGAGTTAAGTCATAAAACAGCTGAACGCTTAGCCAGAATTCAAAAATCTGGCAAAACTGTCACTGTTAAAATTAAAACTTTTAAATTTGAAACTTTGTCAAAACAAAGAAGTTTGAGAGATCCGATTAGAAATGAGACGGATATTTATAACATTGCTTATAGTTTATATACTGAACTAAAAGATTCAGAAACACCAATTAGATTGGTGGGCGTTACAGTAGGTAACTTAGAAAAAGCGACATATGAAAACATGACAATTTATGATTATATATAAACGAAATATCATGGAAATAATTACTGATTTTGAATAAATTAATCTTTATCTTTTAACTGCTTACCAAATATTGTTAATATACTATTCAAATCATCATAGTGTTTTAATAATCGAAATGTAATCATTGCACATGCTTTAGCATCATTTAAAGCATCGTGATGACCGTGAAAATCTAGATTGTAATAATGCATCATATGATTCAACCCATAACGATGATTATTTATTGTCTTTCTTGATAGTTGTAGTGAACAAAAATAAGTGATTGTTGGTGTGTCTTGACCAATTTGCTTAATGCTGTCATACAAAACATTCATATCAAATGCAGCATTATGAGCAACTACTGGTAATCCATCAATGAATTGCATCATATATGGATATACTGATGCAAATGTCGGCGCATCTTTTACATCATTTGGATTAATACCATGTACGGCAATGTTTTGTTTTGAAAAATAGTCATTTGGATTAACCAGTGTATAAAAAGATTCTGTGATTTGATGATTGATAACTTTGACCATTCCCACTGAACATATACTCGTTCTTTTTCCGTTTGCAGTTTCAAAATCTAAAGCAATATAAGCATTAGCTGTCATCAAGCAAGAACCCTTTCTCTTATAGAATATGTTATGACTTTATATAATTCTCTTTTCGAAGTCAAGCGAGTAAAACTCAATTAAGCATAATAGATGATCAACAGTCCTTTCCTACTAGCAAAATACTTAAAAAGCATGCCAATCATGTTGGCATGCTTCTGTATATTCATCATTAATTTTAAAAATTTGTTAGCGTATTAACGCTATGCTTCATCTTCATTAAATGAACGTGCAGCTAATTCTTTCTCATATAAATATAAAGTGTTACTGTCGTCACCGATACGGTTTAAATAATCAATATGTGTATCAAACATTGATTCTTCTTCGACTTGTTCATCTAGGAACCAATTTAAAAATGAAATTGTGGCATAATCTTTATCTTTATTAGCTAGGTCAGATAAATTGTAAAATCTGCGTGTTACATCTTGTTCTTGGACTAAGCCATCTTCAAAGGTTTCTAAGATACTTGTGAATTCAGATTTAGGTGCTGGTATTGAATTAAATATTGCTTGTTCACCACGATCATTGATATAATCATAAATTTTCTTACCATGAAATCTTTCTTCTTTTGCCTGCTGGATATAGAAATTAGCAAAGCCTTCGTAGGACTTACTATCACAATACGCAGCCATTGCCATATAAGCATGTGCAGCAAAATACTCGTGGTTCATTTGTTCATTTAATGCATCTAATAATTCTTTATTCAACATAAGTAATAGCCTCCATGTATCATTTTTCATTAGTATAGCAAACTTATTCTCATTCGTAAATAATAATTATTCTAATCTAAAGAATGTGAAAGATATTTGCATTGAGAATTGTTTGGAATACAACTTAATCGTGTTATAATATTTGAGTGAATAGTAGAGGAGGAAGTAGATGAGACAATGGACTGCAACACGTCTAGCGAGACTGGCAAGACAAGTAAGTCGTACTGTTGGGAAAAAGGGAACAGACTTACCAGGTCAAGTCGCTAGAAAAGTGGATAAAAATATTTTAAGAGAATTAGCATCTCATGTAGATGAGATTGTATTTATAAGTGGTACAAATGGGAAGACGACTACATCAAATTTAATAGGTCATACTTTGAAAGAGAATCAAATAGAAATCATACATAATAATGAAGGTGCCAATATGGCTGCTGGTATTACATCAGCCTTTATTTTGCAAATTAAAAAAAACACTAAAATCGCAGTTATTGAAATTGATGAAGGTTCAATACCAAGAGTACTTAATGAAGTTACGCCTACGATGATGGTGGTTACTAATTTCTTCCGTGATCAAATGGATCGATTTGGGGAAATCGATATTATGGTAAATAATATTGCAAAAGCAATTGATAATAAAGGGATAAAATTATTGTTAAATGCTGATGATCCATTTGTCAGTAGATTAAAGATAGCGAGTGACACTGTTAATTATTATGGAATGAAAAAGCACGCGCATGATTTTGAACAAAGTTCTATGAATGAAAGTAGATATTGTCCTAATTGTGGTCGCTTATTACATTATGATTATATTCATTATAATCAATTAGGCCATTATTATTGTGAATGTGGCTTTAAACGAGAAAATACAAAATATGAAGTAGCTCAATTTGATTTAACACCTTTTATAAATTTAAATGTTGGTACTACAACATTTAATATGAAAATTGCAGGCGATTTTAATGCATATAATGCAATTGCTGCTTATACCGTGCTCAGAGAACTTGGATTAAATGATGCGTCAATTCGAAAAGGGTTTGAAACTTATACTTCTGATAATGGCAGAATTCAGTATTTTAAAAAGGGTACGAAAGAAGCAATGATCAATCTAGCTAAGAACCCTGCAGGTATGAATGCAAGTCTCTCAGTTGGTGATCGGATAGAGGGGAACAAAGTTTACGTCATCAGTTTAAATGATCATGCTGCAGATGGACGTGATACATCTTGGATTTATGATGCTGACTTTGAAAAATTAGCGAATCAACAGATAGAAGCTATAATAGTTACAGGTACACGAGCAGAAGAGCTACAATTGAGATTAAAGCTCGCAGAGATAAATGTACCAGTTATTTTAGAAAATGATATCTATAAAGCTACTGCGAAAACAATGGAATATACTAATAGTTTTACTGTAGCAATACCTAACTATACTTCACTTGCCCCTATGTTAAAACAATTGAATCACTCTTTTGAGGAGGATAACGTAAAATGAATGAGTTAACGGTCTATCACTTTATGCCTGATAAATTAAATTTGTACAGTGATATAGGTAATATCATTGCACTTAAACAACGTGCAAAACGCCGTAATATCACTTTAAAAGTTGTAGATATTAATCAGACGGAAAATGTTACTTTTGATGAATGTGATATCTTCTTTATTGGTGGGGGTAGTGACAGAGAACAAGCATTAGCAACATTAGAATTGAGTAAAATAAAAAGTAAGTTAAAAGCTGCTATTGAAGATGGTTTGCCTGGTCTAACTGTATGTGGTGGTTACCAGTTTTTAGGACGTAAATACATTACACCAGATGGCACAGAACTAGACGGTTTAAATATTTTAGATTTTTATACAGAATCTAAAAAAAATCGTTTAACAGGAGATATTGTTATTGAAAGTAATACTTTTGGTACAATTGTAGGATTTGAAAACCATGGGGGCCGTACTTATCATAATTACGGTACTTTAGGTGAAGTTACTCATGGATTTGGTAATAATGATGACGATGCTAAAGAAGGCATTCATTACAAGAATCTACTAGGTACTTATTTACACGGACCGATACTACCTAAAAATCATGAAATTACAGATTATCTATTAGAAAAAGCATGCGAACGTAAAGGTCTTGTATTTGAACCGAAAGAATTAGACAATTCAGAGGAAGAAGCAGCTAAGAAAGTAATTGTTGAGCGCGTTGCTCAACAAAAATAGTAAAGATTTAACTAGTATGAATAAATAAATCACAGCCTAGGACATTTTGTCCTAGGCTGTTTTGTTGATGTAACAATAGTTAATAGATCAATTTAAGCAAACCGATTATTTAAAATTCTATAAATTAATAGTATTTCATAGACAATATGACTTTTTAATTGATTTTTATCAAACTCATCTAAACCTTTGACGGTGGATTTAAGTAACGACGCTGATTTTGGATGACGCTCAAAATGTCCAGTTCTATGTATGTTATTTATACTCTCAGCAATATTTAGGATGGCAAGTTGCTCATCTTTAGTAAAAGTAACTTGTGTGTCTTTTGGTAAAAAAACTAAGTTAGATAAGTGAGTTATAAATAAGCGATTTGTATGTGTACGCGTAGTTAAAGACTTTAAACGAATCCATTCTGAATTGTGGTGTTTGTGATAACTGAGCTCATCTTTTTGATAAGAAAGTAACGTCTCGACTTTTTGGTTTAAATTTAATAATGTGGTTAATTGTTGATTGGTCGTTCCATTATAAAATTTACCAATAACCAGTTGACGCATACGCTTATGAAATAATGCGTACATTTTTGCTTCAGTTTGATTAATAGCATCATCCAATTGATCATAATATTTGGGAGGTAAGACAATAAAGTTTACTAATCCCGCTGTAACTAATCCAATGATAGCCGTTAATAATCTGGAGAAGAAATTAAAGTAATAAGCATCATGTATGCCAGGAATCATAGCCATTGCAGTTAAAGTTGCTACAGTTGTACCTACTTGTAAATTTAATTTTGTACAAAGAATAATGGTGAATGTTGCACTAAATGCGTAGGCAAAAGCAGATTGATCGCCGAAAATAAAAGTAAATATAACGGCAAATAACGCACCAATAATTGTTGCAGGAAGTCTTCTATAACCTTTTATTAACGATGCCTTAGCGGTTGGTTCAATTGTGACAATAGCTGTTAATATAGCAAAAATTGGATTTAAGTTTAAGGCTAAACAAAAAAGAGCAGTTAAAAAGGTAGCTAAACCTGTTTTCAGAGTTCGTGCACCAACAATATTTTTATACCAAGAATCATTCATATTAAAACTCCTATAAAAATAAACGTTTAATGATTTAACCAGAATTGTAAAAGTGGTTATGTCATTATTTGGTTAAAATGTTAAACTATATATGATAAAAATTTTCTAATTTATTATATCAAAAAAAGTCTGCTATAATAAGAAAGAATATAATTTACAAAAAGGAACGGGATAAAATGATTGTAAAAACAGAAGAAGAATTAACAGCACTAAAAGATATTGGATATATCTGCGCACTAGTTAGAGACAAAATGCAAGAAGCTACTACACCTGGCATCACTACTAAAGAACTTGATGATATCGCAAAAGATTTATTTGAAGAACACGGTGCTATCTCAGCACCAATTCATGATGAAAACTTTCCAGGTCAAACTTGTATCAGCGTTAACGAAGAAGTGGCACATGGTATTCCTGGAAAACGAAAAATTCGTGAAGGTGACTTAGTAAATATTGATGTTTCTGCATTGAAAAATGGGTATTATGCTGACACTGGCATTTCATTTGTAGTTGGTGAAGCGGATAATCCATTGAAACAAAAAGTTTGTGATGTTGCTTTAGAAGCATTTGAAGCAGCTATGACAAAAATCAAACCTGGTGCAAAGCTGAGCCAAATTGGTAAAGCAGTTCACGCAACTGCACGTAAAAATGATTTGACAGTAATTAAAAATTTAACAGGTCATGGTGTTGGTCAGTCATTACATGAATCTCCAAGCCATGTTATGAATTATTATGATCCAAAAGATAAAACTTTGCTTAAAGAAGGTACTGTAATTGCTGTTGAGCCATTTATTTCTTCAAAAGCTACATTTGTCACAGAAGGTAAGAATGAATGGGCATTTGAAACTCAAGATAAAAGCTTTGTTGCACAAATTGAACATACGGTTATAGTAACAAAAGAAGGACCAGTTTTAACTACTAAAATAGATTAGAATAAGTTTCGGTCTAAAGTCCTAATATAAGATGGTTCCGGAGCCTATACTAATGGTTCCGGAAATTTTTTATAATAGAATCTAATCAATCATGAGGTGATTCTATGAATTATATTACGACTTATCTAGAAAAAATGACTAAACAAACTTTTTATTCAAGTTTAATTGAATATAGACAATATCTTGATAAAAAATTAAGAAGCATAGAAATGTACATAAATTATCTATTTGAAAGAAAAACTTATGTAGCTAGATTAATAGATCATTTAACATTATCTTTAGAAAATAAATATATCGACATTTTAGATGAATCTGATATTGAATGTGCACAAGAGATTGAGCATTATGATATAGAAAAAATTAAAAATGATTTGAATGAAATGGAAGCAGACTACGCACGTATTGTAGCCGATTTATCACAACAGGCAAAGGAAAAAGTGAATGTTGAAACAGAATGTGATTTAATCGAACAAATTAGTTTAGTCGCTTGAAGAAAGGTGGCGAAACATGACTCATAAATATATATCAACTGAAATGTTGATTGTGTTTACAGCATTAATGATAATAGCTAATTTCTACTATATTTTCTTTGAAAAAATAGGTTTTATTTTTGTATTATTATTAGGCTGCATATTGGTTTATGTAGGATATTTATATTTTCATAAAATACGAGGGTTATTAGCGTTTTGGATAGGGGTATTACTTATAGCTTTTACTTTACTATCCAATAAATACACAATTATCATATTATTTATATTTTTAATTGTGTTAATTGTGAGATATATATTTTATAGGTTCAAACCTTTGAAAATTATTGCGACAGAAGAGGCAGTAGAATCTCCAGAATTTATTAAGCAAAAGTGGTTTGGTGAACAACGTACACCTATTTATGTTTATAAATGGGAAGATTTACAAATACAGCATGGTATTGGTGATATTCATATAGATATGTCTAAAGCTGCTAATATTAGAGAACATAATACTGTAGTGATAAGACATTTTTTAGGTAAAGTGCAAATTATTGTGCCTTTAAACTACAATATAAAATTACATTTTTCAGCACTTTATGGTAATGCATATGTTAATGAAACATCATATAAAGTTGAAAACAATAATATTAAAGTTGTTGAAGAAACAAAAGAAGATAATTATGCTGTTAATGTCTATTTGTCAACATTTATAGGAGATGTTGAGGTGATTTATAAATGAATCACTACATAAGAGCAATAGGGTCAATGTTGATATTAGTTTATAGTACATTTTTCGCTATGTTTTTTATAGATAAAGTTTTTGTGAATATTATATATTTTCAAGGCATGATTTATACGCAAATCTTTGGAATACCAGTTTTACTATTTATTAACTTATTAGTTATATTACTTTGCATCATTGTTGGCTCAGTATTAGCTTATAAAATCAATCAACAAAATCATTGGTTACAAGACCAAATTGAGCGTTCTATAGAAGGTCAGACAGTAGGTATCAATGACCAAAATATAGAATTATATAATGAAACAATTGAATTATATCAAACGCTTGTACCGCTCAATCAAGAAGTTCATAGATTGCGTTTAAAAACACAAAATTTAACGAATGAATCATATAATATGAACGATGTGAAAGTTAAAAAAATAATTGAAGATGAAAGACAAAGACTGGCTCGAGAGTTACATGATTCCGTAAGCCAGCAATTGTTTGCAGCAAGCATGATGCTCTCTGCCATTAAAGAAACTGATTTGAAAGCGCCTTTAGATCAACAAATTCCAGTATTGGAAAAAATGATTCAAGATTCACAGCTAGAAATGCGTGCCTTGCTATTACATTTAAGACCAATTGGCTTGAAAGATAAATCACTTGGCCAAGGTATCAAAGATTTAGTGGTTGATTTGCAGAAAAAAGTGCCTATGAAAGTTGTACATGATATTGAAGAATTCGACGTACCTAAAGGTATAGAAGATCATTTATTTAGAATTACACAAGAAGCAATTTCAAATACATTAAGACATTCAAAAGGGACAAAAGTTACAATTGAATTGTTTAATAGAGAAGAATATTTATTATTACGTATACAAGATGATGGTAAAGGCTTTAACGTAGATGATAAGGTAGAACAAAGCTATGGGTTAAAAAATATGCGCGAACGAGCACTTGAAATTGGCGCAACGTTTCATATAGTATCACTGCCAGATTCAGGAACACGAATTGAAGTCAAAGCCCCATTAAATAAGGAGGATTCATATGCCAATTAAAGTATTATTTGTTGATGATCATGAAATGGTCAGAATTGGTATTTCTAGTTATTTATCTACTCAACCAGATATAGAAGTAGTCGGAGAAGGGCAATCAGGGAAAGATGCAATTGAAAAAGCACATGAACTAAAACCTGATTTAATTTTAATGGACTTACTGATGGATGATATGGATGGTGTAGAAGCTACAGAACAAATTAAGAAAGATTTGCCACACATTAAAGTCGTTATGCTAACTAGTTATATTGAAGATAATGAAGTGTACCGTGCACTAGATTCTGGCGTAGATAGCTATATTTTAAAAACAACAAGTGCCAGTGATATCGCTGAAGCGATACGCAAAACATATCGTGATGAATCTGTATTTGAAGCAGAAGTGTTGGTTAAGATGAGAAATCGTATGAAACAACGCGCTGAATTGTATGAGATGTTAACTGAGCGTGAAATGGAAATATTATTATTGATTGCAAAAGGGTACTCAAACCAAGAAATTGCCAGTGCTTCACATATTACAATCAAAACAGTTAAAACACATGTGAGTAACGTATTGAGCAAATTAGAAGTACAAGATAGAACTCAAGCTGTAATCTATGCATTTCAACATAATTTAATACAATAATAAAAGCTAAAACCTAAGCAGAGATACAATAATGTGTGCCTAGGTTTTAGCTTTTTTAAATTTATATTCGAAGAAAGATTCTGTCGCTTAATCTACTCCGTTATTTTTTTCTTCTTCAATTTGATCAATTGTAATTTCTTCTGGTGTTTTACCTGCAACTACTTTTCTTTGATGCATAATTGCATTGATTTCAGCACCAATAATGATGATAAAACCAGTGATATAAAGCCATAACATTAATATAATAATACCGGCAATACTACCATATGTTTTAGAATAATTAGCAAAGTTTGAAATATAAATACCAAATAAATAAGAGCCGCCTAAAAATACGATAGTTGCAAAAATAGCTCCGGGTATAACTGAAAGCATTTTAATTTTAACATTTGGTGCTAACGTATAAAGTACTATAAATGCTATAAGTACTACAATAACAGGTAGTGCAAATCTAACTAAATTGAAAATCCATTTAACTTGATCACCTAAGCCTAAAGGTCCAAATAGCAATGACCCGATTTGTTCACCAAATGTAGGCAGTACAATTGCTAGTGGTAAGACAATAATTAATGCCAGTGTAAACACTACACTTAATAATTTAGAAACAATAAAATTTCTGCTATCTTCTACGTCATAAGCCACATTAAAAGAATTCATCAAGGCGGTCATACCATTAGAAGCAGACCATAACGCTAAGATTAACCCTACAGATAAAATACCGCCACTTGCATTGCCCATAATATCGCCAATAATAGATGATACTTGTGGTGCGTAATCTGGTGGCACATGTTCCTTAATCATGCTTCTAATCGAGCTTTGTTTAATACCGAGGTACGGCACAATAGATAACAAGAAAAGTAACATAGGAAATAGTGATAACATAAAATAATAGGATAGTTGTGCTGATAATCCTGATGCATCGTCTTTTCCTATTCTATATACTAAATAAGAGAAAAAATTTGAATCTTTAGTATATTTTGCAGGCTTATTGATACGTGATACAAAAAATTCTTGATTGTCTTTTTTTGGCGATTTCGATTTAAATTCATTTGGTGTTATGTATATACGATCACGTTCAATTTGTTCGTTCTTATCTTTTTTGTTCTTTTGATCTTCCATTTCTTTAGTTTCATTCAGAAAATTAGAAGATGTTTTTTCATTTTTAGACATATCAAATCTCCTTATGTATTGATATTTTACGTATACAGTTTAATATACTGTAAAATGCATTAAAGGTAAATATGTGTTGCCATATTCTTTTGAAATAAAGTAACTTTTGAAAAATAAAATATCTTATAACAAATCAAAAATAAAGGAGGGTAGGAAAGAAATCAAAACTTATAAAGTAGATTTCCAATTCCCACCCCCGCTTGGATGACTAAGTTATATTATGCGTAAGTCATCTATGACGCTACACTTCAAACTATCATTATGAAGTGACTAAACGTTTTTTATATTCATTAGTCACGATATTATTTATTTAATTTTTCAAGCGATTATTTTTACGTTCAACAAATGTGTCTTTTGCATCTTTTAAGGAACGCTCTAACTCTGGATTATTGCGTCTAATTTCTTCTATTGCATCTTTCCAATATGAGACTTCATCTTTTATATTAGAAATTGCTGAAGGTTTTTGTGAACGATTACCTTCTTTAATATCTTTAATTGATTGTTTTAATGATTGGCGTGTAGATTTGTCAGCAAGTGTTGCTGCGCCTCCTATTACAGCACCTAATAATATACCTGGAATTAATTTGTTTTGCATGATGTTGTTACCCCTCTCTTAAATTAGCATCTTTAATAATGAAATCAATTAAATTATCACAAGATGATTGTACCATTTTATACACGCCTTCGAAATTATTTGTGTAATAAGGATCTGGTACATCAGTTTCTGTCATATCACTGAATTCTAACAATTTAAATAATTTTCCTTTAATATTTGGATTAATATTTTGAATATCATCAACGTTGCTTTGATCCATAGCAATAATATAATCAAAGTCGTCGTTAGATTCAAATAGTTCACTAATCATACCATTAAATGGAATATTGTGTTCAGATAATATTTTTTGTGTCCCTTCATGAGGTGATTGTCCAAGATTCCATTTACCTGTACCTCTTGAAGTGACTTCTATACCATCGATACTTCTATCTTTTAACCTTTGTCGCATTATAGCTTCTGCCATAGGTGAGCGACAAATATTTCCAAGACAAACAAAAGCAACTGTAATCATATATTGACCTCCAAATTATATAATCCTATTTCCCATTTTAATGGTTTATTAATCATTTCTAAAGAGGAATTGTGATAAAAGTTTTACAAGGTTAGCAAATTTGATAAAATAAAGTAAAAAGAGGTGAGAGTAGTGACTAAAAATAATGAAGAAATGATTGAAGAAATTCGTGATCGTTTAAATCTAGTGAATCAAAGTTTAATCGATCCCGAAAAATATAAATCTGCTGATGAACAAGAAGTAAAAGAGGTATATGATTATGTAACGTCCAAAGCCTCATTTACGCCAAGTGAAGCTTCGGCAATTGCAGATGCACTTGGACAAATTCGTAAATAAGGGAGAGTTTAAATATGGGGCAATTACAACATAAATTGAAACAGTACGCTGAATTATTAGCTGGCATTGGCATGAACATACAAGAAGGTCAACCAGTATTTATCCGTTCAAGCGTAGATGCTTTAGAATTAACGCATTACATAGTTGAAGCAGCATATAAAAGAGGTGCTTCAGATGTGAAAGTAGAGTATAGTGATGATCGCTTAGCACGACTTAAATTTGAAAATGAAACAGTTGATCATTTTGAAAATAATGAAGTTAAAGCTTACGAAGTTGCTAAACGTATGGATTATGTTAACCGTGGTGCAGCTAATCTCGCACTAATTACTCAGGATCCAGATCTATTAAATGGTATAGATAGTGATAAATTAGCCACTTTCCAAAGACAATACGCTACAGCATATAAAGGTTATATGGAAGCAAGTCAGAAAAATCAATTCCCTTGGTGTGTAGCTGCCTTTCCGTCTAAAGCTTGGGCAGCACGTGTATATCCAGAATTAACTGTAGAAGAAGCATATGAAAAATTTATTGATGAAGTGCTAGATATTGTACGTGTAGACGGAAACGATCCAGTGACAAATTGGGAAAAGCATATTGCTAATTTAAGTAAGCATGCAGATAAACTACAACGTAAAAACTATAAGTCATTACATTATATCTCTGAAGGAACTGATTTGGAAATTGGTCTTCCAGAAGGTCATATTTGGGAAGATGCAACAAGTTATACAGATGAAGGTCAAGCATTTGTTGCTAATATCCCAACAGAAGAAGTATTCACAGCACCGCATCGTTTGAAAGTGAATGGATATGTGACCAATAAATTGCCATTAAGCCATAACGGTAATATTATTGATGGTTTTACACTTACGTTTAAAGATGGTGAGGTAGTAGATTTTAAAGCTGAACAAGGTGAAGAAGTGCTACGTGATTTATTAAATACAGACGAAGGTGCCAAACATTTAGGTGAGGTTGCTTTAGTACCAGATGATTCACCAATTTCAAATCGTAACACAATTTTTTACAACACTTTATTTGATGAAAATGCCTCATGTCATATTGCATTAGGTTCAGCTTATGGTTTTAATATTGAGGGTGGCACAACAATGACTACTGAAGAAAAATTAGCACATGGATTAAATGATTCACTGATTCATGTCGACTTTATGATTGGTAGTTCTGATTTAACGATTTATGGTATCACTACAAGTGGTGAGCAAGAACTGATTTTTGAAAATGGTAATTGGGCTAACTAATCATTTGAAAATGTAGAAAAATTTGATCATGATATACTTATTTCAACTATAGTCATCATTATCGGGGTGGGACGACGAAATCTTTTTAATAAAATTAGATTTCTGTCCCACTCCTAATTTATATTTGTTTAAGTTTAAAAAAGGGAAGGAATATATTATGGGAACTACAAAAATGAAATCGATGTCTGAATCTAGAAGTGTTAAAGCAAGACAAGTATTTCCACAAGATACTAATCATCATCATACGATGTTCGGCGGAATGTTGATGGCTAACATTGATGAAATAGCAGCTATTACAGCAATGAAGCATAGTAACACACAAGTTGTTACAGCATCTACAGACTCTGTTGATTTTTTAAAGCCAATCAAAACCGGGGATATAGTGTCATATGAAGCAATGGTGTCATATGCAGGTACATCATCAATGGAAGTATGCGTACAAATTACAATTGAGGATGTTTTGAAAGATGAAAGGCACCTAGCAGCACTAAGTTTTTTGACATTTGTTGCCCTGGATAATGATGGCAAGCCAACACATGTGCCACAAGTGTATCCAGAAACAAAAACTGAAAACTGGTTTCACGAAACAGCATTAGCGAGGGTTAAACGCCGTAAAGAAAGAAGACAAGAAAGTAAAGAAACAATTGAGTTTTTAGCCAGTGTGCAACATATAGAATAAAGTTAGGGAATGTCTATTCCGAATATGGTGATTGAAATCCTGGTTTTGATTATGGATATTCATCATATTCGAAAAATAGACATTCCCTTGTTAATTGAAACTTTAAGCTCAGTAGATACGATTAATGCATAGGATACAAGCGATGCATATCTATTTCATTTTGTTTGAAATTTGTATCAGGGTAATACATATTTTTTACTAGAACATTTGGTCCTAAGCAATTAAATTTAGGACAATGGCAGTTAAGTGATTGTGCTAAAGGTGTCTTTAACCATGCATTAAAAACATCCGTGAGTTTATCATTTTTAATATTTGATAAAGCGCCATTTTCATCACCAAAATCAGTCACTATAATGTTTCCAGAAAACACATTCACGTTTAACCTATTTCTACCATCTGGGTCATTTCGCATCGTAATATTTTTGGAATTTCTTAATCTATGTAACAATGCTTGATCATCTTCATTGGTTATACATGGGTAAATAGGCAATGTTCCAAAAAGCATCCATATATCTGGGTGTCGAATATCTAATAAATGATGAATTGCTTCTTTTATTTCAGTTAATGATAGCACTTCTAATTGACTAGCAAAGTCAGAAGGATACATCGGATGAATTTCATGTCTTTGACATTTCATATCATTAACAATTTCATTATGTATTTTATTCAAATAGGGCCTTGTACTTTTGTTTAACATTGTTTCAGCAGAAATGAACATACCTTGTTCAGAAAGTGTTCGAGCGTTTGATAACATTTGATCATAAAGTCGTAATTTCGCTTTCAGTGGTGGTTGTTTTTCCATTGCTCCAAATCCAACTTCTGTAAATTCATCAATTGTTCCCCAATTATGTGAAATATGCATTACATCAATATATTCAGCAATATCTAAATATCTGTCGATAGGTAACGTTAAGTTTGAATTCATTTGAACATAAATTCCGCGATCATATGCGTATTTCAATAGTGGTTTCACAACATTTTTAATGGATTTCTTTGAAAACATAGGTTCACCACCAGTGATGGACATCGTTTTTAAATTTGGGATTTCATCCAAACGGCGATAAATTAAGTCCATTGGCAAAGGGGAAGGGTCTGCAGTTTGAAGAGTGTATCCTACCGCGCAATGACTACAGCGCATATTGCATAGATTTGTCGTGGTGAATTCAATGTTACTCAAAGTTAATGCATTATGTTCTTGAATATCATTATAGGTTTCCCATGGATCATTAAATATAGAAATAGGTTTTTTAATACTAGACAATAAAGATTTTTGATATGTCATTTTAAACATCCTTTTATTAAAGCTTGGTTTAGGTTTAAATATATGAAATGGTTAAACATATAGAAATTATTCTAATTTAGTTAAATTATTTCAGTTTATAATTATTAAGACTTTGGCAAAATTTGTCAAATCCATGTTAGTATAATAATATCTGAAAAAAAGGAGTTACTAATACAATGGATGACAATCAAACAATAGATCAAATAAAAAAGAGACTAGAAAAATTTATGAATGATATCGATCATGTAAACCCTAACGAAGTTAAAGTAGAAGACATAGATGAATGGATTGGTTTATTAGATCAATTAGAAGAAAAAGTTAAATCAGTTTCGAAATCATCAGATTAAATTTCGGGGTATTAAAATTTTTTATGTTTAAAAAACGCTAGTTTCGTCTATACAGAGTATATAACATAAATATGGAAAGGTGATAATTCATGGCTAAAAAAGTAGCAATTATTGTAACTAATGAATTTGAAGATGTAGAATTAACAAGTCCTAAAGAAGCAATTGAAGAAGCTGGACACGAAACTGTTGTTATTGGTGATGAAGCCAATAGTGAAGTTGTTGGGAAACATGGTGAAAAAGTTTCTGTGGACGTAAGTATTGCTGATGCAAAACCAGAAGATTATGATGGATTATTAATTCCAGGTGGTTTCTCACCTGATCATCTACGTGGTGATTCTGAAGGCAGATACGGTACATTTGCTAAATACTTTACCAAAAATGATGTTCCAACGTTTGCAATTTGCCATGGACCACAAATTTTAATAGATACTGATGACTTAGCAGGTAGAACATTAACTGCAGTATTAAATGTTCGTAAAGATTTAGCGAATGCAGGTGCACAAGTAGTTGATGAATCAGTAGTCGTTGATAATAATATTGTAACTAGTCGTACACCTGATGATTTAGATGACTTTAATAAAGCAATTGTAGATCAATTAAACGCTTAAGGAATTAAACGCTAATTGAATCATTGATATTTTAAAAAAAGAGGTTGTCTCTATTTTTGATGAATTTACTTTTATGATACAAAAGTGGTTCATTATAAAATAGAGGCAACTTCTTTTTGCTTGTTATAGAAATTTTAAAATTTAAAGCGAGATTTGGAAATAGATTTGGTTAAATCGCTTATTATAATGCCTTGATAGGAGATACATATACACCCTTGGACTGATTTTTATGATTTACTATAGATAAAAATTCCAACTATTGATAAACTCACTTATAATGATATGAGAGCAATATAAAGGAGCTACCGCATGAAAAGAAGCGATCGTTATAAGCAAACAACTAAAAAATCTCAAACCGATACTGTAAACGAACCTCAATATAATACTTATTTTCAACCAGTAACAAAATCACAAAAACGTAAAAAAGGAAAAGGGCTTTTCTTTAAACTACTTATTCCAATTATAATTGTTTTAGGTATATTTATTGCTATAATGTATGCTTTGAGTACTCGTGCAGATGTTGATGAATTAAAAAAAATAGAAAATAAAGAATCGTTTGTATCTGTGTCAAACATGCCAGATTATACTAAAGGTGCATTTATAGCTATGGAAGATGAGCGTTATTATAAGCATCATGGATTTGATATAAAGGGAACATCACGAGCACTATTTTCAACATTAAGTGATAAAAGTGTACAAGGTGGAAGTACAATCACACAGCAGGTAGTGAAAAATTATTTTTATGATAACGAACAATCAATCACGCGTAAAGTTAAGGAATTATTTGTAGCTCATCGTGTTGAAAAATCATATAGTAAAGATGAAATACTCAGCTTTTATATGAATAACATTTATTACGGTAGTGATAATTACTCAGTAGAATCAGCTGCAAATTATTACTTCGGGGTGACGACAGATAAAAATAATCAGGAGTTACCACAAATTTCAGTTTTGCAAAGTGCGATTTTAGCAAGTAAAATTAATGCACCTAGTGTTTATAATATCGATGATATGTCCGATAATTTTATAAATCGAGTAAAAATTGATTTAGAAAAAATGAAACAACAAGAATTTATTACAGATGAGCAATACAAAAATGCATTATTAGAATTAGGTGTATGATTAAAGTTATATCACTAAGTATCAATAGTTGTATAAAATGAGTCGCCAATGACAAACTCCTTTCCAAGAAGTCATGTGAAAAATGATTACTTGGAGGGAGTTTTTAATATCATTAAAAATTTTAAAAGATATAATATATGTTAACTGCAATTGAGGTTAGGAGAATTTTTAAGTATGTAAAGCACTATAAAATATATCGATATATGCAGATTAGGTATGCTATTTCGTGAAAGGATTATGCTACAAACCATGTTATAATTTGTACATAATCATAGTGAAGTTGTAGTTTGCAAATAAAAATCACTATAATTCCATTCATAATCAATATAAGTTATTCTTATAAGTGGAGTGAAGATAATGCCGAAAATCACAAAAATAGAAGTTCAAAAAAATAATAAAGACCGTTTTAATCTATATTTAGATGATGAATTTGAGATGGGTATTGATATTGATACTTTTGTATATTTCAACCTTAAAAAAGGACAAATCGTTGAAGCATCAGATATGGAAAAAATTCAAAATTATGAGCAATATAGACAAGCAATTAATATAGCGATTCAATATTTATCATACAGAAAAAGAACTGATCACGAAGTATCACAACATCTGGCAAAAAAAGATATTTCAGAAAGTGTTATTGCAAATGTATTAGATTATTGCCATAAACAAAATTTAATAGATCATAAAGATTATGCTAATAGTTTAAAAAATACGATGATTTTAACTACAGATAAAGGGCCTGAAATTTTCAAACAAAAACTACGTGAAGCTGGTATAGAACAAAATATCATTGAAGAATATGCGCTTTTATATGATGATGAGCAACCTTTAGATAAGGTCATAAAATTAGCAAATAAAATATTGAAACAAAAAAAGGGACCACAAATAAAGCGTAAAGAAAAGCTGAAACAATCTTTAATGCAAAAAGGTTACACATTTGAAACGATTAATATCGTTATGGAAGAGTTAGATTTTTCACAATCAGAAGAAACATTAGATATGTTATTGCAAGATGATTTAGAAAAAGCGTATATTAAAACTTCAAAAAAATATACAGGTAGAAAATTGGTCAATAAAACAATTGAAACACTTATGAGAAAAGGTTATCAATATGATAAAATAAAAGCTAAACTAGAAGAGAGTGGTATTGAAGATGGAACAGAAGAAATTGAGTGAAATGAGCGAAATAGAATTACGTCATGAAATTCAAGGATATAAAGAACAAATGCGCAAAGCAGAAATGAATGGCATTTATAATGAGTATGACGTATATGCAAGTAAAGCAATCATAGCGGAAAGTTATTTAGTAGATAGAAATAAAGTAGAACTTGGAAAAATTTATAAATTAAATGATGGTACTGGAAGTTATTTTAAAGTAGAGCGACTTAAAGGAATATTTGCGTGGGGATTCAGAATCAATAGTTCAGAGCCAGAAGAAGGTTTACCCTTAGCATTATTAAAACTGTAGAAGGATGAAGATAGCATGGGTAGTTCAATTATTTTAAAGTTACTTAATGTAACACATTACTATAGAAATAAAAAATCAAAAAAGTGGTATCAACCTTTTGGTTATGGTGCAGATAACATAGAGTTAAATAATATTAACCTACATATCTATCAAGGTGAATCACTTGGAATTATCGGTGAACCTGAGTCTTCAAAATCTCTTGTAGGTCGGATATTAAGTGGTGAAATCAAACCTGATAAGGGTAGAATTGTGCGTAAAACAGATTTGTTTTATGCAGATATAGACGATAAATATTCACAAAATATATCAGTTAATGATTACATATCAAATGCAGTTACGCTATTCCCATACAAAGTAAATACGCATAAAGTCGAACAAATCTTAAAATATGCACATGTCGAAGAACAAAGTGATACACCTATATGTGAATTATCAGATGAAACATATGCACGTATACTTTTTTCACTTGCCAGAACATCTAAAGCAAGTATTATCATTTTTAATAAAATACTGCAAAATTTAACAGATGAATATTTTGAAAAAGCAATTGAACTATCAGACGAATACATAAATAATAATTTAACTGTTGTTATGATAGATGACAATGTTGAAAGAGTTAGTAAAGCAAGTAATTATATAGCATGGGTTTCGCATGGCCAACTTAGAATGGAAGGTTCTATTAACCAAGTCATTCCTGTCTTTAATGATCATGAGAAAGATAGAGTATCTTTAGAAAGTAAAGAAGAAAAACAAAACTTTGATTTGGATTGGAAAAAGAGCAGAGCACGTACGCCAGAATTAACATATAATTTCAAACGTATTGAAAGGTATAATCACGTCAAACCCCCGATTGTATTAGTCAGGTTCTGGACATTTATTACTATTTGTATCTTAGGGATGGTTTTAACAGCGGTACTAATGTTTAATGATATTGGAAAAATTGAAATTGGACAAAACGAGGACCAGGCTTTTATTCAGAATCAACCAAAAAATCCTTATGAAGATAAACTATCATACGGAATTGTATTAGATGATTCAGTTAAATTAGATAATTTTAAGAATGGTAAAGATTTAAGTCCAAGCAAATATGCTTTGCTTACAATAACAGGTGAAAATACTAAAAATTATCGCGTTAGTGTCGATAATCAGTCTTATAAAGTTGGTAAAAAAGATATACGTTATTTTGATCCAGCTGGTTTATTTGAAGAACATAGTGGTGATACACTCGCGCCATTTATGAGTAAAAATTACAGTAATTATTACGAATTTTTTAATAGTCACTTACATAAAAAACATGGTACTGTGACTGATTCGCTAGTTCCAGAAGAAGGGAAAAATGATCGTTTTATTGTTCCTATCGTTCAACAACCGATTGCTATGATATTTAATGATCAAAATAAACTCTCTGGATTTACAATTCCGATGAAAGATAAAGCGAAGTTAAAAGATAAATTTAATATTGATAATAACTTCTGGATTACTAAATCAGGTGATGGTTATTTCATGGCAGATTTTAAAAATGATAAATGGATATATATTGAATTGTAGGTGTAGTAAATGATAGATAATCTAATTAATTTTTATAAGAATGCACCATTTTTAAGTAAACATTTGTATCATCGGTTAAAGGGGCAATGGAAATGGTTTGTTATACCATTTATTAGTAGCATCCTATTATTATGTTTGTTAATGTTTATATTTAATGTGAATGGTACAGAAGAAATAAAACAAGCACGTGGCTATTTTAGGTTAGCAGCATTAATAAGTTTTTCATTTATTTGGGTAGCTATTTATCAAAGTTACCAATTGTTTAAAAAAGAGTATTTTACTGCGAAAGTTTTTAATTTAAATCCCATTTTCCAAACTATTATGATAGCTATTATTTCTAATTTATTGATGTTTATTGCATTAATGATGATTATCATAATGACACCAGTTAACATAGAAAGTTCTATCCCATCGACAATATATTTTGTCGTTATGTCAATTATTTTTGTTGTAACTATCTCTACGGTATTTGGTTTACTGACTATTACCAAAAATAATGTAAATATCATATTTTATATATTATCAGTAATCATGTTCTTTATCGTACCGATTGTGTTTATCCCGTCCAGTAATTCAACTGTAATTTCACATATTTTAATGTTAAATCCGTTGTTTTATCTCATAGAGGGAATTTCACAGTCAGTTGTTTTAGGCGCATTAAGTTTAAATAATATACCGTACCATTTATATTTTATATTTTTAATGGCTACAGTTTGTGCAGTTATATTTGCTATGTATCGAATGACTGCGTATCAAAAATTCAGATTTAGAAATGGCCAAGTAGAAAAAACGTCTGATACTAAATTAAAAAACGAGACAAATCATAACGAAAACGTAACTGCTCAAGATACAAACACAAATCATAAATAGTGATATTATATTTTAATTATGTATCTTCAATATAATATTAAAGGCTGAGACACAATCATGTGTCCCAGCCTTTGTTATTATCAATAAAATATCATTTAGCAAATAATTTTCTTTGTAGTTTATCTTCACTAAACACCCAACCAATATAAGAATGATCAATATTCATAAACTCATCTAAATGTGCGATTGCTACAAATGAATAGTGTCCATTCTTGAGATAGCGTAAATCAATCAATCTAATTTCTGTCGTATCATCATCTAATTTTCTAGCTTGCCAACGATAAATAGATGAGAAGTTAAGGAAAGTTTTAATATTTTTATCATCTTCAACAAACTGCATTAAATCATTACTAGGAAAAGAATGACGTTCTGATTTATCACTGAAAACGATGTTTCTACCATAACTTCGTCCAACATAATCGTGATTTTCTGTTTGAATAGCTACGCGCCATTCCATAAATCGTATGGTAGGCGCAACAAAAACTTTAACAGGATTATGTTCTTGCTTTATCTGTTTAAGCGCTTGTTGTTTAATGATGGCTTGCATTCTAAAACGAATAATATAATAAACAACAAGAATAGCAAAAATAGGAAAGAATGAAATGTAAGGATGTAAGCCCAATATCCAAAGTATAATGCCGACACACCAAAGGATGAATATGATTGGATCAAACGTATTGATTACACTGAGTTGAATCCATTTATTAGTGATGGGTCTGAGCGCCTGAGTTCCATAAGAATTAAATATATCTACAAAGACATGAAGAAAAACTGCAAGCTGAGCCCATAACCAGATATGGCTAGCATCAATATTTTTGAAAAATGTAAAAATAAATAAAGTTATAAGTAATGGCCACAAAATCGTAAAAGGTATTGAATGTGTTATACCTCTATGATTTGATATATAAGTAGCATTATCTTTAAGTTTTAAAACTGTATCACCATCTGGTATCAGTGAACCAATGATTAGAGTAGTTGCTGTTGCTGCAAATGAGCCAGTCATTGCAGGATCTTGTGTTGCCAAAGCGGTTAATCCAATACCCATGACAATATGCGTACCTGTATCCATAAGTATCCTCTCATTTCATTTCAATATTATTTCTATTATAATCTAATATACTAAATAATAAAATTAACATACTAAAATGAAGAAAAAAAGTTTTAGAATCACATAGAGAAAGAGATGTATAACATGTATAATGAATCGCAATTTAAAAATAATCTCGTAAAATGGTTTGAGAAAAATCAGAGACAAATGCCTTGGAGAGAAACTAAAAATCCATACTATATTTGGTTGAGTGAAGTAATGTTACAACAAACCCAAGTGAAGACAGTTATCGATTATTATCATAAATTTGTAAATAGGTTTCCAACAATAACGGATTTAAGTAATGCACATGAAGATGAAGTGCTTAAATATTGGGAAGGGCTTGGTTATTATAGTCGTGCACGTAACTTTCATACTGCGATAAAAGATGTAGCAATGAATTATAATGGTGAAGTCCCCAATGACCCTGAGCGCTTTGGAGAACTTAAAGGTGTGGGTCCATATACGCAAGCAGCAGTCATGAGTATTGCTTTCAATCTTCCGTTAGCAACAGTAGATGGTAACGTGTTTAGAGTTTGGTCAAGATTAAACAATGATCATCGTGATACCAAATTACAAACCACAAGAAAAGCATTTGAAAAAGAATTGGAAATTTATGTACAAGAAGATTCAGGTACTTTTAATCAAGCTATGATGGAACTAGGTGCATTAATTTGTACACCTAAAAACGCGTTATGTATGTTTTGTCCTGTCCAAGAACATTGTGAAGCTTTTGAACAAGGAACAGTTGAACAGTTACCTGTAAAAACTACGAAAGTGAAGAAAAAACATATCAAACAAAATGTATATATCGTGAGTAACGAAAATGGCGATTTATTAATTGAAAAAAGAACTCAAAAACTTTTGAATAATATGTGGGAATTTCCTATGTATGAAGCGGAAAGTAATGAAAATATTAATACACAGTTATCTACAGAAATTCAATTTCAAACTAAACCTGTTTATTCATTAAAACATCAATTCACACATTTAACTTGGGATATTGATGTGTATTTATCTCAAAGTTACGTTAGACAACAAGATATTACATTAACCGACAACATGGTGTGGATGCGTGTTAATGATAAAGATGAATATAACTTCCCAGTAAGTATGTCAAAAATATATAATTTTTTGCTAACAAATATTTAAGGTCGTTCTGTCATCGTTAATTATGTTATAATTCAATATGTGAAATCAGAAAAGGTGGTGTGGAGCATGGTTAAAGAGTCCATACCTAAAGAGGGTCAGACGATAAAAATTCAAAGTTATAAACACGATGGAAATATACACCGTGTTTGGTCTGAAACAACTATTTTAAAAGGTACGGATCATGTTGTCATTGGTGGTAATGACCATACATTGGTAACAGAAAGTGATAATCGCACATGGATTACAAGAGAACCTGCAATTGTATACTTCCATTCCGAATATTGGTTTAATGTTATTTGTATGTTTAGAGAAGATGGTGTTTATTATTATTGTAATTTATCTTCACCATTTGTATGTGATGAGGAAGCTCTAAAATATATAGATTACGATTTAGATATTAAAGTTTATCCCAATGGTAAATATCATTTATTAGATGAGGACGAATATGAGCAACATATGCGCCAAATGAATTATTCATCTGATATTGATGTGATTTTACGAAGAAATGTAGATATTCTTCAACAATGGATTGAACAGAAAAAAGGTCCATTTGCACCAGACTTTATTAAAGTTTGGCGTGAAAGATTCAAAAAAATTAGAGATTATTAAGCATATTTAATGTATTTGATAGTTATATTCGATATAGTTATGTAGGTATATATGATACAAGTTAATTGTATAGAATAAAAATTCATAGCAAATGCTTAACTAAATCATCTGATTGTAGATAATTGTATTAACAGCCTCGTTGAATTTCAGCGAAGGCTGTTTCATTTGCTGAAATAAGCAAGGAGGTATAGTTTGTATGATTCGCAGATATATACAATTCGTAAAACCATATAAATGGCGGATCATTGCCACAATTCTTGTAGGTATATTAAAATTTGGTATTCCAATGCTGATTCCGTTATTAATTAAATACGTTATTGATGACATTATCAATAATGGTGCAATTTCGGTAGAAGAAAAATTTACTAGATTGGGAATTGCGTTAGGAATAGCCTTATTTATTTTTGTAATCGTAAGACCACCTATAGAATTTTTAAGACAATATTTAGCTCAGTGGACAAGTAATAAAATATTATATGATATTCGTAAACGTCTATATAATCATTTACAAGCACTAAGTGCAAGATTTTATGCTAATAACCAAGCTGGGCAAGTTATTTCAAGAGTAATTAATGATGTTGAACAGACAAAAGATTTCATTTTAACAGGACTTATGAATATTTGGCTTGATTGCATAACAATTATCATAGCCTTATCAATTATGTTTGTATTAGATGTGAAATTAACACTGGCTGCAATTATTGTATTCCCAGTTTATATTCTGACTGTCTATTTCTTCTTTGGACGTTTAAGAAATTTAACACGAAAAAGATCACAAGCTTTGGCTGAAGTTCAAGGTTTTTTACATGAACGAGTACAGGGCATGTCAGTCATTAAAAGTTTTGCGATAGAAGATAACGAAGCGGTTAACTTTGATAAGCATAATAGTAATTTCTTACAACGCGCATTTACACATACAAGATGGAATGCTTATTCGTTTTCTGCAATTAATACAGTGACGGATTTAGGCCCTTTAATTGTAATAGGTTCTGGTGCAGTATTAGCTATCAACGGTTCCATTACAGTAGGTACACTCGCTGCATTCGTGGGTTATCTTGAGCAATTATTTGGTCCATTACGTAGATTGGTTTCTTCATTTACTACGTTAACTCAAAGTTTTGCTTCAATGGACCGTGTGTTCCAGCTAATGGATGAAGGTTATGATATTAAAAATAAAAAAGGTGCCTTACCGTTAGAAATTAAAGAAGGACGTATTGAAATAAATAATGTGAGTTTTCAATATAATGCAGATGAATCTACGATATTAAACCATATTAATTTGGATATCGAACAAGGAGAAACAGTAGCATTTGTCGGTATGAGTGGTGGAGGTAAATCGACACTTATCAATCTTATACCAAGATTTTATGATGTTACAGATGGCGAAATCAAAATTGATGGTACCAATATAAAATCCTATTTAACGGGTAGTCTCAGACATCAAATCGGATTAGTCCAACAAGATAACGTACTATTCTCAGATACAATTAAAGAAAATATTTTATTAGGTAGACCCGATGCAACAGATGAAGAAGTCATTGCAGCTGCAAAAATGGCAAACGCACATGATTTCATTATGGAATTAACAGATGGATATGATACAGAAGTGGGTGAAAGAGGCGTCAAACTTTCTGGAGGTCAGAAACAACGCATATCTATCGCGCGGATTTTCTTAAATAATCCACCGATAATTATACTAGATGAAGCAACAAGTGCATTAGATTTAGAAAGTGAATCTATAATTCAGGATGCATTAAATATTTTAAGTAAAGATCGTACAACGTTAATTGTGGCACATAGATTATCTACAATTACTCATGCAGATAAAATTGTTGTTATAGAAAATGGTGAGGTAGTAGAAAGCGGAACACATCAAGAATTACTAGCGAAAAAAGGTGCTTATGAACATCTTTATAGCATTCAAAATCTATAAAAGCGATTTGCTGAATTTTGATTGTTTAAGTGCAGTTAATGTGTAAGAATAATTTTAAATTGAATAAAAGATCTAAAAAGACCAGAGACATTTTATATTGTCTCTGGTCTTTTTAGTTCAAATATTGATGGTTTTATAAATCAAAATCTTCTTCTTCAATTTCGATTTCACTATCATTAGAGTGATATGAGAAGAAACTGATAACTAAGCGATCCAAATGTTCTATAGTATAACGATATTCTTCAATAGCTGAAATAATCTGCATTATATTTGTAAACGAATATGTTGTTTGGTATGGATCTTTAATGATTTCTCGTTGAAAAGCATCCATTAAATCCTTTTTTTGTGGGTTTTCAATCTGACTATCAAAATGACTTATATCATATCGCGCTTTTTTTGAAATACTGATGAAAATTTGTTCGTGATAAGCAATGAGCAAATCTATTTCTAATTTTATTTGAAGTAACAACTCATTATTTAAATTATGAAGATCGTTTTGATAACGATTCATTCGTTTTAAAACATCGTATGCTTGCCGTGTACTACGCACGACTTGTTTAAATAGAATTTTTTTTCTATTTTGTGCATAAATTTGTTTTTTTGTCCAAGGTCGTTCTTCCTCATAGTATTCAAATATTTGCTCTAATTTCGTAATTCGTTTGCTTATTAGTCCTCTATCTTCTTTTATATGATGATATTCAGATGTATCATTTAACACAAGTTTGAACCATACAAAGATATCTGAACAAATGTTTAATGAATTATAATAAATTTTAGACTCGAATTTAGGGGGTAAGAATAAAAGATTAACTGCAGAAGAACTAATTACACCTACCATAACAAGGACAAATCTGTAAAATGCAGAAATATAAAAGTTACCAGTATGTGTTCCCATAATAATTAATGCAGTTATACTTGCAAGTGTAGCTACATGCTCCAAGTTAAAACGGAATAAAATAGCAATTAATAATATAACAGTAACCCCCATGATCACTGGATTATTACCAAAAACAGTAACCATAACTACTGCGAGTATAGCACCGATCAGGTTACCAATTGCTCTTTCAGAAATTGTTTTAATGGAACGAAAAACACTTGGTTGCATCGCGATTACCGCACTGACAGCAGCGATTGCCTTTAATCCTGCTTCATCAGGGAACAGAGAAGCGATAAACAAAGCAAGTATAATAGCTATACCTGTCTTCAGAATGCGTGCTCCTAATTTCAAATGTACCGCTCCTTCATATATTTAATAAAATTATGTTTATACTTGTTATACAACGATTCCCTATAAAATTCAAGTTTATTTCATTTGACTAAAAGCGTAATCTACAGCTTCTAATGTTTTATCAATATCATCTTTAGTATGTTCAGTTGTTAAAAACCAAGCTTCAAATTTTGAAGGAGCAAGATTAATGCCTTGATGTAACATGAGTTTAAAGAATTGTGCAAAAGCATCACTATCTGAATTTTCAACTTGATCATAATGTGTGACAATTTCATTTGTAAAATAAAGTGTTAATGCACCATAAACTCTATTGACTGTAGCAGTTATATTATGTTTTTGAATTAATTTATTCAAACCATCTTCTAATTGTTGACCTAGGCTATCTAAATGTTCGTAGATACCATCTTGTTCCAATACTTCTAATAATGCGATGCCTGCTTTCATAGATAATGGATTACCAGCCATCGTTCCAGCTTGATATGCAGGGCCTAGAGGAGCAACTTGTTCCATAATGCCTTGTTTGCCTCCATAACCACCAATAGGTAGCCCGCCACCTACTATTTTACCGAAAGCTGTTAAATCTGGATAAACTTGATATAAATCTTGGGTACCGCCAAAATGGAAACGAAATGCGGTAATAACCTCATCATAAATTACTAAACTTCCATTATTATGGGTAATTTCATTTACTTGTTCTAAAAATCCAGATTTAGGTTTGACCATACCAAAATTACCAACGATAGGTTCGACTAATACTGCTGCAATATCATCTCCCCAATAATCAATTGCTTCTTTATAAGACTCTATATCATTGTAAGGTACCGTGATGACTTCTTGAGCTACACTTTGAGGAACGCCGGCTGAGTCAGGTGACCCTAATTGAGAAGGACCACTCCCAGCTGCAACTAATACTAAATCTGAGTGACCGTGATATTGGCCAGAAAATTTAATTATCTTATTTCTTTTAGTATACGCACGTGCCACTCGTATTGTTGTCATTACGGCTTCTGTTCCAGAGTTAACGAAGCGAATCTTTTCTAATGAAGGGATAGCGCTACGTAATTTCTTAGCGAAATTTATTTCAAGTTCTGTTGGCGTTCCATATAATACGCCAAGTGCAGCTTGTTCTTGAATAGCTTTAGTTATATGAGGATGAGCATGACCAGTAATTATTGGGCCATAAGCTTGTAAATAATCGATATATTTATTACCATCTACATCAAATAAATAAGCACCTTCTCCTGATTTCATCATTACTGGAGCGCCACCACCTACAGCTTTATACGAACGAGAGGGTGAGTTAACGCCTCCCAATATATATTCATTTGAGTAATTTTGAAGTCTTTCACTTTCTGTAAATTTCATTAATATCAACCTCTTTTATTTAATATTTTCGTTTATTATCGTATCATATAATTATTAGTAAAAAGAAATAGGGTGAGTTATTTGTTGAAAAAAGGAGATCAATTTCCAGAATTTAAACTTGAAAACCAAAATGGTGATATTATTTCTAATGACACATTAAAAGGATATAAAGCAGTGCTCTATTTTTATCCAAGAGATAACACGCCAACATGCACAACAGAAGCCTGTGATTTTAGAGACAATTTATCATATTTTAATGAACTTAAAACAAAAGTTTACGGAATTAGCGGAGATACAAAGAAAAAACATCAAAACTTTAGCAATAAGCATAATTTAAATTTTGACTTATTGGTCGATGAAGATTATCAATTATCCACAGAAGTGGGTGTATACCAATTAAAGAAAAATTTTGGAAAAGAAACTATGGGAATCGTAAGAACTACGTTCGTTATAGATGAAGAGGGCATTATAATCGATGTCATAGAAAAAGTGAAAGTAAAATCACAAATGGACGAATTAAAAGCAATACTGGGGTGAGTAAAGATGAAGGCAGTCAGTTTAAAAAAAATGGGAGAGTTGGAAAATGATTTAGTTGAAGCTTTTCCAAACGTCAATTTTATATTTACACATGGTGTTTCTGAAATTAATGACCATGATAAAAAAGATTTAGATATACTGTTTGGATATGATGGTAAATTAGATGAAGACTTCTTGAAGGAATGTCCAAATTTAAAATGGTTGGCTTGGTATGCTACCGGTGTGAATAACCTTCCTTTAGATTATATCAATAATCATAATATATTGTTGACGAATGGCCGTGGTGTTCATGCAAAACAAATGTCTGAATTTATTATGGCTTTTATATTAGATGACTATAAGAAAATGAAAGTTTCATTTATTAATCAAACAAATAAAAATTATGACTCAAAGTTAACTGGTAACAGAGTGAGCGGTGAAAAGCTTTTATTTTTAGGAACAGGAAGCATAGCTCAAAAAACAGCAACTATTGCGAACGCGATGGACATGATTGTACAAGGTGTGAATACAACTGGTCACCCAGTAGATGGCTTCTCAAAAACCTATACTATTAATCATTTATCACAAGCATTGGAAGAAGCGGATATTGTTGTAAATACGTTACCTGAAACGCAACAAACGATACATTTACTTCAAAAAGAACATTTTGAAAAGATGAAAGACTCTGCTTTATTTATTAATGTAGGAAGAGGAACAATAGTTGAGGAAAATGTAATAGCAAATGTTATGAGAGAAAACATCATACGACAAGCTTATTTAGATGTGTTTGAAAATGAGCCACTTAAACCAAGTAATCAATTATATGATATAAATAACATTACAATTACAGCACATATCACAGGTAATGGTATAGAAAATAAACAAGAAGTAACTGAGATATTTAAACGCAATCTCAACCATTTTCTCAATAAGAATGCTTTAATTGAGAATGAAGTTGATCCAAAAACAGGATATTGATTGAAATGGTCTTTGTTTATTGACAATTCAATGATGCAACAGTTATATTAATATTAAGTAATAATAATTATTAAATAGAAAGATGGTGAGGGACATGAGTGCAGAGATGGAAACAGTTGAACATCAATTAGAAGATTCGATTGCGTCTTTAAGAGATAATGGGATAAGAATAACCCCACAAAGACAGGCGATATTGAAGTTTTTAATTGTCTCTGAAACACATCCCACTGCTGATGAGATTTATCAAGCACTTTCACCCGATTTTCCAAATATAAGTGTTGCAACGATATATAATAATTTACGTGTATTTAAAGGAATTGGCATCGTTAAAGAATTGCCTTATGGAGATGCTTCAAGTCGCTTCGATTTTAATACACATAATCATTACCATGTTATATGTGAAAATTGTGGAAAGATTGTAGATTTTCATTATCCACAACTAGATGAAGTTGAACAATTAGCTCAACACGTAACGAATTTTGATGTAACGCATCATCGTATGGAAATTTATGGTCTATGTAAAGAATGTAAAGATAAAGAAAAATTACAGCAGTAATTACAATTGAACAAATATAAAAGTTATTAAGATTCAAAGTGCCGCATTTATAATCATTTTATAAATGCGGCACTTTGTATTACTAAGAGATAAATATAGATTAATAAAAGTAAAAACACATAAGATGATATTTGTTTGCAATGTATAGAAGGAATAGACACAAAATACAAATATTATTATACGTTTTAACATATAAATACATATAATAAATAATTAGTTATTACAAAGGTAAAATTTAACTAAAAAGTTATTAGAATTGAATTGACGTGTGAGATTAATCTTGATATTATATAAAAGTCGTCAAAACAAGATGACTTAAAAAAACAAACCAACCAAAAATAATACAAAGTGTAAATTTGACACTTGTTAAAATTATTGAATGGTTATACAATATTAAATGTTGAGTTAACAAACGAAACAAACTTAATAATAACAAACAAAAATTTATTATTGACTTAACAAAAACTTAATGTTACAATTAATTCTTGTAACACATCAATGAACATTGAAAACTGAATTGCAATATGTCAACGTTAATTCCGATTTCAACATTAAATGTTGAATCAAAACAACGTGTTATTGATAACACAAATTAGTATTTTATGAGCTAATCAAACATCATATTTTTTATGGAGAGTTTGATCCTGGCTCAGGATGAACGCTGGCGGCGTGC